>DAIUEP010000082.1:0-18706 GCA_036845065.1 Xanthobacteraceae bacterium | reverse complement strand
CGGCGCCTTCACGGCGGTCAGGTTGAGCTGCTTGCCCGGCTCGCTGTCGACCTTGGCGGAATCGACAAGCCCGTAGCCGCGCACCCAGACCTTGTACTTCGCCTTCGGCAGGTCGGGGATCACATAGCGGCCCTGATCGTCGGTGACGACCATCTTGGACATCCGAGTGCCGAGGTCGTGGGTCTCGGCGATCACCCACACGCCGGCCTCAGGCCCGCTCGCACCGGTGACCACGCCGCCGATGTCATCGGCGTCGATCGCTACGGTGACCTGCGCGCTGAGCTGGGCCGGCACCATCGCCAAAGCGGCGGCAAAACCGACCACGGCCACGCCGAGGTACCATCCTTTCGCAATTCTCATCTCATGCTCCTCCAGTTTCCTCACTTGATTTCCGATTTCATGATTTCCGATTCATGTCGTCGTCGCGCATTGCGCCGCGCGGCCCATCCGCAACAGAGAACGGGACCCGCCCGGTGGGCAGGTCCCGCTCTTATGCACCAATTTGACCCCGCTGTCTGCGGCTACGGGGCGTCACGTTCCGTTTACCTGATCCCTATTTGGCGAGCGGGTCAGGACGGAGCTGGAACTGCACCGCCAGCGGCCGCATGCCCTTACCGCCCTCCTGCAACCACGGGGTGCGATCGCCGCTCGACACCCAGAGGCCGCGGCCTTTCCAGCCGGCGTTGGGATCGTCGATGCGGCCGTCGAACCCCTTGGCGAAGAAGCCGAGCGGATACGGCACTTTCAGCGAGACCATCTTGCCGTCCTTGCCGAGCGCCGCGATGCCGTCCATCAAGTTGGCGGTCGACATCGGAACGTCCTTGCCGAGCCCAAGCGTGTCGTGCTGGTCGACCCAGCTGTAGTAGCTCGACTCGACACTGTTATCGCCGAGACCTTCGAAGCCCGGGCCCGGATATTTGTAGAACTTCCAGCCCTCGGGGCAGTGGTTGCCGGTGGCCTGCGGCCCGTTGAGCGGGGCCTTGCACAGGCTGCGGTCGAAGCTGCCGATGTGGCCGCTGGCCAGCGAGACCCACACCACGCCCTTCGAGTCGATGTCGCCGCCGCGCGGTCCGAAGCCCGGCATCGGGACATTGAACTGTTCGGCGAGCGCGGTCTCCGGCGGGTTGCTGCCCGGATTGAGGCGAACGATCGAGCCGGGGTTGTTGCGGATCGTGCCCCAGACCGAGCCGTCGGCCGGGCTCACCATGACCGCGTAGAACACCTGGCCGATGCGCCGGTCCTTGCTCGGATCCATCGGCTGGTTCGGCTCGGTGTATTCACCGCGCTTGCCGTCGCCGTTGGTGTCGAGGATCAACGCAGTCCAGCCCTGCGACTTGGCCGCATCGCCGGTCTCGTCGAACATCTTGGTGTTGAGCCAGCCGACCACGCCGCCGCCACCACCGCTCGAGGTCCACAACGTGTCGTTGGCGTCGTAGGCGAAGTTCAGGTGATGGGTCTGGAAGCAGGTGTCGACGAAGGTGTACTTCATCGTCTTCGGATCGAGGATCGTCAGCGCACGATGCGTCGACTCCAGCGGCGTGAGCTTGGCCGACGGATGGTCCGAGCCCTTCTGGCAGAAGGCCGGGTTCTTCGAGTCGCGGATCGCCGCGGCCAGCCAGAACCGACCCTTGCCGTCGACCATGGCGTTATGGTTGTTGATCTTGGTGTCCCAGATCTTCTGCTCGCCCCAATAGGGCGAAGGCCCGAGGATCTTGTCCATCGCGGCGTGGCCCGGTCCAAGCCCTTCCGGCGTGTTCGCGTCGCGCACCGGCGCCTTGAACATCGTGACCTTGTGGGTCTTCGGATCAAGGAGCGGCAGCGTGTCGGTGGAGTATTCCGGAGATCCGAGAATAGGGCCGTAGCCATTGACGGTCGGATTGCGCCGGTCGGTCGTGATCAGGTCGTGCAGGTAGCGGTCCGGCTCGCCCATATCCCAGGTGGTGACCACGATATTGCGCTCGACGCCCTGCGGGCGGGTCGGCTTCTGCGACGGCAGCTCGCCCTTCTCGATCCGCTGGGTCCAGTCGGCGAAATACTTGATCGGCGCGCCAGCGAGCTGGCCCGCCAGGATGTTCACCATCAGCACACCGGACTGGCCGGACTGCGTGCGCTTCACCCAGGCTTCGGCATGCGAGGAGAACTCGCCGAGGCCGGGCGGGAACGTGCGCGTCGACAGCTGCCCGAGCTGATGACAGCCGACGCAGCCGTTGTTCTTCATCAGATTGAGCCAGTCGATCTGCTTGATGTTGGCGGGGATGTCGCTCTTGCCACCGAACTGATCGGCGGCCGGAATCTTCAACATCGAGTACCAGTAGGCAGCCGGGTAGTATTTCGCCGCTTCCTTCTCGTTCGGCGCCGCCACCGCGCGCAAGTTGAGCTGCTGGCCAGGCTCGGCATCGACCTTGGCTGAATCAACGAGCCCGTAGCCGCGCACCCAGACCTTGTATTTGCCCTTCGGAAGATCGGGCACGACGTAACGGCCCTGATCATCGGTCACTACCATCTTGGCGTAACGGGTGGGCAGGTCGCGCGTTTCCGCAATGACCCAGACGCCGGCTTCCGGCCCGTTCGCGCCGGTCACTACGCCGCCGATGTCGTCGTTGTCGATGGCAACCGTATTTTGAGCGCTCAATTGAGCAGGCGCTGCAACCAGAGCGGCAAAGCCGACCGCCGCCACAGTGCTCAACCAGAATCGTCTCGATGAGTTCATTACCAGGCTCCTTTCGTCTCTTCCCCAAGACCCTCGGGCGACCTGACGCCGGGCGCACGAGGTTTCGTGCCTTCCCGAGGGGTTTGTCCTTAATGGTGCACAGCGCGTTCATGAATGCAATGCGGCACGTGGGGCGGGCCGAAAAATGGCTGATTCCCGGCCCGGCGGGGACGAGAAGAGTTATCCACCGGCGGCTAGTGCCGCCGATTTGAAGTTCCTACAACGCTTGCCGCCAACTCGGTTAGGAACTTCAAATCGAAAAGCGGCACTAGAATCATAGACTTGCTAGTGCCCCCTTGCTTCCGAAGTTCGTGTCAGGGGTTGCCGCGACGACACACGAACTTCGGAAGCGGGGCACTAGGCTGCCCCGAAGTTTCCAAAGTCTTGGCCTAGCGTGAGATTCGAGTTCGTAAGTGGGTCGCGTTTCTCTCCCCGGGTTGGGGAGGTAGCGGCCAATTGGCTTTGCCGGAACAGTTAAGGAAACAGTAAGCGTTATTTACCTTTCGTTCACTAATCGCATGCTCAAACGGCAGTCTGAGGGGCTCTATCGTCTTGCGGCCAAGGCCCCATCAGTATTACGATTGAGCTATTAGAGGCCCGGGGAAGGCCTTCAGTCGGGGAGTTTCGGGTTGAATTATCGTCCTCTTATCCGCCCGCTGCTGGCGTCCGTCGCAATCGCGGCCGCACTGTTGCTTGCAGGCTGCGATACGGACAACCCGTCCGGAGCGAGCTTGCGCTCGCTGCAGCCGCTCTCTGCGCAGATGGTCGCCGAGGTCGAGAGACTGAACATGGGCAAGGAGTCGCCCATCCTGGTGCGGCTCTACAAGGAAGAGTCGGAGCTCGAGGTCTGGAAGGAAGACCGCGACGGCAAGTTCCAGCTGCTCAAGACTTATCCGATCTGCCGCTGGTCGGGCGAGCTGGGGCCGAAGGTCAAACAAGGCGACCGTCAGGCGCCGGAAGGCTTCTACACGATCACGCCTGGCTTGATGAATCCGAACTCAAGCTACTACCTCGCGATCAACATGGGATTCCCGAACGCCTACGATAAGGCGAACGGACGCACCGGCGCATTCCTGATGATCCATGGCGACTGCTCCTCGGCCGGCTGCTACGCCATGACCGACGAGCAGATCGCGGAGATCTACGCGCTCGCGCGCGAATCATTCTTCGGCGGCCAGCGCTCCTTCCAGATCCAGGCCTATCCGTTCCGGATGACGGCGCTCAACATGGCGAAGCACCGCAACTCGCCGCACATGCCGTTCTGGAAGATGCTCAAGCAGGGCAACGACCATTTCGAAGTGACGCGGCGCGAGCCGAAGGTCGACGTCTGCGACAAGCGCTACGTATTCGATGCCGAGACCAACGGCAAATTCACGCCGGCGGGCGCGTGCCCGCCCTATCAGGTGAGCCCGGACGTGGTCACCGCCGTCGCCGAAAAGACCAAGCGCGACGAGCGCCAGATGGCCGAGTATGTGAGCAAGGGCACGCCGACCGTTCCGGTTGTAACCCGCACCGACGGCGGCATGCATCCGACCTTCATGGCCGCCTTCCAGAAACCCTACACCGACGCGTCGGGTGTCATCCGATCGCCGGGGGTTTCGCTGCCGGGCACGATTCCGGCGCATGCCGTGCCGCCACGCGACCCCGAGGCTGGAACAACCGGGAGCGCTGGCTCGGCCCGCGTTGCGTCGGCAGGCGATGCCGCCGGCTCGTCCGGCAATCTCTTCGGAGGTCTGTTCGCATCGAACAACGCAGAGCCATCGAGCTCCGAGGGCATGCTCGATCGCGTGTCACGCTTTGTCGGCTTGAAGGGATCGGACCCGGCACCCGAGCCCACGCCTGCGCAAAAGAAGAAGTCGCAACCAAAGTCGACGCAGACCGCCGCGACTGCGCCGAAGGCCAAGGTCGAGCCGGCGCCCAAGAGCACGGCAATTGCGACGACCAGCACCACGACATCCAATGCGGGGGCGATCCGCCCGGCCGCCGCCGCCAAGGCTCCGCCGCAGGAGGCGAAGTCAGAGGTCAAGCAGGACGCCGGTCAGGAAGCCAAAGCGGTCACGCCGGAGCGCCGGCCCGCCAGCAGCGCCGGGCTGCTCAACGGCGCCCAGCCGACAGTGCCGACCGGCTCGTTCGACAGTCGCTGGGGCTCGTTCCAGTAGCGCCGGCAGAGGCGCGACGCTGCGGCGCGGCGCGATCTTTGAGACCTGATACCAGCCCTCGAGCAATCACTCGCTCTCAACGTCATGGCCGGGCTTGTCCCGGCCATTCTCGTCTTTTGACAGGGGCCACGAATCAAGAGGCCTGATCGCCCGCTCGCCGCTACGCGAAGCGGCCGTGGCAATGCTTGTATTTCTTGCCCGACCCGCACGGACAGACTTCGTTGCGGCCGACCTTGCCCCAGCTGGTCGGATCGCGCGGGTTGCGCTCATCGCGCGCACCATTGCCGTTGCCGGCGAAAGCCGGTGCCAGCGGCGCGTTGGCGAACGCCATCTCATCCTCGCCGGTGCTTGGATCGACCTTGTGCGCCTCCATGTAGGGCAGTTCCTCGGGCGGAGGCTGGGTCACGATCTCAATTCGCATCAGCTGCCCGGTGACCGCCTCGCGCAAGCTCTGGCTCATGGCCTCGAACAGATTGTACGATTCCGCCTTGTACTCGTTGAGCGGATCGCGCTGGCCATAGCCGCGCAGCCCGATCACCTGACGCAGGTGGTCGAGCATGACGAGATGCTCGCGCCACAGGTGATCGAGTATCTGCAGCAGGACTGTCTTCTCGACCTGGCGCATGAGATCGGCGCCCCATTGGGCGACCTTGGAGGCCATGTGCTCGTCGGAGCGCCGCTCGATGCGCGAGATCAGCTCTTCGTCGGCGATGCCTTCCTCTTTCGCCCAGGCATCAACCGGGAGATCGAGATTAAGCACGCGCTTGAGCTCTTCCTTGAGCCCCGCCGTATCCCACTGCTCGGGGTAGGCGTTCTCGGGGACATGCTTGCTCACCAGGTCATCGATCACCGCATGGCGCATGTCGGTGACGATCTCCGCCGAGTTCTCCTGGCGCATCCATTCGACGCGCTGGTCGAAGATGACCTTGCGCTGGTCGTTCATCACGTTGTCGAACTTGAGCAGGTTCTTGCGAATGTCGAAGTTGCGCGCCTCGACCTTCTGCTGAGCCTTCTCAAGCGCCTTGTTGACCCAGGAATGAACGATCGCCTCGTCCTCCTTCAACCCGAACCGCTGCAGCATGCTGTCGAGCCGATCGGAGCCGAAGATGCGCATGAGATCGTCTTCGAGCGACAGGAAGAACTTGGAATGGCCGGGGTCGCCCTGGCGGCCGGATCGGCCACGTAGCTGGTTGTCGATGCGCCGGCTCTCGTGGCGCTCGGTGCCGAGCACGAACAGGCCGCCGGCCTTCAGCGCCTTGTCCTTGAGGCGCGCGATCTGGACGCGGATGTCGGCGATGCGCGCGTCGCGATCACCGCCCTCAGGCACGTCCTTGAGCTCCTGGCGCACGCGCATGTCGAGGTTGCCGCCAAGCTGAATGTCGGTGCCGCGACCGGCCATGTTGGTCGCAATGGTGACGGCACCGGGCACGCCGGCCTGCGAGATGATGTAGGCCTCCTGCTCGTGGTAGCGCGCGTTCAGGATGGCAAAGACCTTGACCTTGGTGGCACCGTCGTCACCGGAATAGAGCGCCGCGAACGCGTTCGGGTCCGAGAAATCGTGCTGCTCCCAGCCCTTCTGGCGCAGCATTTCCGCAAGCTGCTCCGATTTCTCGATCGAGGTGGTACCGACCAGGACCGGCTGACCGCGCTCCTTGCAGTCGTCGATCAGCGTCATGATGGCGCGATATTTCTCGGCCGCCGTGCGATAGACCTCGTCGTCGTCGTCGATGCGGACCATCGGCATGTTGGTCGGAACCTCGAGCACCTCGAGGTTGTAGATGTCGAGGAACTCATCCGCCTCGGTGAGCGCCGTGCCGGTCATGCCGGCGAGCTTCTCGTACATGCGGAAGTAGTTCTGGAACGTGATCGAGGCGAGCGTCTGGTTCTCCGGCTGGATCGGCTGATGCTCCTTGGCCTCGAGTGCCTGATGCAGCCCTTCCGAGTAGCGGCGGCCGGGCATCATGCGGCCGGTGAACTCGTCGATGATGACGACCTCGCCGTTGCGCACGATGTAGTCCTTGTCGCGATGGAACAGCTTGTGGGCGCGCAGCCCCTGGTTGACGTGATGGACGGTCGAGACGTTCTCGACGTCGTAGAGATGCTCGCCCTTGAGCAGGCCGTCGTTGCGCAGCGTCTGCTCCAACTTTTCCATGCCGGCTTCGGTCAGGGTGACGGTGCGCTGCTTCTCGTCGACCTCGAAGTCGGCCTTGTCGAGCCTGGGGATGTAGGCGTCGATGGTGTTGTAGAACTCCGAGCGGTCGTCGAGCGGGCCGGAAATGATCAGCGGAGTGCGCGCTTCGTCCACCAGGATCGAGTCGACCTCGTCCACGATGGCGTAGATATGCCCGCGCTGGACCATGTCCTCCATGCGGTACTTCATGTTGTCGCGCAGGTAGTCGAAGCCGAGCTCGTTGTTGGTGCCATAGGTGACGTCGCAGTCGTAGGCCTTCTTGCGCTGCTCGTCGTCGAGGCCGTGCACGATGATGCCGACCGAGAGGCCGAGAAAACCGTAGATCTGGCCCATCCACTCCGCGTCGCGCTTGGCGAGATAGTCGTTGACCGTGACGACATGGACGCCGCGCCCGGCAAGCGCATTGAGATAGACCGGAAGGGTCGCGACCAGGGTCTTGCCTTCGCCGGTCTTCATTTCGGAGATCCGGCCTTCGTGCAGGATCATCCCGCCGATCAGTTGGACGTCGAAATGGCGCTGGCCGAGCGTGCGCTTGGCGGCTTCGCGGCAGGTCGCGAATGCCGGCACCAGGATGTCGTCGAGGGACTTGCCGTCGGCGAGCTGCTTCTTGAAGTCCTCGGAACGGGCGCGCAACGCCGCATCGGAGAGGGCCTCAAGCTCCTTCTCCAGCGCGTTGATCTCGGCAACACGAGGCAGATAAGCCTTGATGCGGCGCTCGTTGGAAGAGCCGAATAGCTTACGGGCGAGCGCGCCGATCATCCCAGAGATCCTTTTGCTGGAGGCCTGCCGGCCAAACTACCAGACTTTGATCGTGCTGGCACGCCGGCGGTGGGATCATGCCGATCTTGGTCGCGGCGGCGCATGCGCACAGTCATTTCGCGGTCGCGGTATGAAATACCGCGTCTTTATTGAGTTTCCGTCGTGCAATCGGCGGCCCAAAGCCGGAACGGCCAACCTCTCGGACACATAGGAGGGGGTCACATCCTTGTCAATTAGCGATCCCCTCCCACGTTCTGGCCAAAGTCGGCCATTATGACGGCCATTGCAAACGGGGAGCGATTGCGCGACTGTCCGGGGCGCTCCGCCGCCGGCGGTCGCCAAGACCCAAGGACCGCGAGACCCAAGGAACGCGTCATGACAGCCTCGAAGCTCCTTCCCACCCCGCGCACCGGGCTTGCGCCAACTCGCCAGCTCCGGCCAACGGTGGCGGCGATCGCCGTGCTCGCGCTTCTGGTCCTGCCGGTGGTGAGCGGGTGCACCAAGGAGTCCTCCTCCCAGCCGGCCGGAGCGGACCCGAGTGACACCGTCATCGCGCGCGTGAATGGCGTCGATATCCGGCAAAGCGATCTTGCATTTGCGGAAGAGGACTTCTCGAACGAGTTGCGTGGAGCGCCGCCCGACGTCAAGCGCGAGCAGCTCATCGCCTACCTTACCGATGTCATCCTGGTTTCGCAGGCCGCCGAGAAGAAGAACCTCGCTGACGGCGCCGACTTCAAGCGGCGGCAGGCCTTCTTGCGCAACAAGCTCCTGATGGGCGCCCTGCTGCAGCAACGCTCCAAGGAAGCCGCGACCGACGAGGAGATGCGCAAGGTCTACGACGACGCAATCAAGAACGCGAGCTCCGAGGAAGAAGTGCGGGCGCGCCACATCCTGCTCGAGACCGAGGACGAGGCCAAGGCGGTTGTCGAGCAGCTCAAGGGCGGCGCCGACTTCGCGGTCGTCGCCAAGGAAAAGTCCAAGGACCCGGGCTCGGCGGCGAACGGAGGCGACCTCGACTTCATGGGCAAGTCCGAGCTGGTGCCGGAGTTCGCGGACGTCGCTTTCAAGATGTATCCGGGGCAGACCTCCAATCCGGTCAAGACGCAATTCGGCTGGCATATCATCAAGCTCGAAGAGAAGCGCAATCGGCAACCGCCCACGTTCGAGCAGCTGAAGGAACGGATCGAGGCCTTTGTGATGCGCAAGGCCCAGACCGAGCTGGTGACCCAGCTGCGCGAGACCGCGAAAATCGAGCGTCTCGACAAGCCCGCCACCCCGGCTACCCCGCCGGCTCCCGCGAAGAAGTAGAGGGTAGCACAAGCTAGCGCGGACCTCTCGACGTCATGGCCGGGCACAGCGCGTCGAAGACGCGCGTAAACGCGCTATTGTCCCGGCCATCCACGTCTTTTATGTCGTGGTCGCGTCTTAAGACGTGGATGCCCGCGACAGGCAAGTTTACGCAGCCTGCGCAAGCTTGGCTGCGAGCGCGGGCATGACGTCGGAGAATTGGCTGTGACTACAATTTCCCCGCTCGCGCCGAAAACCGTTCCCGACATGCCCGCCATCGACGGGGTGCGGCTGGCTACCGCCGCAGCCGGCATCCGCTATCGCGATCGCACCGATGTGCTGCTCGTGCAGCTCGCGCCGGGCACGGCGGTGGCGGGTGTGTTCACCCAATCCAAATGTGCGTCCGCCCCGGTCGACTGGTGCCGCCAGAATCTGAAATTGCGTTCCGCCCGCGCGCTGGTGGTCAATTCCGGCAACGCCAATGCGTTCACCGGCAAGACCGGGCGGGAGGCCTGCCAGTTCACCGCCCGCCTCGCCGCCAAGGCGGTAGGCTGCCGGCCGGGCGAGGTCTACCTGGCCTCGACCGGCGTGATCGGCGAGCCGCTCAATGCCGGCGCCTTCGATGGCGTGATGGCGGGGCTCGTCGCCAACGGCAAGAGCGAAGGCTGGCTCGACGCCGCCAAGGCGATCATGACCACCGACACCTTTCCCAAGGTCGCAACCGCCCAAGCCCGGATCGGCAAGACGACCGTCACGATCAACGGCATCGCCAAGGGCGCCGGCATGATCGCGCCCGACATGGCGACCATGCTGTCGTTCGTGTTCACCGACGCGCCCATTGCGGCGGCGGCCTTGCAGCGCCTGCTCAGGGACACAGTCGCCGACACGTTCAACGCCGTCACCATCGACGGCGATACCTCGACGTCCGACACCTTGCTGGCGTTCGCGACCGGCACGGCCGCCGCGCGCGGCGCGCCACGGATCGCCAAGGCGGGCGACCCTCGCCTCAAGGACTTCCGGCGCGCGTTCACGGCCGTGCTCGCCAATCTGGCCGAGCAGGTCGCGCGCGACGGCGAAGGCGCCCGCAAGCTGGTGGAGATCGTCGTTGAAGGCGCGATCTCGAAAACGTCGGCGCGCCGGATCGCGATGTCGATCGCGAACTCTCCGTTGGTCAAGACCGCGATCGCCGGCGAGGACGCCAACTGGGGCCGCGTCGTCATGGCGGTGGGAAAAGCGGGCGAGCCCGCCGATCGCGACAAGCTCGCGATCTGGTTCGGCGGCATAAGGGTCGCCCACAAAGGCATGCGCGATCCCGCCTACGACGAGGCCAAGGTCTCGGCCGCCATGAAGGAGCAGACGATCTCGCTCAAGGTCGCGCTTGGGCTCGGCCGCGGCCGCGACCGCGTGCTGACCTGCGATCTCACGAAAGAATACGTGGCTATCAACGGCGATTATCGGTCGTGAGCCATCACGGCGTGACGGTCACCAGAACGCGCACCGAACGCGTAGTAGGCGTCCCGCCGTGTGTGGAGCCACGCCGTGCATAAATGAATGTGTCACTGCCGACGAAACCGCGACGCGCCGTGTAGATGACACTATGGAGTTCACCAATTTGCACCGTCCCGTTGCTGGGCCGTTGCGGAATTTCAACGCTGTACATAGGCCCCAACGATCGTCCGAAGCGCAATCGGCACGAACCGCCAGAATTGACCGTGCGCCGCTCAACCGTCTGATTGTCGTATAACTGGACGGCTGGAGCAGAACACCGCGCGGCGGCTTCGATGCACAGTGCGAACAATATCAGACACGTGAATCCTAACGTCTTCAATCCTAAAGTCTTCACCGTCATCATGACCTCCTCCCACTCAGAACAATCTCTTAGAGACCCATCACGGCGTGACGGTCACGCGAATTCGAACCGTGCGTGTCACCGCATCGCCGACCCTGCTCTCGCCGGTGCGCGCATAAGTGAATGAATCGCTCCCGACATAGCCCGGGCGCGACCGGTAGACGATGCGATTGCTGCCATCGACAGCGACCGTGCCGTTCGAGGCGCGCTGGACAATATGGGCGCCGTAGGTCGGCCCCCGCGAGTGCTTCAGCTTGATGCTGCATGGCGCCCCGCTACTGACAGTCATATGGCCGTCACCAGTCTGATTGTTGAACGTGGCAATACGCGGAACCGAGCAACGGGCCGCAGCTTCGGCACAGCAGGCGATCAGCAGCAGACAGGCAACGCCCAATACCCTGGTCATCATGCCCCATGCCCCCCGCAATTATCCCTTGCATCCATAGCGCCTCTGCACGGCGCGATAGAGGTAGGTCCAGGTCGATTTTTCCGCTGAAGCTCCGGATGATATGTATCCTCGGTATTTAGCAACTTCAGGCTCTGCCAATGTCTGAAACCGGGACCGCCAAGCTGTTCAAACATGGGCGCGGCCAGGCTGTGCGCCTGCCGACGGCATTCCACATGCCCGGAAAGGAAGTGCGGGTGCGACGAGTCGGACGCGGCGTTCTGTTGGAGCCGATCGAAACGCCATTCGATATCGTGGCCTGGTTCGCCAAGCTCGACGAATACCTTGACGAGCCCTTTATGCCCGAGGGGCGGCGGCAGCCCATGCCGCCCCCGCGCAACCATTCGAATGCAGAGCCGTGAGCCTCAAGCTCGTCCTCGTTGCCGCTTGCGCTCTCATCGATGCGGACGGGCGCGTGCTCATCGCCGAGCGGCCGGCCGGGCGATCGATGGCCGGCCTGTGGGAGTTCCCCGGCGGCAAGGTCGAAGCGGGCGAGACGCCCGAGGCGAGCCTGATCCGTGAGTTGAAGGAGGAGCTTGGGATCACGGTGAAGGAGGCGTGCCTGGCGCCGCTCACGTTCGCGAGTCACGCCTATGCGGATTTCCATCTCCTGATGCCGCTCTACGTTTGCCGGCGCTGGGAGGGAAACGTTCAGGCGCAGGAAGGCCAACGGCTGACCTGGGTCCGGCCGAACAAGCTGCGCGACTATCCGATGCCGCCGGCCGACCTGCCGCTGATCTCGCACCTGACGACATTGTTATGAGCGAAACGTATGAGCGAACGCCGGGATCACTGACCGCCATCGTCCGGTCCCGCCTTGTCCCCCGCCGACAGCTCCTGCGTGCCGAGCGCGTCCGCAAGCCGTCTTGTTGCCGAGCCCGGCTTGAGCGGCTGCTGTTGGCTTTCATGCGGCGCCCAGCCGGCGAGCCACAGGATCTCGACCGTGGCCCGGATGCGGCCATCCGCGTCCGCAAAGCGCGCGCCATAGCTCTCCAGCATCCGCGCCAACACCGCCCGCTTGAGCGGCCGACGGCTGCGCTCGACCAGCACATTGGTGGCGCCCATCCGGCGCAGGTCATGCATCAGCGCGAGCGGCGAGGCGTAGCGCACGATGAGCCGGTCCACATCGGTCACCGGCAGCGCAAAGCCCGCCCGTTGCAGCAGTGAGCCCAGCTCGCGCACATCGGCAAACGGCGCAACGCGTGGCGAGACGCCGTTATCGATTTCGGCTTCGGCGATTGCGAAGGCCTGGCGCAGCTCGCTGAGCGTATCGCCGCCAACGAGCGCCGCCAGGAACAACCCATCCGGCTTGAGTGCGCGCCTGATCTGCACCAGCGTGCCGGGCAGGTCGTTGACGAACTGCAGCGACAAGGCCGACACCACAAGATCGAGCGAGGCATCACGACATGGCAGCGCCTCCTCGTCGCACGCCACCATCAGGGCCGCAGTGCCGTCGTCGCGGCTCGCACGATCGGCGAGCGCGTCGGCCGCGATGATCGTCCCGACCTTGCCGCTCGCCGCCAGCGCACGCCGCAGCGAGTCGCCGGGGGTCCCGAGATCGAGCGCGAGATCAAACTGTCGCAGCACCGTGGCCAGCCGATCGGCCGCATCCTCCGCCACCCGTTCGAGCAGGAAGCCGCAAGGCCCGAGCGCCAGGGCCCGGCGCCGGCGGCGGCGCAGCAGCGCACGATCGAACAGGATGGGGCTGTCAGCCATCGTGCCTTCATAGCCTTCCTCCCCGGACAAGTTGAGGGCATTGCCAGGGAGCGATACGGTTGCACCATGCAGGACGGCATCGCCTTCGCGAAGGTCCAGCCGGCGCGGCGCGGTCGCCTCGCCGGCGCGCTACGCGCCGCCTTTGGCGTCGCGGTCGATGTGGCGCTGCCGCAGCTCTGCGCCTCCTGCCGCGAGCCGGTCGGCAGTGACGGTCTTTGCCCGGCGTGCTGGTCCAAGGTTTCATTCATCGCACCGCCCTATTGCGAGCGGCTCGGCATCCCGTTTCCGTATGACCCGGGTCCCGGTGTCCTCTCGATGGAGGCGATCGCCGATCCGCCCACCTACCGGCGGGCGCGGGCGGCGGTGCGCTTCGACGACGTGGCGCGCGCGCTCGTGCACGCGCTCAAGTATGGCGATCGGCTCGATCTCGCGCCCATGATGGGCCGCTGGATGGCAATGGCTGGCCGTCCGCTCACCACGGACGCCGACGCCATCATTCCGGTGCCGTTGCACTGGCGCAGGCACTGGGCGCGGCGCTTCAACCAATCGGCCCTGCTGGCGGAGGCGATCGCGAAGGCCTGCGGCGTGCCGGTCGTCTTCGGCGCACTCAAGCGCGTGAAGGCAACGCCCCAGCAGGTCGGCCTCTCCCAATCGGCGCGCGCGCTCAACGTGCAGGGTGCGTTCCGCGTGAGCCCGTCCGGCAAGGCGGCGGTCGAGGGCCGGCGCCTGATCCTGGTCGACGACGTGATCACCACCGGGGCGACGGTCGACGCCTGTGCACGGGTCCTGCTGCGGGCCGGCGCCGCCCACGTGGACGTCCTGGCGTTCGCGCGGGTTGTGGCGGCGGCACGCCCTCCCATATAAAGGGAGCCCCGGAATTGACGACGCTCGCAGCGATGGCACAGGTCGAGATCTACACCACCCGCTACTGCGGTTACTGCCATTCGGCCAAGGCGCTGCTCACCCGCAAGGGGATCGTATTCGTGGAGATCGACGTGAGCGGCGATCCGGAGGGACGGAGCAAGATGATCGAGCGTGCCAACGGGCTTATGACCGTGCCGCAGATCTTCATCGGCTCGACCCACGTCGGCGGCTCCGACGATCTGCACGCGCTCAATCGCGACGGCAGGCTCGACGCGCTGCTCGCCGCCGAGGGCATCACGCAGGGGGGATCATCCGCATGAGCACGCCAGCGACCTTTACCGTCGGCCTCGTCCAGATGCGTTCGGGCCTCACGCCGGCGGCCAATCTCGACACCGCCGTCAAGCTGATCGGCGAGGCCAAGGCTTCCGGGGCCGACTATGTGCAGACGCCGGAGATGACCAACATCATGGACATCCGGCGCGAGCGGATGCTGGCCACCGTCGTTCCGGAGGAGAGCGATGCAAGCCTCGCGCGACTGCGGGAGCTCGCGCGCGCGCTCGGGATCTGGCTGCATATCGGCTCGCTCGCCATCAAGGTTTCGCCCGATCGCGCCGCCAACCGCTCGTTCCTGATCGATCCCACCGGCGAGATCGTGGCGCGCTATGACAAGATCCACATGTTCGACGTCGATCTCGCCGGCGGCGAAAGCTATCGCGAGTCCAACAGCTTCCGGCCGGGCGAGAGCGCGGTTGCGGCCGATCTGCCGTGGGGCCGGCTCGGCTTGACGATCTGCTACGACCTGCGGTTCCCCGCGCTCTATCGAGCGCTGGCGGAAGCCGGTGCCTCCTTCATCTCGATACCGGCCGCGTTTACCAAACAGACCGGCGAGGCCCACTGGCATGTGCTGATCCGGGCGCGGGCCATCGAGAACGGCTGTTTTGTTTTCGCTGCCGCCCAGGGTGGCCCGCACGAGAACGGACGCTCAACCTTCGGCCATTCACTGGTCGTTGACCCCTGGGGCCGTATCCTGGCGGAAGGTAATATCGAACCAGGGATCGTGATGGCCAAGGTCGATCCCGCAGAAGTTGCGGCCGCGCGCGGGCGCGTTCCCTCGCTCCGGCACGGTCGCCGGTTCGAGATCGTGGAGCCCTTGGCGGAGCCGGTGCCGTTCAAGGCGGTCGGAGCAGAACGATGATCCGCTACGCGCTCGCTTGCGCGAAGGGCCATACCTTCGAGAGCTGGTTTCCCAATTCGGCGGCCTACGACAAGCAGGCCAAGCGCGGGCTTGTCGCCTGCCCGGCCTGCGGTGACACCAAGGTCGACAAGGCGATCATGGCGCCGAAGCTCGCCGGCACCAGGAAGCGCGGCGCCGCGCCTGCGCCGGTTGTGCCCACCGAAGCCCCTGCCCCTGAAAGCAATGCGCCGGTCGCCATGATGTCGCCGCCGGAACGCGAGCTCCGCCAGAAGCTCAAAGAGCTGCGCGAGCACCTCGTCAAGAATTCTGACTACGTCGGCCCGAAGTTCCCCGAGGAAGCGCGCAAGATGCACTACGGCGAGACCGACCCGCGCTCGATCTATGGCGAGGCGTCGCTCAAGGACGCCAAGGAGCTGCACGAGGAGGGAATCGAGTTCCATCCCCTGCCCGTGCTGCCTGACGAGCGGAACTGAAGCTCGCGCCCGCGTCAATACGTCCAGACCAGCAGCGCCACCCCGAGCACGATCAGCACGATCCCGGCCGCCTCGCGCGACGTCGTGGCCTGCTTGAACACCAACGTCGAGATCGCCTGCGCGAACAGCACCTCGACCAGGGCGAGCGTGCGCACGCTCGCGGCGGTCGCCAGCGCGAAGGCGAGAAACCAGAATTGCGAGGCGAGTGCACCCAGGAAGCCCGCCAGCATCGAGGGCCGCCAATGCCGGATGATGGCACGAATGACGCCCGGGTCGCGCAGCCATAGATAGAGCGACAGCAGCGCCACCTGGACGACCAGCCCGATCACCATCGTGTAGGTCGCCGCCATCAGATAGTTCGGCAGGCCGAGGCTGAGAATCGCGCCGCGATAACCGACCGCGGAGAGCGCGAACATGCTGCCGGCCGCAAGCCCGAGCAGCGTCGCGCGCAGCCCGAGCGAAGCGCCGGGCTTGAGCGCCATGACGACCACGCCGATGGTCGCGATCAGGATCGCGGCCGCCATCGGCAGCGTCACCGTATCGCCGAGGAACACGAGCCCGAACAATGCCGCCTGCACCGGCTCGGTCTTGATGTAGGCATAGACCACCACGAACGAGCGATCGTTCATCGCGGCAAGCATCAGCGCGGTCGCGGCGATCTGGGCGAGCGCGCCGTCGAGCACCCAGGGCCAGAACACTGCCGGCGGTCGCGGCAGCGCCTGCCCGCTCGCGATCACGACCGCGAGGAGAAACAGCGCCGCGAACGGGAGACCGAACAGGAAGCGCACATGGGTCGCGCCCGCCGTGCCAAGCGTCGCAGTGAGCCCACGCTGGGTGGCATTGCGCACGGTCTGGCTCGCCGCCGCGATCACCGTGAACAGCGCCCAAAGCCAGCTTGCGTCGATCATCCCGCCGTCCGCTCGGCCGTGACCATGTAGTTCACGTCCATGTCGCTCGAGAGCTGCCAGCGGTCGGCGAGCAGGTTGTAGATCACGCCGGTCTCGGCGGTCACGGCAAGGCCGCTCTTTTCGAGCGCGATATCAAGCTCGTTCGGGGTGACGAACTTGTCCCACTGGTGGGTGCCGCGCGGCAGCCAGCGCAAGACGTATTCGGCCCCCACGATGGCGAGCGCGAAGCTCTTGATGGTGCGGTTCAGCGTCGCGACCACCATCAGCCCGCCGGGCTTGACCATCTCGGCGCAGCGGCCGACGAACAGGGTGAGGTCGGCGACGTGCTCGACCACCTCCATGGCGAGCACCACGTCGAACCGCTCGCCTAAATCCGCCAGCGCCTCCGCCGTGGTGACGCGGTAGTCGATCGCAAGCCCCTCGCGGGCCGCGTGCACCCTGGCGGCCTCAACGTTGGCCGCGGCCGGATCGGCGCCCACGACCGCGGCACCAAGCCGCGCAATCGGCTCGCTCAGGATGCCGCCGCCGCAGCCGATGTCGAGAAAGCGCAGCCCCACGAAGCTGTCGAGCCGCCTCGGATCGCGCCCGAACCGCCGGCAGGCGGCCTCCTTGATGAAGCCGAGCCGCACCGGATTGAACTTGTGCAGCATGCCCATCTTGCCGGCGGGGTCCCACCAGGTATCGGCCAGCGCCGCAAAGCGCGCGACCTCCGCCGCGTCGATCGTCGAGCCGCCAGTCCCAGTCGCCATCGTCCAACCTCCGGGGTGCGGTTGCGGCCGCCAGGTCCCGCCGTTATGTATACTCGCCTTTTCGAGCCGGAACCCGCCCCGATCGCCGCCGCGTCAGAGACCCGCATGGCCCGCCTGGTAATGAAGTTCGGCGGCACCTCCGTTGCCGATATCGACCGCATCAAGAACGTCGCCCGCCACGTCAAGCGCGAGGTCGACGCCGGCCACCACGTCGCCGTCGTGGTGTCGGCGATGTCAGGCAAGACCAACGAGCTGGTGGGCTGGTGCCGCGCCGCGGCGCCGCTTCACGACGCCCGCGAATATGACGCGGTGGTGTCGTCCGGCGAGCAGGTGACGGCGGGTCTGCTCGCGATCGTGCTCGAGGGCATCGGCATCAATGCGCGCTCCTGGCAGGGCTGGCAGCTTCCGATCCTGACCTCCAACGCGCACGGCTCCGCCCGCATCCTCGACATCAATGGCGCCGAATTGATCAAGCGCTTCCAGGAGCGCCAGGAGGTGGCGGTCATCGCCGGCTTCCAGGGCGTGCACAAGGAGACCGGCCGCATCACCACGCTTGGCCGCGGCGGCTCCGACACCTCCGCGGTCGCGATCGCGGCCGCGATCGGGGCCGAGCGCTGCGACATCTACACCGACGTCGACGGCATCTACACCACCGATCCGCGCGTGGTGCCGCGCGCCCGCCGCATGCCCAAGATCGCCTACGAGGAGATGCTGGAGCTTGCGTCGCTTGGCGCCAAGGTCATGCAGGTGCGCTCGGTGGAGCTTGGAATGGTCCATAACGTACGCATCTTCGTGCGCTCGAGCTTCGACAAGCCTGAAGACATCGATCCGCACGGAACGCCACCCGGCACCCTGATATGCGGCGAGGAGGAGATCATGGAACAGCAGGTCGTCACCGGCATCGCCTTCTCCAAGGACGAGGCGCAGATCTCGGTCCGCCGCTTGCAGGACAAGCCGGGGGTCGCTGCCGCGATCTTCGGGCCGCTCGCGGATGCCAGCATCAATGTCGACATGATCGTGCAGAGCGTGTCGGCCGACGGCAAGACCACCGACCTCACCTTCACGGTGCCGGCCGCTGACTATGAGCGCGCCGCCGATGTGCTCGCCAAGGAGCGCAAGGCGATCGGATACGACCATCTCGACGGCTCGACCGATGTCGCTAAGGTGTCGGTGATCGGCATCGGCATGCGCAGCCACGCCGGCGTCGCCGCCACCGCCTTCAAGGCGCTCGCCGACCGCAAGATCAACATCCGCGCCATCACCACCTCGGAGATCAAGTTCTCGCTGCTGATCGACGCGGAATATACGGAGCTTGCGGTACGCACGCTCCATAGCCTGTACAATCTGGACAAGGGCTGAGCGGCTGTAGCGTTGACCGCACTATCGACGGCCTATCAGGCG
>DAIUEP010000081.1:0-19004 GCA_036845065.1 Xanthobacteraceae bacterium | reverse complement strand
TATGTTGAACTGCGGAGTTATGTTGAACTGCGGAGGGGCCCTCTCCCGCGAGGGGAGAGGGCGCATAAACAACCGCCTCGACTGCGCCGCCGTGACGGTTCGTCACCGCTTCTTACGCAGGAGCGTTCACTTGTCGAACAGCGCAAATGTCCAGAGCGACGCCCCGTACGGGACGTTGTTGAGGTTCGGATCGCCGCTGCGCTCCGCATAGACGCCGCCGAGACCGCTCACCACCGTGACATATTGCTTGCCGTCCTTCTGCCATGTCACCGGCTGGCCGACGATGCCGGACGGAGTCTGGAAGCTCCACAGCACTTTGCCGTTCTCCGCATCGAGCGCCTGGAGCTCGCCCGTCATAACTCCGGTGAACACGAGATCGCTCGCCGTCACCATGGTGGAGGAGTAGTTCGGGCTCTTGTACGGCGTCTCCCACTTCGACTTGCCGGTCATGGGATCGACCGCCTTGAGGTAGCCACGGACGTTGGGATCGTCGAGCACGACGGTGCGCTTGACGGTCGGAGCTCCGGCCGGGCGACCGGGCGCAAGCTTCGGCGGCTCGCCCGCCTCATACGTCATGCCGACATTCAGCGTGTTGATGTAGAGCAGCCCGGTGCGCGGGCTGAACGCCGCATGCTGCCAGTTGGTGACGCCCGAGACTGACGGCCACACGGTGACGTTCTTGCCCTCAAGGGCGTTCTTGAACACATCCGTCACGACCGGACGACCGGTCTTCAAGTCGACGCCGCTCGCCCAGTTGACCTTGCCGAAAGCATTCGCCGCGATCAGCTTGCCGTCCTTCGCATCGAGCACATAGAGGAAGCCGTTGCGGTTGGGCTGCATCACCACCTTGCGCGCAGAGCCGCCGACGTTGACGTTGCCAACGATCGGAGTCTGCACCGCGTCGTAGTCGAACGGATCCTGCGGCGTCGTCTGGTAGTACCAGACGCGCTCGCCGGTCTTCGGCCGCACCGCGAACACCGCGTTGGTGAAGAGATTGTCGCCTTTGCGGGCGCGCGGGTTCCAGGGCGCCGGATTGCCGATCCCCCAATAGACCAGATCAAGCTCCGCATCGTAGCTGCCGGTCACCCAGCTCGAGCCGCCGCCGGTGAGCTGCGAATCGCCCTCCCAGGTTTCCGATCCTGGCTCGCCCTTGGCCGGAACCGTGTAGGTCCGCCAGAGATGCTTGCCGGTCTTGGCGTCGTAGCCTTCGAGCAGACCGCGATGGCTAAACTCGGCGCCCGCGACACCGGTGATGATGACGCCGTTGACGATCAGCGGGGCGCCCGTCATGGCGTACCCATTGGCGGTGGTCACCGGGTCCGGCGACTTGACGGTCCAGACCTCCTTGCCGGTCTTGGCATCGAGCGCGGTCAGGCGGTTGTCCATCAGCGCGCGGATGATCATGCCCTCGTAGATCGCGGCGCCGCGATTGACGATGCCGCAGCAGACGACCCGCAACGTCTCTGGCGGATATTCATGCACGACCCGCCAGATCTGCTTGCCGGTCACGGCATCAACCGCCGAGGTCGCATTGTGGGTGGTGATGTAGACGACCCCGTCCTTGACGATGGGAAACGCTTCGCCGCCCTGCAGATCGTTGAGCGAATAGGACCACACCGGTACCATTTTGCTGACGTTCTGCTTGTTGATCTGGGTGAGCGGGCTGAACCTCTGCCCCTGGTAGCCCATGCCGTAGACGAGCACGTCGTCTGGCGTGGTGGCATCGTTCTTCAAGTCCTCGGCAGTCTGCGCCAGCGCCACGAACGACGTGGTCGCACTTAGCAATGCCGCAAGAAGCCCGGATCGAATCATATCGTGTCCTCCCTGAGACGCTGATGGGCTTGATCTTCGGCGTGGACGTTAGTCGCTTTTGGTGCCGCCGCCAATCTGTCCCGGGCCTTCCAATTGCCGCAGCCGAACCTATGCTGCCCAACAATATAAGGACTGCCCCTCTGACAGGGACAGCCCACAGCGGGAGGAACATGCCATGCCTCGTCACTGGATGGTCGGCGGCCCACTTGCGCTCATGTTGATGTTGGGCAGCGCCGCAACGGCGGCCCCGCCGATCGGCACGCCGCTCCCCGGTATGGCGGACAAGGTGGTGATCAACGAGCGCGGCAGGGCGAAGATTCACACCTTTGCGCCGGCCCCGATGGCGGCCACGACCCACATCGTCGAAACCGCCGAGGGCCTGGTGGTGATCGACGCCCAGCAGTTCGTGTCCGGCGCCAAGGAGGTCATCGCCTATGTGCGCTCGCTCAACAAGCCGGTGCGGCGGCTGATCATCAGCCACGGCCACCCCGATCATTGGCTCGGTCTCGGCGAATGGGGCGAGGTGCCGGCTTCCTCGATCCCCGAGATCAAGACCTTCATCAACGGCGAGGACGGTGCCTTCATCTATCGGGCGCGCCGCGACGGTATTCCGCCCTATCCGGCGCTGGGTCCTGAGATCTCCGCACGCAAGGGCGTCATCGCTGGGGAGTTGCGCACCGGCAGCGAAAAGATCATCGGGCTCGATTTCGTGTTCGAGAAGGTGCTCGACGGCGAGGCCGACGTGCAGCTGCTCATCAAGATTCCGGAGCTCAAGACTCTGGTGGTGCAGGACCTGATCTTCAACAACATGCATCACTTCGTCGGCCAGAACCGGCTCGCCGCCGATGCGCTACCGACCTTCGACGCCTGGGCCAACGGTCTGCGCCGGATCAAGAGCGAGAATGCAGGCACCGAGGTCGTGCTGGTCGGCCATGGCGCGCCCACCGGGATAGCCGCATTCGATGAAAGCATCGCCTATCTCGGCAAGGCCAAGGAGATGTTTCAGAAGGCCAAGAACGGCGACGAGCTGCACAAATTGATGGAGGCCGCGTTCCCGGGCCTGCCGGGAATTCGCTACATCGATATTTCGAGCCGCTACATGTATCCGACCAAGTGATCGGCTCACCGCAGTCCGCGAACATGGTGCGGACCAAGACTTAAGTCAGCGTCCGCCTGCCGAGTATGTTTTGGCAAAGCCGTTGCGCGCATTGGTGACGGTAAAGGTCCCGTCCGGTTGCGCCGACACCTTGATCCAGAACGCCGGCCCGTTGTGGACGGGCGCCGGCGGCGTCAGCGGGCCGGGCGGCGGCGCCGCGATCGGCGCGACCGGCATCGCGGGCGACGGCTCGTCGATCGGATTGGCGATGAAGAGCCCAGGCACGGTGTATTCCTGGCCGCTGAGCTGGGAGAAATGAATCTGCCAGAGATCCTCGAGGCCGGGCGAGCTGTAGAGCACCTTCATGGCGTCGGGCTGGCCGCCCTTGCGGGTGCCGTTATTGATGATGCCGACACGCGGACGCACGGCGTGCACCAGCGCCTCCGAGTTGGAGCTCGGCTGCCCGTGATGCGACACGATGAACAGGTCGGCGGTGCCGATCCGGTTCATCGGGCACATCAGGTCGAACTCCTTGTTCCAGGTGAGATCGCCGAGATGCACGGTGCGGAATTTGCCGAACGTGAGCACGCTGCCGACCGATTGCGCGTTCTCGGTCGGGTCGTTGTCCTTCGGCTTGTGGCTGGCGCAGGACGAATTGGCACCTCCCGCCCCCGGCAGCGCGGTCTTGAGCGATTCACCCGCCGCAGTGACGATGCGCCAGTCAAGGCCGGCGACCGCAAGGGTGTCGCCCGGCTTCGCAATCGTGCGCTTGGCTTTGCCATAGAGCTCCGGATAGGTCTTGCCGAGAAACTCATCGATGATCGGATTGGGCTGCACGGTCGGCCCGTGATCGACGAAGTGGCGGATCGGAATGCGCTTGGCGAGCTCGGCCATGGCGCCGAAATGATCGTTGTGCCAGTGCGTGGTGATCAGATGATCGATCTGCGTCAGGCCGGCATCCTTGACCGCCGCCATGATCCGCTCGGCGTCGCGGACCGCGGCCGGCGCGACATTGCCGGAATCGATCAGCACCGCCTCGCCGGATGGCGGCACGAACAGCGTGGCGTTGCCGCCTTCGACGTCGATGACATAGATGTCGAGCGTCGTGCGGGTCTGCGCGGCGGCGCCGTAACGGCCGATGCCGATGAGCAGCGCCGTCAAGCCGACGGCAATCGTGAGCGACAATCTGATCCGCATTGATTTTTCTCCAGGCTGACCGGGTTGTGCCGCGTGCGCGCTATCTCGCGACGGGCTTGAAGTAGCGCGTGTCCGGAGGCGCTTGATCCTTTCGCGCCGGCATCAGGTAGCCGTCGCCGCTGATCATGTAATTCTCATTGCCGACGAAGACATGATTGTTGCCTTCCGTGCAGGCATTCTCTGACCAGATCACCTTCTCGCGCTCGAGCTTGTAGCGCTTGGTGGTCGACCAGGGCCGCGTCAACGCCGGATCGATGGTGGTGACCTCATTGACCAGGTGGTCCGGGTTGGCCTTGTCGAGATAGAGCTTCTCCTTGATGACCGTGAGGTTGTCCTTGTGAAAGGGAATGCCCGAATTGTCGTAGGTGCGCGGGCCGCGCAGGTTCCGGGTCTCGACCTCGAGCGTGTCGTAGCGGCCGTCACCGTCGGTGTCGCTCCACTTGCCGATCGAATAGCCCACGAAGGTCGGCTCCTGGTCCTCCTTGAGCCAATCGCGTCCGTCGGTGTAGATGCGGCGGGGCAGGGCGTTGGAATTCTCAAACAGCACGTAGGTGATGTTCGGCGTGATGATGAACTCGAGCGGGAAGATCGTGGTCATCGCCCGCGGCATGCCCATCGGCAGACAGCGGGCGGTCATGTCGGCACCCTGTCCGCCGGCAGCCTGATCCGCCATGCTGGCTTCGTGGACGGCGCGGTATTCCTCGGTCAACGGCGCCTGTTGCCCGCGGCCGGAGGGCTTGGTCGAATCGTAGCGTGGCGGTCCGGTTTCGGCGCGCCGGCGCTGACCGCCCCAGTCCGGATATTTCGACATGTCCTGCGCGACAACGGCCGTTGTCGAGATCATGAGCAGGAGCGCCATTGAACCGAGCAAGAATTTGCCAAGCAAGAATTTGCCAAGCATGACCATCCTCCCTGCATGACGTTCTCACGACCTCGCGGCCGATCTGTCTTTACGAGGTTGGCCCGGCCCCCGGCCGGGCGATTACGGTCCTGACAATATTCTAGCGCGAGCCCACCGTGCTCAGCGTTAGCTCGTTGCGGATGACCTTGCCGCCCTTCATCACGAACTTGACGCGTTGCAGCTCGGTGATGTCGGCGAGCGGATCGCCGGACACGGCGACCAGGTCGGCGAACTTGCCCTTCTGGAACGACCCAACCTGCTCCGCCATTCCGAGCACCGTCGCGTTGTTGACGGTCGCGGCCTGAATGGCGGCGGCCGGCATCATGTGCGCCTGCTTGACCAGCGCCACGATCTCGAGCGCCTGCGTGCCATGCGGGAACGTGGAGCCATCAACGCCGCTCCCCACCATGATGGTCATGCCCTTGGTGGCGGCCGCCATGGTGACCGCCTTCTCGAAGATCGGGATCATCCGATATTTGCCGCCGGTGTTCTTGTTGTCGTTGTCGTCCATATAGGGCTCGATGTAGCGCTGCAGCGTCGGATCGTAGGCGAGCTTCTTCGCCACGATCGTGTCGGCCAGCTCCTGGGTCAACCCGAAGGCGTGCTCGACGGTGTCGCAGCCGGCCGTGATGGTGTTCTTCAGTCCCTCGCCGCCGAACACATGGCAGCCGGCCTTTTTGCCGAGGCGGTGGGTCTCCTCGATCAGGGCCTGCAACACCGCCAGCGGATAGGTCGTCACGTAGTTGATCTCGCCGGTCGGCGTGAAGGAATAGGCGCCACCGGGATAGAGCTTGATCCAATCCACGCCGCGCTCGACATGGTCGCGCACGGCGGAGCGGCCTTCCTCGGCCGAGGTGATCCGCATGCCTGCCAATGGATTGACCGGAACATTGGCCGCAATCGCCGGGCCCCAGACGATGCCACGTCCCGCCACCTGGAAGCGCGGGCCGTCGAGGCGGCCTTGGTTGATGGCGTTGCGCATCTCGACATCGGCGTAACCGTTGCCGTGCGAGCTCATGTCGCGCGCGGTGGTGAAGCCCGCGCGCAGGTCGGCTTGCAGATTGTGGATCGCGATCAGCGTCGAGGTCTCGCGCGACATGCCCGCCTTCGGGGTGTTGAACATGTGCGTGTGCGCATCGATCAAGCCGGGCAGGACCGTCGCCTGACCGAGATCGATCACCTGCGCGTCCGCGGGAATCTTCACCTGCGCGGCGGACCCGATCTCGATGATGCGCTCGCCCTGCAGCACCAGCACCTGGTTGGTCAGCATCTGCCCGCTCGTGCTGTCGAACAAGCGACCGGCGCGGACTGCCACCACGCTGGCAGGCGGCGGGCATTGATAGGAGCCGCCTTCAGGCCCGAAGCATGGCTTCTCTCCCGCGCCCCGCCAGGGCGCTCCCGCTCCACCCTCCTGGGCCCAAAGCGTGGTCACCAGCGCAGTCGAGGCGACTAATCCAACTGCGGTCGATTTCAACGCGGATGTGTATCGCATCGTCATCCTCCCCCAATCTTCAATTTTTGAATTCGCGCCGAGTTAGCGGGCTCACCAGGTATCGGGTTCATCCGCCCTTGGATGAGCAGCACTATACATCATGGCCCCGCGGCTGCGGCCAGTTATTTGGCGCGTCCCCGATCACAATGCCCACGACCGAAAGCGCCCGCCACAAGCGATACCATTGGTGTAGGATGCGCGGTGCCGATCAAAAAACAACAGGTCAAGGGAGGATCCCATGCGTTGGCAAGCCAGGCTGCTCGGCATGTGCGTCGTGTCCGCCATTGTGGCAATGACAAGCGCGCCGGTGCGAGCCCAGGGAACCGGCAAATACTTTGCGCTGAAAGATCAGGTGGTCGCCGTTCGCGCTGCATCGATGTTCGACGCGAAGGCGGGCACGCTGGTGATGAACGCGGTGGTGCTCATCAAAGGCGACCGCATCACCGATGTCGGCGCCAACCTGCAAATTCCGGAAGGCGCACGCGTGATCGACCTCGGGACCGCGACGATGATGCCCGGCATGATCGACGCGCATGTGCACGTCAACACCGGCGGCAACACCGCAAGCCTGGCGGCGCGCGCCTTGCGGGCGCTGGCGAACGCCCAGATCGATCTCGACGTCGGCTTCACCAAGGGTGGAATGGTCATACGCAACGAGATCAATCCGTGAGCATGCGACTGCTCACGGCCCCTGACAGGAGGAAACACATGCCTCATCGACACTCGATCATCGGCGCTGCGATACTTCTCGCAACGCTGTGCGTCGGCGCGAGCGCCCAGGACACCAAGAAACTCCCGGACGATTGGGACGGCCTGTGGGGGCGCGGCAGCCCGGTCGGGCTCTGGGACCCGAGCAAGCCGCCCGGCTTGCGGCAGGAGGCGCCGCTCACGCCCGAATACCAGGCGATCTACGAGCAGAACATCGCCAAGCAGCGGGCCGGCACGTTCTTCGACATCAAGGGCATCTGCGGCCCGGTCGGCATGCCGCGCGTGATGATCCTCTATGAGCCGATCGAGGTCATCATCAAGCCGAGGACCACCTACATGCTGGCCGAATCGATGAGCCCGCTCCGGCGCATCTATACCGACGGACGCGATTTCCCGAAAGGAGAAGCCGACGCGCTGCGGAACTTCAACGGCTACTCCATCGGTAAATGGTCCGACACCGACAATGACGGCGTCTACGACACCCTCGAGGTCGAGACCCGCTACACGCAGGGGCCGCGCCTGTTCGATTCGACCGGCATCCCGCTGCACCAGAACAATCAGACGGTCGTGAAGGAAAAGCTCTCTCTCGACAAGGCCGACCGCAACATCCTGCGCAACGAGATCACCACCATCGACCACGCGCTGACGCGCCCCTGGACGGTGAGCCGCTTCTATCGCCGCGTCACCAATCCGATCTACGAGGAATACAACTGCACCGAGGACAACCGCTGGATCACCATCGGCGACAAGCTCTATCTCCTCGACGGCGAAGGCTATGTGATGCCGATCCAGAAGGACCAGCCGCCGCCAGACCCGAAATATCTGCAGAAGTACTTCAAGCAGCCGACGCAGTGAGGGTCGTTACGCATTGGCGTGCCGATTCGCGCCGCGAACGGCATCGCTCAGGAACGTGACGACCGCTGCGTTGAACACGTCCGGGCGCTCGATGTTGGAGATGTGCCCGGCCTGCTCGATCTCGACGAGGCGCGAGCCCTTGATGGCGGCGCGCATCTCGCGCGTGTTCTCCGGCGGCGCACCGTGATCCTCGCTGCCGCACATGAGCAGCGTCGGCAGGCTGATCTCGCCTAGCCTGCGCCCATAATTGGGCCGCGCCAACGCGGCCGCGCAGCCGCAGCATCCGATGTCCGGTCGACGCCACAACGGCCACCGGAACATGACTTCTCAGAATTCCTGATACTCGGGGCTGGCCTTGACCACGGTCGCGAGCGCAACCTGCATACCGCGCGCATGACCGCCGGCGGACATGCGCTTCAGCGCTGCAACCGGCTTGGGTGCGTCGGCCGATGTTGGGGCCTGCCGTTTCGCGGCTCTTGCAACATCGGCGTCCGCGCTGCCAGCGGTATCGACCGTATGCAAGGTGTACACGTCATTGCGGAGCCGAAAGAAGGCGCCCCGTTCGTTCATCGTCCTGGCTTGCTGCTCCAGAATCTTCGCGGTGGCGGCATTCTCCTCGACCAGCGCCGAGTTCTGCTGCGTCACGTCGTCCATCTCGGTTAACGCCTTGTTGACCTGCTCGATGCCGGTTGACTGCTCAAGACTGGCGTTGGCGATGTCGGA
Organism: Xanthobacteraceae bacterium; assembly: GCA_036845065.1. Lineage (GTDB taxonomy): Bacteria > Pseudomonadota > Alphaproteobacteria > Rhizobiales > Xanthobacteraceae > VAZQ01. The sequence goes on along the minus strand of DAIUEP010000081.1, from coordinate 10,220 downwards.
TACGATCGCAGTGACGGTTTTGATCGACGCCATAATGTCGTTAAGAGCTGCGCCAGCCTGGTTGACGAGGTCCACCCCGTCCTTCACCTGCGCGTTGCTGTTGGAGATCAGATCCTTGATGTCCTTGGCGGCTTGTGCGGATCGCTGCGCCAGGTTGCGGACTTCGGAAGCCACCACCGCAAACCCGCGTCCAGCCTCTCCGGCGCGGGCAGCCTCGACCGCCGCGTTGAGGGCAAGCAGGTTGGTCTGGCGGGCAATCTCGTCGATGACGCCGATAATGTCGGAGATCTTGCACGAGGACTCTTCGATCTTTGCCATCGCGCTGACGGCCTTGGCGACGACCTCGCCGCCGCGATCTGCCACCTCTCGGGTCGTGCTGGCGGACTGTTTCGCCTGCTGGGCGTTCTCGGCGTTTTTCTTCACGGTTGCAGAGATCTGCTCCATCGATGCAGAAGTCTGTTCGAGCGAGGCCGCCTGCTCCTCGGTGCGCTGCGACAGATCGGTCGAGCTGGTTGAGATTTCCGCCGAGGCCGTTGTGACTTCGCGGGAGGCAATCTTGATCTCCGCGATGGTCGAGCCAACCTTCTGCACCACCGTCTCGGCGGCGCCCGCAATCTGACCGATCTCATCCTTTCGGCCGAGCCCCGGCAGCACGACGTCGAACTGCCCCTCCGCCAACTTCAGCATGGCGGTCTTGAGCTCCGCCAGCCGCCTGACGATGTCGCGAATAAAGAAAGCCGATATCCCGCCGACGAGAACGAGAACAAGGAATCCGACCAGCCCGCCGACGGCCAGTGCACGATTGCGATCAGTCGCCAGATCGTCGTTATAGACGCCGGTGCCGATGATCCAGCCCCATGGCTCGAACAAGGCAACATAGGATGTCTTCTCGACCGGCTTGTCGAACCCCGGCTTGGGCCACATGTAGTCGACAAAGCCGCTGCCGCTGGCCTTTGCCACCTTCACGAATTCCACGAACAGCGCCGTGCCGTTCGGATCCTTGAAGTCGCTCACATCCTTTCCGTTCAGCTCCGGCCGGGTCGGATGCATCACGATGTTGGGACGCAGGTCGTTGATCCAGAAATAATTGTCGCCCTGATAGCGGATCTTCGAAACAAGTTCGAGCGCTCGCGTCTTTGCGTCCGATTCGCCCAGTTGCCCGGACTTCACCAATGCATGCTGGGCAACGATGAGGCTGAAGACCGTGTCGGTGAGCCCCTTGAGTTCTTGGTGCCGTCGCTCGACTACCGCCCTCGATTGAAAGTAGACCAATGTCGTCGAGACTATGGCGAGCCCAATGGCGAACAGTCCTACTGCGCTGTAAAGACGCGCCCGAATATCGAATCTGATCAAGGCGTTTCCCTATTTCTCAGGGCAGACTTTCGGCGTCTACGACACGCGGAGTGCCTTACGCCGCGTGGCGCTTGCGGTTAGGCAGGTTGGCACCTCAACAATCGTCTATACCGGTTAACGCGACGCTAAGAACGTTTAGCCGTGCTTGGGAAGACCATACGACCTTTGCCAAGCCTGGAGTGGCCGAGCGCACTCAATCCGTCGCGGTCGCACACGACGCGGGGTTTCGCCGCGGCAGTATCCGCTGAGCTCAACGAGGTCGAGGCACCCTGACAATTCCAACACCCGCGCCAACAACAAGCCCCGGGGCGCTCCCCGGGGCTTCGATGTCGGTCGCAGCTTTCGGCGTTGCGACGCCGCCCGTCCCGCTCAGTTCGCGGCGAAGCAGTAGAACAGGCCGGCGCCGCCGGTCGAGCGCAGGTCGGCCTGGCTGCAGCCGCCCTCGGAGCCGCGCGAGGGATGCGAGGAGTTCCAGGACTTTGACGGCTCGTCGTCGCGCAGGCCCTTGCGGTCGATGTGGCCGAGCATGGCGGCACCTTGCGTGCTCTTGGTCCAGTTGCCGCAGGTGCGGTCTTCGCCCGCCGGGAAGGCGCGGCCGTCCGGCTGCGAGCCGGTCAGCACGTCATGATAGTTCGGCGTCATGCCGACGCCCGCCACCATGGTGCCGCGCTCGGTCAGCGAGGTCTGCTGGCCGAGCTTGTTGTTGGCGCTGTGCAGGTCGTCGACGTTCTGGGCGACGGCCTCCTTCTTGAAGTTCACCCACGGGCCGCGGCCGATGCGGTCGCGCGCGTTGACGGCGCCGGTGGCCGCCTGCGTGCTGAGATAGGCGCGCCAGGTCTTGCTGCCGGCACCGGCGCCCTGTGCCAGCGTCTGGCAATGACGGTCGGCGCCTTCGAGCCCGCCGAGATCGGCGCCTTTGCCGGAGCCGACGCTGGTCACGAAAAACGTCATGTCGGGCGATTGCGGCGCCTGCTGCGCATAAGCGCCCGCGCTCAATCCAAGGCAGATGAGCGTGGCCGAGCCGAGTAACGACAGTCGCGTGCTGGTCTTCATTGGTCTTCCTCCCACTGATTTCTACCACTGAGTTGGCTCGGTGGCCCGAGCCCAAGCCGCGCCACTTCGGCGCTGCTTTCGGGCGCGACCATGACACATCGACCGCTAGGCCGGGAATAGGGATCGCGCCGCTTGCGCGCCGAGGCAAGTCGTCACACATTCACGATAGGTGAATACGAGGCGGGGCAGGAGCAACGCCTTGGACGTGGAAGGCGGCTTTCGAGGCCGCCGCGCAAGCCATTTCGGCCAATCCCAACCCAATTGGTATAATAGTAATAATCACAAATATTTAGCTCCGAAATCGCAGCCTTAGTACGGCCTTAAGCCTCATCCGCCAGAGTCGCCCCAATTCGGCACAGCATCGGTGTTGCGTGGAGTAGCCATGTCCGAGCGCGTTCTCATCGTCGACGACGATCCCGTCCAACGCCGTCTCCTGGAGAACATGGTGACGCGCGCGGGCTACCAAGCGGTCGTGGCCGAGGGCGGCGATGCCGCGGTGGCGCTGCTCACCGGCGCGGATCGCTTCGATGCGGTCGTGCTCGACCTGATGATGCCCGATCTCGACGGCCTGGGCGTGCTTGCCAAGATGCGCGAGGCCTCTCTCGCTGTTCCGGTCATCGTGCAGACCGCCCATGGCGGCATCGACAATGTGGTGACGGCGATGCGCGCGGGCGCGACCGATTTCGTGGTCAAGCCGGTCGGCGTCGAGCGCCTTCAGGTGAGCCTGCGCAACGCGCTCGCGGCGAACGCGCTCGCGGGCGAGCTCAACCGCCTCAAGCGCAGCCGCAGCGGCACGCTGACATTCCGCGACATCGTCACCCGCAGCGCGCGCATGCACGCGGTCATCCGGACCGCTGAGAAGGCGGCGGGCTCAGCCATCCCGGTGCTGATCGAGGGCCACTCCGGCGTCGGCAAGGAGCTGATCGCGCGCGCCATCCACGGCACCGGCGAGCGGCGTTCGAAGCCGTTCGTCGCGGTCAATTGCGGCGCCATCCCGGACAATCTGGTCGAGTCGATCCTGTTCGGCCATGAGAAGGGCGCCTTTACCGGCGCGACCGAGCGCCATACCGGCAAGTTCGTCGAGGCGTCGGGCGGCACGCTGTTCCTGGACGAAGTCAGCGAGCTGCCACCGGCCGCTCAGGTCAAACTGCTGCGCGCGATCCAGGAAAACGAGGTCGAGCCGGTCGGCGCCCGCAGGCCGGTCAAGGTTGACGTGCGGATCATCTCGGCCACCAACCGCGACCTGATCGCGGACGTCATGCAAGGCCGCTTCCGCGAGGACCTGTTCTATCGTCTGCACGTCTTCCCCATCAACGTGCCGGCGCTGGCCCAACGGTCGGAAGACATCCCTGAGCTCGCCCGGCATTTCGTCGCCCGCTTCGCAGCCGAGGAGGGCAAGCGAATCACAGGCATCACCGCCGAGGCGCTCGCCCTGCTCGCCGCTTATCACTGGCCCGGCAACGTGCGGCAGCTCGAGAATGCCGTGTTCCGGGCCGTGGTGCTGGCGGAGCGAGGCGAGCTCGGCTTGGCGGAATTCCCGCAGATCGCCCAGGCCGCCCGCGCGCTTACGCCGATGACGCGGGACATCGCGGCCATGCCGAGCCACGATGCGCCCGGCTTGGCGGCACCCGCTTTGGCCGAATCGGCCCCGGCCGAGGCGCGCAGTGGCACGCCCTATAGCGGCACGCCCCATGCCAAGCTTGCGCTGCTCGATGCCACGGGTGACGTCCGTCCCCTGGAGGAGATCGAAAGCGAGATCATACGCTTCGCCATCACCCATTACCGCGGACAAATGTCCGAGGTGGCCCGCCGCTTGCAGATCGGCCGTTCAACGCTTTATCGCAAGCTCGACAGCCTGGGACTTGCGGCGGAGCCCGAAGAGCCCCATCCACAGCCCGTTGTCAGCGGGTGACAGCGGCGCAAAATCGACGCAAACGCGCGGGAATTTGAAGCCCACCCCGTTGCCTTTACGGGCATTTTCGGGTTGAGGTCGTGGCACTGGCGGAACCTCGTTTCAGGGGTCCCTCGAATCATCGGGAGAAGGCGAATGCGCGGGTATGACCGCATCCTGGCAGGCACAGCGTTAGCGCTGATTCTCGCGCTTGCACCGACCGCCTACGCGCAGCCCGATCTGCTCGAGTCGAAGATGCCCCTGCCTGAGCAGGCCATCTTGCCGCCACCCACGGCCGCCGACTTGACCGGCTCCACCGGCGAGATCGCCACCATCGCCCCCGAAGCCGCGCCGAGCGAAAGCGCGGCGGCAGTGCCGGAAAAGGCCCCCGATCCGCTGGCGGCGCTCGACGCCGCCGATCGGCCGATCGCCGAAAAGATGCGCGACCTGTTGACCGCCAAGGTCGACCGGATCTTCCCCAACCGGAAGGAACGCGGCATCGTCGAGACGTTCTACCAGAACCGCAATCTCGCTCCGCTGTGGATCGAGCAGGGCGTCGTCAATGCGCGCGCCAAGGCGGTGATCGAGCGCCTGCGCACGGCCGACGCCGATGGCCTCGACCTCAAGGACTACAAGATTCCGAATCTCGACGCCGTCAGCGCGGATGCGCTTGCCGAAGCCGAGCTCAAGTTCACGCTGACCGTGCTCAGCTTTGCGCGTCACCTGCAGGCCGGGCGCTTTCCCTATTCGCGCGTCGGCAAGGACATCGAGGTGCCGCAGGTGCCGCCCGACCCGGCCGTCGTGCTGACCGCGATCGCGGACGCCGGCGACGTGGCCAAAGCGCTTGACGAGTTCAGCCCGCCGCATGAGGGCTATCGCAAGCTCAAGGCCAAGCTTGCCGAGCTGCGCGGCTCGAACCTGGATGAAGAGAAGTTCGTGCGCATTCCGGAGGGCCCCACGGTGCGCCCCGGCATGACCGACGCGCGCATACCGCTGTTGCGCAAGCGACTCAACGTCGTCGGCGACGAGGACAGCCTGCGTTACGACAACGATCTCGTCACGGCCGTGAAGGCCTTCCAGAAGGGCAAGGGTGTCAACGCCGACGGCACGCTCGGCGCCAGCACGGTCCGCCTGCTCAACGGCGTCGCCCCGCCCCGCCGCGCCGATTCGATCGACACCGTCGTCATCAACATGGAACGCTGGCGCTGGCTGCCGCGCGATCTCGGCAAGATCAACGTGATGGTCAACATTCCTGACTACACGTTGCGGGTGTTCAAGAATGGCAACCTGCACTGGTCGACTCGCGTGGTGGTGGGCAAGCCGAACCTGCAGACGCCGCTGCTCAGCGCGCAGATGAAGTACATCACGGTCAACCCGACCTGGAACGTGCCGCCGTCGATCATCAACAACGAATACCTGCCGGCGCTGGCGCAGGATCCGACCGTGCTCGATCGCATGGGCCTCAAGCTCGTCAACAACCGCGACGGCTCGGTCCACATCTACCAGCCGCCGGGCGACGGCAATGCGCTCGGACGGCTTCGGTTCAACTTCCCCAACCGGTTCCTGGTCTACCAGCACGACACGCCGGACAAGCACCTGTTCGCGCATGACACGCGCGCCTACAGCCATGGCTGCATGCGCGTGCAGGATCCGCCCAAATACGCCGAGGTGCTGCTGAACCTGGTCCGCCCGACCGAAAACTGGACCGCCGACCGCATCAAGAAGATGTTTGGCACCTCGGAGGTCGACATCCAGTTCCCGACCTTCATCCCGGTCAACCTGACCTACCAGACCGCGTTCGTGGACGACGACGGCAAGCTGCAGATCCGCCGCGACATCTACGGCATCGACAGTCGGATGCAGGCGGCGATCAAGAGCGAGCGCGGCATGGTCGAGATGGCCCAGGAACGGCCCAAGGATCCCAACACGACCTCGACGGTCAAGCGCGCCCGGCCCACCGATTCGCCACGCCAAGCTGCTGGCGGCTTCTTCGAGCAGCTGTTCGGTACGCGCACCAGTCAGCAGCAGGCCCGGCCGGTCCCCGGCAGCCGCGTCCGCTGACCCTTGTCCACAGCGGGGTGGTGCGCGTTAACCACCCCTTGCGGTTTGGCCACTTTTTGCCACACTCCGCCTGTAGCCCTAGGGGTATCGGGGGGACGGGGTACGCGCTAACAACGCATTAACCGATCCCTATTAAGACTGTGTTCACCATGTTTGTTGCGGCGGGGACGGCCGTGGCGAACTGCGATGTTGGCGGCGACTAACTGGTCGTTGCGACAAGCGTTGAACACAATTTTAACGCGGGATCGCAAGTGCCATTGAAGACTGCGCGCAGATCAAGTGGCCATCATCGCCCGGTGCGTGTCGGTTATTGCGCGAGTCTTGCCGCTCTCTTGATCCTCTTCGGGTCTGAAAGCCTGCAAAACGCGACCGCCAACGGCGATACGCGCTCGATCTCGCTGCGCAACACCCACACCAAGGAGACCGTGACGGTCACCTTCAAGGTGAACGGGCGCTACGATGAAGAGGCGCTCAAGAAGCTCAATCACATTCTGCGCGATTGGCGGGAAGAGCAGCCGACCCGCATGGACCCCCACCTGTTCGACCTGATCTGGGACGTCTATCGCGAGGTGGAGGCAACCGAGCCGATCTCGATCGTCTGCGGCTATCGCTCGCCCGGCACCAACGCCATGCTGCGGCGCCGCTCGAGCGGCGTGGCCAAGTTCAGCCAGCACATGCTCGGCAAGGCGATGGATTTCTTCATCCCGGGCGTGCCGCTGGAGCGGCTCCGGGAAGCCGGTCTGCGCGCCTCACGCGGCGGCGTGGGCTTCTATCCGTCATCGAATTTCGTCCATCTCGACACCGGCAGCGTCCGGCACTGGCCGCGGATGCCGGAGGCGCAGCTGGCGAAGGTGATGGCCAAGGGGCCGCTCACCGCCGTCGCCTCGCGCAAGACCGAGACCAAGGTCGCCTCTGCCCGCATCCCCAATCCCTTCACCAAGCTGTTCGGTAGCGGCGAGGAGGAAGAGGACGCCGAGACGCTGGCCGCAACAACTCCAGCCGCTCGCGCCGCCGAGACGAAGAAACCTGCCCCCAAGGCCAACGAGAAGTCGACCGAGCGGCCGGCTGCCGTTGCCGCAGCACCCGCACCCGCCGCTCGCCCGGCCCCGCAGCAGGCCGGCGCCTTCGACCTCGCTTCCGCGTCGTCCCGTCCGGTCGAGTTACGCCCGGCGCGGGCGAGCAGCTTGGTCAATGGTGGCGATGCGTCGGCCAACGATGTGATCAGTGAGCGCGGCTTCTGGCAGGGCGGGCCTGAGGGCACCGCGCAGTCAGCCGCAGCCGCCAAGACCGCCGCGCGCGGTTCCGCCGAGGTTGCCAGCGCCGGTCGCGCCGCGACCGGCAGCGTCACGCCCTGGCCGGCGCCTGCGCGCGAACCGGCCGGAAGCGAGCTGGCCTACGCGCCCGCATCGCATCCGGCGACCCCGTCGCGGCCCGCAGCCAGCGCACCGACGGCCGCCAAGAGCGCCGCTGCCCAGACGGCCCAGCGCGACACCACCGTCGCGGTCAAGCGCGGCGCGGAGCAGCCCACGACCGCGCCGTTGCAGGCATCCGCGACCTTGGCCGGCCCGGTCAAGGCCGGTCAGCAGTTCAACGATCCATGGATGCGGGCGATGATCGTGGCGCCGAGCGCTGGCGGGTTCATGAGCACGTCGCTCCTCGGCACGTCCGATTTCCGCACGCTCAGCCCCTACCTGCACAAGCCGACGACGTCCGTGATGATGACGTTTGCGTACGATCCGCATCTCGGCATGTCGACCGAGCGATTCGCCGGCACGGCGGTGGTCTTCGTGTCGACCGTGACGTTCAGCCGGCGCACTGCATCGCTGCGGTGATCCGCGTCAGCGTCCACGGCCATCCGATTCGCGCCATTCCATCCGAATACGCCACGGCCCGCGCAAGCGGGTTTTTTGTTGCGCAGTCCAAGGGCCCAGGATTCTCCATCCCGCATGCCCGCGCTCACAGCCAAGCTGGTGCGCGGGCTTCCATGGCCCAAAAGCCGAGCAAGACAAAGACGTGTATGGCCGGAACAAGCCCGGCCTTGACGCGGAGAGCGGGTCGATTGTTACGAGAATCGATTCTAGTGCCCCGTTTCCGAAGTTCGTGATACGTCGCGGCAACCTCTAACACGAACTTCGGAAACAAAGGGGCACTAGCAACTCTATGATTCTAGTGCCGCTTTTCGATTTGAAGTTCCTGACCGAGCTTGCCGCGCGTAGTGCAGGGAACTTCGAATCGGCGGCACTAGTTGAGCATGCCGAGCGCGTGCAGGTAGGTCTCCAGGATCGCTTCCTGTTCCTTGCGCTCGTCGGCGTCCTGCTTGCGCATCCGCACGATGGTGCGCAGCACCTTGACGTCAAAGCCCGAGCCCTTGGCCTCCGCGTAGACGTCACGGATATCGTCGGCGATCGTCTTCTTTTCCTCCTCCAGCCGCTCGACGCGCTCGATGAAGGCCTTGAGCTGATCCTTGCCGAAGCGGACTGAGGCCTGCTCGTCCTCGGTCGTGGCAGTAGCTGCGGCGATCGCCATCGTTCACTCCTTCCGTTCACGCAACATCGCGTTCCGGCAAGAAGGATCGGGAGTCGGGCGTTGCGGTCAAGCGGGCGCCGCCGTCATCCACAGCGGTAGGCCGCGGCCGTGGACAATCAGTGCTTCGGCCTTGCTTTTTCGAATGCGGCCAATTTTTCAGCGCCAGCCTCTTTCTGGTACTTCGCCTTCCAGTCCTCGAACGGCATGCCGTAGACCGCTTCGCGGCTCTGGTCCTTGGTCATCGGCACGCCCTTGGCGTCGGCGGCCTCCTTTATCCAGTTGGAGAGGCAATTGCGGCAGAAGCCGGCGAGGTTCATCAGGTCGATATTCTGCACGTCGGTGCGCGAGCGCAGATGGTCCAGCAAATGCCGAAACGCGGCGGCCTCAAGCTCGGTGCGGGTCTTGTCATCCATGGCAAGGTCTCCAGAGGGTCGAGCCCCAAGATAGTCGCGCGCCAGCCGACACACTAGTGCCGCGCTTCCGAAGTTCGTGATCCGTCGCGGCACCCGCTGACACGAACTTCGGAAGCAAAGGGGCACTGGCAAGTCATGATTCTAGCGCCGCTTTTCGATTTGAAGTTCCTAACCGAGATTGCTGCAAGTGTTATAGGAACTTCAAATCGGCGGCATAGGGTCAGACGCGAACCAAAAAACGCTAGCGCACGACCTCGAACGCACGGTCGCGATTTCGACCGTAGCGGTAGATCGCAAAGTCGTCGTCGAAGCTGGCGACCTTTGTGATACCAAGCCGTTCCATGACCACAAAGCTCGTGCGATCAACAATGGAGAAGGTCTGATCGGGAAAGGCTTCGCCGATCGCCCAGGCGCTCTCCAGATCGGCGGCCGTGACGGTCTCAATCGCTATACCCCCGCGACGGATGCTGTCCCAGAAGAGCTCTCCCGCGCGGTGGTGATAACGACTGTTCAGCAGCAGCCAGGTTTCAACGATCACGTGATCGGTCGTGACGTGGTTGGCGTTGCTTTTCAATATCTGCTTGGCGCGGACGTTGTTCCGGTCGCGAGCAACCGCCGAAGCGAACCACGCCGACGAGTCGACGAAAATGCTCAACGGCGGCTCTTGGTGGGGCGAGCACGCCGCGGCTTGCGTCCGGTCTTGCGCAAGTAGTCTTGCCAGACCGCCTCGCCAATCATCTTGTCCTTGTCGCGAGCGATGTCGGTGACCGGGCCTTCATCGACAAGATCGAACACGATCGAAATATCCGCCTTGGGCTTGCGCTCGCCAAGATCGCCGGCGACCAGCCGACGGATGTATTCCGCGAACGAAATGCCGAGCTCCGCGGCCTTGGCCTGCGCGCGGCGCCGCATGTCGGGGTCCA
>DAIUEP010000080.1:0-19157 GCA_036845065.1 Xanthobacteraceae bacterium | reverse complement strand
GCGGGGACGACAGCAATTAAATCAGTGCCCGATATGAAGTGAGTTCAGTGCGCAACTTGAATCGAGCACTGACCTGCGAATCTACTTCTTCTCCCCATACGTCGCTTTTGAGATATCCGGCACTGGAATGCCGCCGTCGATCGCCTTGCAGCGGACGTCTTCGGCCTTGGCTTTTTCCTCGGCCGCTTCCAGTACCTCGATGATGAGGTCGCGCGGGATGAAGCAGACGCCCGTATCGTCCGCCACCACGAGATCGCCGGGCGAGACCTTGACGTGGCCGATCTGGATCACGCCGTTGATCTCGGCCGCCTCCAGCCGCCACTTGCCGGTGACCGGCGTGATGTCGCTTGCCCAGAGTGGATAGCCGACCGAACGCGAATGGGCGATGTCGCGGATGCCGCCTTGCACGATGGCGCCGACCTCGCCCTGGCGCTTGCCGGTCTGCGCCGAGATGCCGCCCATGTTGGAGACGTCGGGCACGCCCTGGATCACCAGAACGTCGCCCGCTTGCGCCAGGTTGTGGCACTCGAACTCCGCCATCTTGTTGACCTTGTCGCGGGCGCCTTGCAGCGGGTCGATGCGCTGCAGGATGTTGCGCAGCGTCAGCGCCGGCCCCACCATGGTGGTGCCCGGCATGGTCGGCCGCAGCACCGAGGCGCCGATGACGCCCGCGGGAATGCCGAGCTCGTCCATGGTGTCCGAGATGATGCCGGTCGGGTCGCCGAGCGCCTTGAAACGCTCGACGGTGCCCAGCGGCGGGCGCGGCACCGCCATCAGCTTGATGTGCTCGGCCGCGATGCGGCCGGTCAGTCGCTTGTCTGCCACGGATGTCCCCTCATGATGCGGCGCGCCCGATTGTGTGCGCGGCTGCGTTCGGGTCGACTCTATATCGATCACGCGGCGAGCGCAGCGTGCTCGTCGAGGCGGACTGTGGCGGTTGGGCGCTTGCCCTGGGCAGCCGCCCTCGGTACCGTGCCTCTTCCGCTCCCGGGAAAGCCCGCCATGAGAACATTCGCGCTTTGTGCGCTGGTGCTGTCGGCCGTCTGTGCACCTGCCCACGCCCAGTCGGTGGCCGACTTCTACCGCGGCAAGCAGGTCCGCATTGTCGTCGGTTCCGCGGTGGGTGATTACGACACCTGGGCGCGGGTCATCGGCCGTCACCTGCGCCGGCACATTCCCGGCAATCCGAACATCATTGTCGAGAACATGCCGGGCGCCGGATCGCTGGTTGCGGCGAACTTCCTGTATACCAGAGCGGCGCAGGACGGCACCGTGCTGGGAACGGTCAGCCGCAACATTCCGAACTTCGCGTTGATGAAGCACCCGAACGCTAGTCTCGATCCCTTGCGGTTCAATTGGATCGGCAGCCCCGAAATGACCCATCGCGCCTGCTACGCCCGCGCCGACAGCGGGGTCACCTCGCCCGAGCACCTGTTCGAGCGCGAGGTGCTGATGGGCGGCGACGGCGCCGGCACGTCGCTCTCGGAAATGCCGATCCTGCTGCGCAACCTGCTCGGCATGAAGTTCAAGGTCGTCGACGGCTACAAGGGCTCGACCGACATCGTGCTCGCCATGCAGCGCAACGAGGTGCACGGCATCTGCCAGACCGTGATGGCCTTTGCGCAGGCCGGCCAGCACTTGCTCGACGACGGCACGGTGCGGATGCTGTTCACCACCGAAAAGGACCGCGTGGCGAAATACGAGAACAGGGTTCCGACCATCTTCGAATATGCCAAGACTGACGAGCAGCGCAGCATTCTGGCGTTCCATGCCGCGAGCCTGGAGACCGGGCGTCCCTGGCTCACGCCGCCCAATGTGCCGGCCGACCGCGTCCAAGCCTTGCGCCGCGCCTACGATGCGACCATGAAAGACCCGGTCTTCCTCGAGGAGGCCAAGCAGCGCAAGCTCGAGGTCGACCCGCGCACCGGCGAGTATGTCGAAGGGGTGATCCGCTCGATCGCGAGCCTGCCGGAGGATGTGATCGCCAAGGCGGCGCAAATGGTTCGGAAATAGTCGAAAACAGGAGACGTGTGTTGGAACTCAAAGGAAAGGCCGCGGTCGTCACCGGGGCAAGCTCGGACGAGGGCATCGGCTCGGAATGTGCCAAGATCCTCGCCTCGCGCGGCTGCAACGTGATCGTGAACTATGCGACCAACAAAGCGGGCGGCGAGAAGATCGCGGCGGCCTGCCGGGCGGCGGGCGCGGAGGCGATCGCGGTGCAGGGCGATGTCGCCAAGGACGAGGACTGCCAGCGGCTGGTCAAGGCCTGCATCGACAAGTGGGGGCGGCTCGATGTTCTGGTCAACAATGCGGCCACCACCAAGCCGATCCCGCACCGGCGCATGGACCTGCTGGACGCCGCCGAGTTTCAACGCATCTTCGCGGTCAATGTGATCGGCACCTATCAGATGACGCGGGCGGCCGCGCCGCATCTGCGGGCGACCGGTGACGCTGCGATCGTTAACATTTCGTCGGTCGGCGCGATGCGCGCCGGTGGCTCGTCGATGGCCTACACGGCGTCGAAAGCGGCGATCAACAACCTCACGCTCTCGACCGCGCGCGCGCTCGCGCCCGAGGTGCGGGTCAACGCGCTCTGCCCGGGCGGCATGCTCGGCGCCTGGACGCGCAAGATCCTCAACGAGGAGCAGTATCAGGAGCGCCTGGCGGCGGCGAAGACCCAGTATCCGCTCAAGCGCGGCATCTGGCCCAAGGACGTCGCGGTGGCGGCGCTGTTCCTGGTCGAGGGCGCCACCACCATGACGGGCGAGGCGATCCGCATGGACTGCGGCCAGCACCTGGGCGAGACGAGCAATAAGACGTAGAGATTCTATAGCGCCGATATCTCTTCCGTTCGTCCCCGCGAAAGCGGGGACCCAGGCGACAAATTGAACGATCGAAACAAGAAGCCCTAGGTTCCCGCTTACGCGGGAACGAAGGGTTGGATGCGCCGTCTACGCCGCCGCGCTCGCGACCACCGGCTGCTTGTACGCCTTGAGCCGCGGCATGATCTCCTTGGCCATCAGGGTGAGGCTGTCGACCGTATCGGCGTGGTTGAGCAGGCCGGCCTGGCCCATGATCAGCAGATTGCCGAGCCCGCCGGTGTATTCGATGAAGTCGGTGATCTGCTGGTAGCACTGGTCGGGCGTGCCGCAGACCATCAGCACCGAGTCAATCAATTCCTGCACGCTGGCGGTGCGCATGTCGACGACGCGCTTGTCCTTGGTGAAGCTGCGTTCCGGCACGAAGCCGCGCATCAGGCGGGCGGTGTCGTCGGCGGAGAAATAGCCGGGTGGGTTCTTGAACGGTGGATAGACGTTGGCGCCGGTGCGCAGATAGCCGGCGACGAGCTCGCCGCGCCGGCGCGCCTCGGTTTCGTTGTGCGCGGTCGCAAACAGCGCGAGATAGGCGAAGCGGTCGGGGCCGGGCAGGGCGCCGTTATGGGTCGAGGCGTAGCCCTCGCGGTAGGAGTCATAAAGCATGCGGGTGTTGTAGCCGGAGCCGAGCACGGCCATCACATAGCCGCGCTCGCCAAGGACGCGGGCATTCGACTTGCTGGCGGTCGTGCTCCACACCGGCGGGTGCGGCTGCTGCCACGGCCGCGGCCAGAGATTGACCTGCCGATAGTGGAAGTGCTCGCCCTCCCAGTTGAACGGCCCGTCATGGCTGGTCATCGCCTTGGTGATGAAGTCGTGCGATTCCCAGAAGCGGTCCATCACGCCGACCGGATTGGCGTTCGAGGGCGCGAACTCGTAGGGCACGCCCTTGACGAAACCCATGTCGAGGCGTCCGCGCGAGATCACGTCGACGGTCGCGAGCTCTTCCGCGACCCGCATCGGATCGGCGCGGTGGCCGATCGGGTAACCCAGGATGAGGATGCGGGCGCGCTTGGAGAGCCGCGCCAGGATCGACAGGCTGACGATCGAGGTGGCGTTCATGCAGGTGGCGGTCTGGTGATGCTCGTTGAGCATGAGGTCGAGGCCAAGCTCGTCGGCGAGCAGGTATTCGTCGTGATAGCGATGAAACAGGTCGGCCGCGATCTTCGGGTCGAGCGCGCGGTTCGGCAGCGTGACGCGCAGATAGCCGTGCGGATCATCCCAGGCGTTGGGATAAGGATGCTCGCTGAAATGGTAAACTCTCATTGCGCTTGTCCTTGCATGAAGGCGAAGACCCTGCGGGCAAACTCGTCCGGTTGCTCGATATGCGGATAGTGGCCGGCGCGCGCGATCGTTTCGAAGCGGGCGCCCGGAATGGCGGCGCAATAGGCGCGACCGTAATCCTCGCTGAGGATCTTGTCGGCCAAGCCCCACAGGAAAAGCGTGGGGATGCGGATGCGATGCAGCCGGCCCTTGAGCTTGGGGTTGTGCATGTAGGGCGACCAGCCGTAGCGCGCGCTCGCTTCGCGATTGCGCGCGACGACGCGCACGTCGGCTTCGTCCATGGCGGGATAGTCGCGCGCCGCGATCGTCGGGTCGAAATAGGCGAGCTTGTTGAGCTCGGGCTCGGTGATCGCAAAGATGTCGACGATGTCGCGGGTCTCGCGTGTGCCGACCTTGATGCCGACCGCGTTGGCGAGCACGAGATGCGACAGCCGCGCGGTCGACTTGATTGCGATCTCGGCCGCGATCCAGGCCCCGAGCGAGACGCCGACCACGACCGCGTCCGTGAGGTCGAGCTGATCGATGAGGTCGAGATAGAAATAGGCGAGGTCGTCGACGGTGGTGAAGGCCTTGGGCTGCTCGGAGCCGCCGAAGCCCGGATGGCTTGGCGCGATCACACGCGCGCGCTCGGCGAGCTTGTCGAGGATCGGTGCCTTGGGGTCGAGCCCAATGCCCGGATGCAGGAACAGAAGCGGCCGACCGTGCCCTTTCTCAACAACCTCGACCCGTACTCCGTTGACCGTTAAGGCGGCCGCCGATTCCTGTCCCGTCATCAACCCCCCGTGCCTGACGATTTTCAATCCATCCCATTGCTATATTATGCGAAATCGGCCGCGCCAATGAAAATTCATGCGGCGCGGCCGATGGCCGACTAGGGCCTGTGCTTTGGGGGAGATTCCGTGGCAGAGCCGATGTGCGAGATCCGCAACAACCTGACCTACGCCACCCACGACGGCGTCGACTTGAAGGGCGACCTTTATTTGCCGGCGGGGCCCGGGCCGTTTCCGGTTGTCGTTAATGTCCACGGCGGCTACTGGCGGCGCGGCTCGCGCGATACGTTCCAGTATTGGGGCCCTTATCTCGCCGCGCGCGGCTATGCCGGGTTCACGGTGAGCTACCGGCTGACCAAGCCCGGCAAGAAGACCTATCCGGAAGTCGTGCACGACATCCGCGCCGCCGTGCAGTTCGTTCGTGGTCGCGCCCAGGACTTTCGCCTCGATCCCGGCCGGATTGCGCTCTGGGGCAATTCTGCCGGCGCCCACCTGGCGGCGCTGGTGGCGCTCGCCGGCGACGGCCCGCTGTTCGCGAGCGGCTATCCGAACGATCCGCACGCCGCGGAGAGCACCAGCGTGAAGGTCCTGATCGGCACTTACGGCATCTATGATCTCTTGGCGCAGTGGCGGCACTCCCAGCTCGGCAATCCCGGCGACAACCTGGTGGAATCCATGCTGGGGGTTTCGCCGACCAAGGACCGCCGGGTCTATTTCGAT
Source organism: Xanthobacteraceae bacterium (assembly GCA_036845065.1). Taxonomy (GTDB): domain Bacteria; phylum Pseudomonadota; class Alphaproteobacteria; order Rhizobiales; family Xanthobacteraceae; genus VAZQ01. Next base: position 13,510 of record DAIUEP010000080.1, on the reverse strand, counting down.
GCGTCACCGATCAGCCACGCGATCACCGCCAACAACAAGACCGCGGTGGTCCTGATCTGGGGCACCGAGGACGACGTGGTCGACTACCGCACCCAGACGCTTCCGTTCCTCGATGCGCTCAAGCAGGCGGACTTTCAGGTGCGGCCTTGCGTGGTGCACGGCGCGCCGCACTACTGGCTGAGCGACCCAATCGACGAGCCCGGCAGCCATTCCGGCTTCGTGGCGCCACGCCTGTTGCGGTTCCTCGCCGAGCGGCTGTGACGGGCAGACACTACCCCGCAATCTGGTGTATGCTGCCTCCCAACGAATAACCTAGCCAGGGAGGCGCCGATGGCTGCATTCACCATGCGGAAGGGCATGTCCGTCACGCGACGCGACGTCCTCAAGCAAACGGCCGCCGGCCTCACCTTCGCGCTGACGCTGCAAGCCGATCCGCGCGCCCTCGTCGGCGAGGCTGCCGCGGCCGACGGGCCGCTTTCGGCGAATATCTGGGTCACGATCGCGACCGACGGCACGATCTCGATCGTGTCGCCGGCTGCCGAGCTGGGGCAGGGCACCTTCACGACCCTGCCGGCAGTGCTTGCCGATGAGCTCGACGCCGACTGGGCCAAGGTGAAGCCGGTCTATCCGCCCGAATGGAATGAGAAGAAATACGGCAATCCGGGCTGGGGCGGCAATTTCAACACCACGGCATCGCTCGCGACGCGCGGCTATTTCACGCCCATGCGCATTGCGGGCGCGCAGGCGCGGCGTGTGCTCATCGACGCGGTGGCGGCGAAATGGAACGTCCCGGTTGGCGAGCTTTCGACCGAGCCGAGCGTGGTCGTGCACAAGGCCACGAGCCGGCGCATCAGCTATGGCGAGATCGCGAGCTTCGCCAAGGTGCCGGCCGAGCTGCCCAAGATCGAGGCCAAGGATCTCAAGCCGGCCGCAAGCTTCCGCTACATCGGCAAGGATCTGCCGCGCATCGACGTCCCCACCAAAGTCACCGGCGCGGCGATCTACGGCATCGATGTGCAGGTGCCCGGCATGGTCTATGCCGCGGTGCTGCAATCGCCTTATGAAGGCGGCACGCCCGCGACCGTCGACGACGCGGCGGCTCGCGCGGTGCCAGGCGTCACCGATGTGATCCGCCTGCCGGCGGGCCTCGCCGTCGTTGGCAACTCGGTTGAAGCGACGCAGGCCGCCAAGAACCGCCTCAAGGTCACGTGGACCGATGCGCCCGCCGCGCATCGGGATTCGGAGCGGGCGCTGGCAGACTTCGCGGTCGCCGCGCGCGACAAGGCGCGCCCCGGCAACAAGTTCACCAGCGTCGGCGACGCCCAGGCGGCGATGGGTTCCGCGGTTCGCGTCTTCCGCGGCGAATATCGCACGCGCTACACGTATCATGCCCAGATGGAGCCGATGAACGCGACCGCCATGGTCGCGCCGGACGGCAAGTCGGTCGAGATCTGGGTCGGCACGCAAAACCCAACAGGGCTGCACAACGAGGTCGCGCGCCTGCTTGGCATCGACCGCAGCAAGATCACGTTCCACCAGCATGTGGTGGGCGGCGGCTATGGCCGGCGCGGCGGACCGCAGGACGTGGTGCTCGAGGCGGTGCGCCTGTCCAAGGCTCTGGGCAAGCCCGTCAAGGTGATCTGGAGCCGCGAGGACGACCTTGCGACCGGCAAGTTCCGGCCGATGACCGCGCATTACATCGAGGCCGGCTTCGATGCCGCCGGCAAGCTCGTGGCCTGGCACCATCGCGTGGCTGCGGAGTCGGTGCAGGGCTATCGCGCGAGCCTCGCCGGCACGCCGGCGCCGGCGCAGGATGCGGTGATCATGAAGGGATCGCTGCTCTTGCAATACCCGGTCGCGGACAGGCTCTCCGAGCACGTCGTGCAGGAATGGGGTGCGCGTCTTTGCTCGGTGCGCGGCGTTGGCTCGTTCTCGAACTCGTTCGCGATCGAGAGCTTCCTCGACGAGATCGCCAAGGAGCTGGGCAAGGACCCGATCGATTTCAGGATTGGGATCGCGGAGCCGCGCGTCCAGGAACTGCTGCGCACGGTCGCGCAGATGTCGGACTGGAAACGCAAGCGCGATGGCACCGCGCTCGGCGTTGCGGTCATGGAGAAGGACGAGACCTTTGCGGCGGGCGTCGCCGAGGTCTCGGTCGACCGCGCGACCGGTACGGTGAAGGTGCACAACATCTGGGCGGCCATCGATGCCGGGATCGCGGTGCAGCCGAAGAATCTTGCGGCCCAGACCGAGGGCGGCATCGTGTGGGGGATCGGCCACGTCCTGCGCGAGAAGATCACCATCAAAGACGGCCGCGTGCAGGAATCGAACTTCCGCGACTACCTGGTGCCGCGCATGTCGGACATGCCCAACATCGAGGTCAAGGTGATCTCCACCGACAATCCGCCGACCGGCGCGGGCGAGGATGGCGTGCCGCTGGTGGCGGGCGCCGTCGGCAACGCCATCGCGACGCTGACCGGCGTGCGGATCCGCGAGCTGCCGTTTACGCCGGACCGCGTGCGCGGCGCGCTTGGTGCATAAGAAACCGGCGAACCAAGGAAAGAGGGAGGCGTGCCATGGTTGCATTCACGGTGAATGGCGTCCGCCGAGATGTTGCGGTGGATGGGAATACGCCGCTCCTTTGGGTGCTGCGCGAGCATCTCAAGCTCACCGGCACCAAGTTCGGCTGCGGCATCGCGTCGTGCGGGGCTTGCACCGTGCATATCGACGGCAAGGCCACGCGCTCCTGCGCCATGCCGGTGTCGCTGGTCGAGGGCAAGTCGATCACCACTATCGAAGGGCTGTCGCCGGACGGCGGCCATCCGCTGCAGAGGGCCTGGATCGCCGAGCAGGTGCCGCAGTGCGGCTACTGCCAGTCCGGCCAGATCATGCAGGCGGCGGAGCTGCTGGCGAGCAATAAGAAGCCGACGCGCGACGAGATCGTCACGCATATGGACGGCAATGTCTGCCGCTGCGGAACCTATCTGCGCATCATCAGCGCGATCCAGCGCGCCGCCAAGGAGGGCTGACGCCATGGCGGCCAGCAAGCCTCAGGTGAATCGCCGCGTCTTCCTCAGGGAGACGGCCTTAGGCCTCACGCTGGCGCTGACCATCGACCCGCGCGCCTTCCTGGGAGAGGCGCTGGCGGCCGATGCGCCGTTTGCGGCGAACCTCTGGGTGACGATTGCGCCCGACGGCGTCATCTCCATCGTGTCGCCGCCGGCCGAGATGGGGCAGGGCACCTTTACGGCGCTCGCCGCCGTTCTTGCCGACGAGCTCGATGCCGACTGGGCGAAGGTGAAGATCGTCCATCCGCCGGTCTGGGACGAGAAGACCTACGGCAATCCGCAATTCTTCAATTTCCTGCATACCGTCGCCAGCATGGCGACGCGCGGCTATTTCAAGCCGATGCGGATCGCCGGCGCGCAGGCGCGGCGCGTGCTACTCGACGCTGTGGCTGCAAGATGGAATGTCCCGGTTGGCGAGCTTTCGACCGAGCCGAGCGTGGTGGTGCACCAGGCGTCGAGCCGGCGCATCAGCTACGGCGAGATCGCATCCTTTGCCAAGGCGCCGGCCGCGCTGCCGAAGATCGAGGACAAGGACCTCAAGCCGTCCGCAAGCTTCCGTTACATCGGCAAGGACCTGCCGCGGGTCGATCTCGCCGGCAAGGTCACTGGCGCGACCACGTTCGGCATGGATGTGCAGGTGCCCGGCATGGTCTATGCGAGCGTGCTGCATACGCCCTATCAGGGTGGTGCGCCGGTCACCGTTGACGACGCGGCCGCCCGCCGCGTGCCCGGGATTACGGATGTGGTGCGGCTGCCGGACGGTGTCGGCGTCGTCGGCACGAGCGTCGAAGCGACCCACGCGGCCAGGAACCTGCTCAAGGTCACCTGGTCGGACGCGCCGGCTGCGAGCTACGACAGCGAGCGCGCGCTCGAGGAGTTCGCCGCGATCGCACGCGACAAGAGCCGCGCGGGCTTGCCGTATAAGCCCGTGGGCGATGCCAAGGCCGCGCTGGCGGGTGCCGCCAAGATCGTCCGGGGCGAGTATCGCACCCGCTATGTCTGCCATGCCGCGATGGAGCCATTGAACGCGACCGCGTCAGTGAGTGCCGATGGCAAGTCGGCCACGATCTGGGCCGGCACACAGTCGCCGACCAATGTGCAGAGTCAGATCGCGCGGCTTTTGCAGACCGAGCGCTCGAACGTCACTTTCCATCAGCATTTCCTCGGCGGCGGCTTCGGTCGCCGCGGGTCGGAGCAGGATGTCGTGTATGACGCGGTCCGGCTCTCCAAGGCGGTCGGCAAGCCCGTCAAGGTGATCTGGAGTCGCGAGGAGGACATCGCCTTCGGCAAATTTCGTCCGATGACGGCGCACTACATCGAGGCTGGCCTCGATGCCGGCGGCAAGCTGATCGCGTGGCACCATCGCGTGGTCGCCGAATCCGTGTTCGCATATCGGCAATCGTCCGCGGTCAATACGCCGCCTGGCACGACCAACACGGTCGACAGCGTCGTCATGTTCACGACGCCGCTCGCGCACTATGCGATCCCGAACAAGCTGCCCGAGTTCGTGGTGCAGCCCCATCATGCGCGGCTGTCGACCTTGCGCGGCGTCGGCGTGGGGCACAATGCGTTCGCGATCGAGAGCTTCATCGATGAATTGGCGAAGGAATCCGGCAAGGATCCGATCGCGTTCCGGCTCGATATCTCGCAGGGGCTGCCGCGCGTGCAGACGCTGCTGCGCACCGTCGCGGAGATGTCCGATTGGACGCGCAAGCGCGACGGGACCGCGCTCGGGGTCGCGGTTCAGGAGAAGGAAGACACGCTTGCGGCGGGCGTTGCCGAGGTGTCGGTCGATCGCGCGAGCGGCCGGATCAAGGTCCACAATTTCTGGGCCGCGATCGATGCCGGCATCGCGGTGCAGCCGCGCAATCTCGCGGCCCAGACCGAGGGCGGCATCGTGTGGGGGCTTGGCCACGTGTTGCGCGAGAAGATCACCATCAAGGACGGCCGGGTGCAGCAGACGAACTATACCGACTATCAGGTGGCGCGCATGTCGGATGTGCCCAACATCGAGGTCAAGGTGATCTCGACCGATCACCCACCGACCGGTGCGGGCGAGGATGGCGTGCCGCTGGTGGCCGGCGCCGTCGGCAATGCGATCGCGACGCTGACGGGCGTGCGGCTGCGCGAGCTGCCGTTCGCGCCGGAGCGCGTGCGGGCGGCGTTTGGAGCTTAGGAAAGAAACAAAAGCCAGGGAGGTGTTCATGGTTGCGTTCACGGTGAACGGTCAGCGTAAGGAAGTCAGCGTCGACGGCAACACCCCGCTGTTGTGGGTCCTGCGTGAGCATCTCAAGCTCACCGGCACCAAGTTCGGCTGCGGCATCGCGTCGTGTGGGGCCTGTACGGTCCACATTGACGGCAAGGCGACGCGCTCCTGCGCGATGCCGGTGTCGCTGGTCGAGGGCAAGTCGATCACGACCATCGAAGGGCTGTCGCCCGACGGCAGCCATCCGCTGCAGAAGGCCTGGATCGCCGAGCAGGTGCCGCAGTGCGGCTACTGCCAGTCCGGCCAGATCATGCAGGCGGCAGAGCTCCTGGCGAGCAACAAGGCTCCGACCCGCGACCAGATCGTGACGCACATGGACGGCAACGTCTGCCGCTGCGGGACCTATCTGCGCATCATCAGTGCCATTCAGCGCGCCGCGCGGGAGGGCTAAGCCATGAACAGTCAGATCAACCGCCGCAACTTTCTCAAGACCTCGGCTGCGGGCTTGAGCTTTGCGTTCACGCTCGCTGCCGATCCGCGCGCGCTGATCGGCGAGGCCATGGCGGCCGACACGCCGCTGTCGGCGAGCGCCTGGATCAGCATCGCGACCGACGGCACCATCACCATCGTGTCGCCCGCCGCCGAGATGGGGCAGGGCTCTTTCACCACGTTGCCCTTGATCATCGCCGAGGAGCTCGATGCGGACTGGGCCAAGGTGAAGCCGATCTTGCCGCCGGCCTGGGATGACAAAGCCTATGGCAACCCGGCCTATGGCGGCACGTTCCAGACTTCTGCCAGTGCATCGGTGAACGGCTACTTCAAGGCGCTGCGCATCGCGGGCGCGCAGGCGCGCCGCGTGCTGCTCGACGCCGCTGCGGCGAAATGGGGCGTGCCGGTTACCGAGCTCTCGACCGAGCCGAGCGTGGTCGTGCACAAGGCCTCCGGCCGCCGCATGACCTACGGTGAGATCGCAAGCTTTGCGAAGGTCCCGGCGGAACTGCCCAAGATCGATGAGAAGGACCTCAAGCCATCGGCGAGCTTCCGCCTGATCGGCAAGGACGTGCCACGCGCCGAGCTACCCACCAAGGTCACGGGTGCCGCCAAATATGCCCAGGACGTCCAGGTTCCCGGCATGGTCTACGCGGCAGTGCTGCAGTCGCCCTATTTCGGCGGCGCGCCGGAGATGGTCGACGACAGCGCGGCGCGCAAGGTGGCGGGCATCACGGACGTGGTGAAGCTTCCCGACGGTGTCGGCGTCATCGGCACGAGCGTCGAAGCCACGCAAGCCGCCAAGGCGCTGCTCAAGGTCACCTGGGGCAATGCGCCAGGCGCCAACCACGACAGCGAGCGCGCGCTCGAGGAGTTTGCGGCGGTCGGCCGCGACAAGAGCCGCGAGGGCGTGCCCTACGAAACGGTCGGCGAAGCCAAGGCCGCCATGGCCAAGGCGGCGCGCGTGTTCCGCGGCGAGTACCGCACGCGGTACGTCTATCACGCCCAGATGGAGCCCTTGAGCGCCACCGCCTCGGTGAGCCCCGACGGCAAGTCGGCGGAGATCTGGGCCGGAACGCAAGGTGCGACCGGGCTGCTCAACCAGGCGGCCAACCTGCTGCAGACGGAGCGCTCCAAGCTCACCCTCCACCAGCACGTGCTCGGCGGCGGATTCGGGCGCCGCGGGCAGCAGGAGGTGGTGATGGACGCGCTCCGCCTCTCGAGGGCGGTGGGCAAGCCGGTGAAGCTGGTCTGGAGCCGCGAGGACGATCTCACGTTTGGCAAGTTCCGGCCGATGACCGCGCATCACATCGAGGCGGGCTTTGACGCCAACGGCAAGCTCATCGCCTGGCATCATCGCATCGTCGCTGAATCGGTCGTCGCCTACACGGCCGCGATGGCCGGCACCCGGCCGGCGCCGGTCGACCGGATTGTGATGAAGGGCTCGCCGATCCCGCAATATCCGATCCCGAACAAGCTCGCCGAGCATGTCGTGATGCCGGGCCGCGCCCGGCTTGCGCCTTGGCGCGGCGTCGGCAACGGCCACAATGCGTTCGCGGCCGAGTCTTTCCTCGACGAGATTGCGAAGGATCTCGGCAAGGATCCGGTCGCGTTCCGGCTCGAGATCGCCGAGGGCCAGCCGCGCATGCAGACGCTGCTGCGCCACGCCGCCGAGATGTCGGACTGGAAGCGCAAGCGGGAAGGGACCGCGCTCGGCGTCGCCACCATGGTCAAGGACGACACGCTGGCGGCGGGCGTCGCCGAAGTGTCGGTCGACCGCGCCAGCGGCAAGATCAAGGTGCACAATGTCTGGTGCGCGATCGATGCCGGCATCGCGGTCCAGCCGCGCAATCTCGCGGCCCAGACCGAGGGCTCGATCGTCTACGGCCTCGGCCATGTGCTGCGCGAGAAGATCGTCATCAAGGACGGCCGCGTGCAGCAGTCGAACTACACCGACTACGAAGTCACCCGGATGTCGGATGTGCCGAACATCGAGGTGAAGGTGGTCTCGACCGACAACCCGCCCACCGGCGCCGGCGAGGACGGCCTGCCGGTGCTCGCCTGCGCGGTCGGCAACGCCATTGCGACGCTCACCGGCGTGCGGCTGCGCGAGCTGCCGTTTGCGCCGGAGCGCGTGCGCGGCGCGATGGGGGCGTAAGAGCCGGCTGCAGACTGCGAGCTGCGCACAACAGCGTAGCTGCGAGCTTCGACCGACGTTATTGCGCCCTTTCCCCTTGCGGGAGAGGGCTCAACAATGCGCGCCGCAGTCGCCACTGCGGTCTGATGACGAGGGAGGTTCCGATGACGCCGACGAGACGAACCGTACTGCTGCTCGCCGCCACGCTGATGCTCGCCGGCGGCAACGCCGCCGCGCAGGCGCCGGTGACCGTGTTCGAGGGCGCGCGCGTCATCACCGGTGACGGCAACGTCATCGAGAACGGAACCATCGTGGTCGAGGGAAGCCGCTTCGTCGCGGTCGGCCGGCGCGCCGATGTGCTCGTGCCGGCGGGTGCCGCCCGCGTCGACCTTGCCGGCAAGACCGTGATGCCGACCATGACCGATCTGCATGGCCATCTGGGTTTCCAGAACGTGGCGGCTGGCACCATGTCGAAGGAGACCTTCACGCGCGAGAACCTGATCGATCATCTGCAGCGGCTCGCCTATCATGGCGTCGGCGCCGTCGTCGGCATTGGCGATCTCGTCGATCGCGCCAAGCCGGGCGGCGGCCGCACCAATTGGGGCGACGTGCCGCTGCGCGTGCGCGACGAGGTGATCCCGGGCGCGGCGCTGTTCAAGACCGCGGGCGCCGGCATGGCGTATCCCGGGGCGGGCGCGCAGGGCCACGCTTCGCGCGCCGACGTGATGTATGAGGTGACGACGCCTGAGGAGGCGCGCGCGGCCGTGCAGGACTACGTCCGCATGAAGCCCGAGTTCATCAAGATCTGGGTCGACGATCGCGAGGGCCGCAAGACCACGCTTTCGCCCACGCTCTACCGTGCGATCGCCGAGGAGGCGCACCGTCACAACGTTCCGGTCGCTGTTCACAACGTCAAGCTTGCGGACGCCAAGGAGCTCCTCCGCGCGGGCGTCGAGGGCTGGCTGCATGTGCCGGTGCGCGGCGGCGACGCGGTCGACGAGGAGATCATCTCACTGGTCAAGAGCCGGATCGCCCGCAACGATCATCCGACGATGTGGATTACGCCCGGCCTGCACACCGCCTGGATGAACATGACGCTGGTCAATGCACCCACGGGGCGAAAGCCGGCCTGGCTCGAGGATCCGCTCCTGACCGAGACCTATTCGCCGCTCGCGATCGAGGAGCACTGGGGCGAGAAGTTCCGTCAGAGCGTCCGCTTCAACGCGCACGAGTTCGAGTTGCAGGCCAAGAACACCATGGCGCTGCGGGCGGCCGGCATGAAGGTCGTGATGGGCACCGACACCGGGCAGACCCGACACCTGATCGGCTATTTCAACCACACGGCGCTCGAAAGCTATGTTGCGATGGGGATGACGCCGTCGGAGACGATCGTGGCGGCGACGCGCGATTCGGCCGAGATCGCCAAGCTCAATACCGGGCTGATCGCGCCGGGTCGCAACGCCGACTTCATCGTGCTCGACGCCAATCCGCTGGAGCAGATCGCCAACACGCGCCGGATCAACAAGGTCTATCTGCGCGGCCAGGACGTGCCGCGCGCTGCCATGGCGGCGAAGTGGCGCTCGCAGTTCCGCACCGCCGCGACGACGCGGTAGAGATCGCGCCTGGCCTCACCGCTGTCGCGCCGGGAAACGCCCGTCTTGTGACCGCGGTCACAGCCTGCGGTCGGTCCAAGACGCATTGTGCCCTCGCGTTTCAATCAACCTGAGACACGAGGGCTGCCATGTCTATGATCGCAACGACCTATCCGCTTCCGCTTGAGTCCCAACGGACGTCTACGACTGCCACCCCGACCCGCGCCTGGGGCTTCTGGGTGACGCTCGGCTGGTTTGGCGCTGCCGCCATCACCTACGTCGCGGTGAGCTTCCTGTGTGGCATTGGATACGTCTTCTGGTCGGTCTTGAGCCGCCCGGACGTGGCCATCGACCTCGAAGCGCCCGCAATAGGCTATCTCGCCTCGGCACTGTCCATGCCAGCGGCTGCGCTGCTCCTGATGCTGGCCGCGCGACGGCGATCGTCGGTGCGTGACTACATCGGCTTCGCCATGCCGGCGTGGCGGCATGTCGTGATTGGCCTCGGCGTGCTTGCGGCCTATGGGTGCGCCAGCGCGGCCTTCTTCTATCTGTTCCCGGCCTACGACCAGATGCCCGAGATCATCCGTGAGTATCGGGCGATCGTCGGCAACCCGACCGCGATCGCGCTGTTCTGGCTGAGCGCGGTGGTCACCGCGCCGGTCGCCGAGGAGATCGTTTTCCGCGGCTTTCTGATGCGCGGCCTTGGCGCGAGCCGGCTCGGCGGCATGGGCGCGATCATGCTCAGCTCGCTCGTCTTCGCGGCTGTCCACGTGCAGTACAACCTGCCGACCATGACGATGGTGCTCGGCATTGGGCTGATCCTTGGTGTGATGCGCTGGCGCAGCGCCTCGACCACGCTAACCATCATGCTGCATGCGGCCTGGAATCTGGCGGCCACCCTCTTCATAGTCTGGCAAGCCTGATCATCCGGGCTCCGCCGGAACCTGAAAATCCGAAGCTGGCCGGCAGCGGCCAGCTTCTTTGCGTGAGCAAGCCGCAGTTAACGCAGTCGAAAGCCTGGCCCGCCCACAATGGCGGCGCCGGCCGTGCCGGCCTCTTGTCCGCCTGCGATGGGTCGTTGCGATGCGAACGATGTCACCCTTGAAGCTCGTCCTGGTGGCGCTCGTCTCGGGCGCGTTGGCGCTGACCATCTCGAGCAAGCCGCTGACGGCGCCGCTGCCGAATACGCTCAGGATCGCCGACATGACCTGGGTCGAGGTCCGCAGCGCCATCGCGCAGGGCTATACCCGTGTCATCGTGCCGAGTGGCGGGATCGAGCAGAACGGCCCGCACATGATCCTTGGCAAGCATGATTACATCGTGAGCTTCGCGGCCGAGCGCATCGCTGCGGAGCTGGGGCGCACGCTGGTCGCGCCGGTCGTGTCGTTCGTGCCGGAGGGCGACTACGCGCCGCCGACCGGCCACATGCGCTTTCCGGGCACGATCGGGGTGAGCGATCCGGTCTATGCCGGCATGCTGGACGGCATCGCGCGCAGCCTCAAGGCGGCGGGCTTCAAGACCATCTGCCTGATCGCCGATCACGGCGGCAGCGCGCGGCCGCAGGCCGAGGTGGCGCAGAAGCTCAGCAGCGAATGGTTGGCGGACGGCGTCAGGGTGATCAGCGTCGGCGACTACTATGGCGCGGCGGGCGACGCGCAGAACAAGCTTCTGGTCGAGCAGGGCGAGACGCCCAAGACCATCGGGCAGCATGCTGGCATCGCCGACACTTCGGAGTTGATGGCGATCCATCCGGCTGGCGTCGATCTCGCACGGATCGCGCCGCTGCCGTTCCCGCGCGAGCCCACCGGCATCGACGGCGATCCGCGCCGCGCGTCGGCCGAGCGGGGCAGGGCGCTGATCGCACTCAAGGTCGCAGCCGCCGTGCGCCAGATCAAGGCCATGTCGGCGGGGATGTAAGCTCGCGCGCTCTATTCCGCCTTGATGCCGGCGGCCTTGATCAGCGGCCACCACTTCTCGATCTCGGCCTTCTGGAAGGCGCGCAGCGCCTCCGGCGTCTGCTGCTCGCGCGCGGGCAGGTCCGATCCCAGTCCGGCAAGCCGCGTTTGCACGGCCGGATCGGCCAACGTCGCGACCACGGCGCCGTTGAGCCGGGCAATGACGGGTGCGGGTGTGTCCTTCGGTGCCCACAGGCCGAACCAGATCGACGCGTAGAATCCGGGCAGGCCGCTCTCGTCCAGCGTCGGGATGTCAGGCGCCGAGGCGAGGCGGGTCTTGGCGGTCACGCCGTAGGTCTTGAGCTGGCCGCTGCGCACCTGGGGCAATGAGCTCGATGCCTGGTCGAACACCAGGTCGATCTGCCCGCCGATCAGGTCCTGCAGCACCTGCGGGGTGCCGCGATAGGGCACGAGCTGGAAGCTCTTGCCGACGGCAGTCTGGAAATAGACGGCGGTGAGGTGCGACGGGCTGCCGGGGCCGGCGTTGCCGATCGTCACCTTGTCGGGGTTCGCCTTGAGCCTTGCGATCAGGTCGCGCAGGTCTTTCGCCGGCGCCGCTTTGTTGGCAATGAGCAGCTGATGATTGCTCGGCAGCATCGAGATCGGCTCGAAGTCCTTCGCCAGGTCGTACTGCAGCGGGTAGATCGCGCCGTTGACGACATGCGTGCCGAGGTTCCCGAGCATGATGGTGTGACCGTCGGGTGAAGCGCGCACGACGCGTCCGGTGGCGATGCTGCCGGCCGCGCCCGTCACGTTCTCGATCACGACCGGCTGCCCGAGTGCGTCCCGCATGCGCTCGGAAAGGATGCGCGCGAGCACATCGGCGGGGCCGGCCGCCGGAAATGGCACCACCATGGTGACGGGCCGCGACGGATAGGTCTGAGCGCCGGTGATCGTTGACAGTGTTGGAAGAAGCGCGGCACCGGCGGCCAGCCGCAGGAATTGACGGCGTGGAAATATCATGCGCGTTCCTCCAGTTCAGGTGCCCACGCGGCGGCAGTTGCGGCGCGGTAGGGTGGGCAAAGGCGCAAAGCACTGCCCTTATCCAAGCAAAGTCTATCGTGCGCCGTGCCCACCTGAACTACTCCACTCGCGCAGACTCCGCCGGTGGGCACGGTGCACGAGCGTCTTGCGCGTGCGGGAGAGTGGATCCCCCGCCTTTGCCCGCCCTACGGGTCAGCCGGTGGCATTTCCGCCAACAGCTAGGCTAGAGTCGGTTCGCGCCCCGTGTCCAGAGGAGAAGTCGATGGAACCGACGCAAGCGCTGGCTGGATTTGCGGCCGGGCTCCGCTATGACGATCTGCCCGACAAGGTGCGCGACCACTGCAAGCTGATGCTGCTTGACGCGCTCGCCTGCGCGCTCGCCGGTCACCAGGGCGAGGAGACGCACCAGGTGGCGGCGCTGGCGTCGGCGCTGGCGCAATCGCAGGAGGCAAGTGTGATCGGCGGCGACCGGCTCTCGCTCGCGGGTGCCACGCTGCTCAACGGCTATCTCATTACCGCTGTCACCATGTGCGACGTGCATCGTCCGACGCTCACGCACATCACCCCCGAAGTGATCCCGCCGGCGCTGCTGATCGCCGAGCGCGACGGCCTCCCCGGGCGCGACCTGCTCGCCGCCATTGCGGCGGGCAGCGAAGTGATGACACGCATCGGCATCAGCCTCGACCCGCCGGTGTTCCGCGCCAAGGGCTGGCATGGCCCGGGCGTGCTCGGGCCGTTCGGTGCGGCCGCGGCGGTCGGACGACTCCTCGGTTTCGACAGCGAGACCATGGCCAAGGCGTTCGGCCTTGCGGGCAGCCAGGCTGCCGGCACGTTCGCGGCCTGGGGCACGCCGACCGTGAAGTTTCACCAGTGCCGTGGCGCGCTGTCGGGATTGCTCGCCGCGCTGCTGGCACAACAGAATTTCGTGGCGACGCGCGAGTTCCTGACCGCGGCGGATGGCGGCCTCTATCGCAGCTACGCCGACGGAGGGAAGCCGGAGCTCGCCACGGCGGAGCTCGGCCGTCGCTTCGAGCTCGAGCAGATCGCGCTGCGGCTGTGGCCTTCGGCCTCGCTCCTGC
>DAIUEP010000079.1:11746-19385 GCA_036845065.1 Xanthobacteraceae bacterium | reverse complement strand
CGTTGTCGATCGCCTCGGCGAACAGGTGATGCAGCGCCTTTTCGTCGGTGCCGCCAATATACATGCCGGGCCGCCGGCGCACCGGCTCAAGCCCTTCCAGCACTTCGATATGGCGCGCGGTATAGCCGGATTCGGGTCCGGAGCGTGGCGCCTTGACCTTGCCGCGGCTGGCGGCGGGACGAACGAACAGGTCGCCGGTCTTGCCGGCGGATGCGGGTTTCTTTGCAGCTTTGCCCATGGACCGATTGATGTTGGACCGATTGATGTTGGACCGATTGATGTTGGACCGATTGATGTTGCCTCGGAGCGAATCGCGTGGGCGCAACTATGCCACGGACCTGGCCGCAGCGTGATGCATTCCGATCACAGCGGCCGGGAAAGCATCGGCGATCATCCACGATTTAATCCGGCTGCCGCCGGAACGCCGCCGGCATGCCACGATCTGTGCCAAATCCGTCGCCAGAATTACCGTTAGGTTTCGAGGGAGCCACACAGGGAGCGCAACCGATGTTCAATTTCAGCTACTTCAGGGGCGCGCCGCGCGCGCAGACGCCGCCGGCATTCGATTTCGGGCGGCTGCTGAACTGGAAGATCCTGCGTGGCAGCCATGAGTTTCCCGGCCCGGATGGTGGCACCTGTGTCAATGAGGCGGCGATCGTCGCTGCGGGCTATCCCTACACGCCGGTGCGGCGCATCGACGATTGTCCGGCGTCGTTTTCGCGCCCGCTGGCGCTCTACGCCATGTGCCTGAACGAGATCGTGCTTGATGACGGGTTGCGGCAGGAACTGCTGCTGCCATTCGTCTCCAGGCTCGCCGGCGCGGCGGACGCGCCCGATGTCGATATGGCGCGCGTCGCGCTTATTTTGCAGCGCACAGTGGCGGAGATCGTGCCTGACGCCTTCGACTGGGTCGGGCGTAGCCGCGAGGCCCGCCGCTGCCGTGCCGTCACCACCGCCGATGAGGCGGTTGCCGTCGTAAAGGCGCTGATGGGCCAGGAGTGGCGCGGTGCCCGCCTGAGCGGCCTCATGAGCTCGCTCAGCATGGCCACTGAGGACTATCTCGCCGCGCGGGCGATCGACGTGGCCCAGTATTCCGGTACCGCCATCGCGGATGTTGCCGAGATCATCGGATCGGTCGGTGGCCGCGGAGCGGCCAAAGCCGCCGAGAATGCCTACCGGCGCGGCGCCGCCATCCTGGATGGCGCGCTCAAGATCGGCAACCGGGCCGAGCCCATTGCGATCGACGTGGTCGCCCAGCGTATGGACACGGTCAAGCGGTCTGCCATGTCCGAGCGGCATGCAACCATGGTCGAATGAGCGGATCTGGTGGCGTAGCGTCTGGCGACGTAGCGTCTGGTGGCGGTTGCGTCGTGTGGCGTTAATGTTGCTGTGTTGTTGTGTCGAAGCCTCGCGCCGCCCGCGCGGGGCTTCTCGTCGTTCAGGGCAACAATAACGCTGCAGGTAATATGATACTGTCATTTCGGCGGCGACCGGTTTACTGCTTTGCCGCCACGTCAGCGGGTCCCCGATGTTTGCAGCGATCGAAGGCTATGCGCAGCAGCTCCTCGAATTCATCCGACTCAATCAGGCCTGGGCAGCCCCGATCGTGCTGCTGCTCGCGTTCGGCGAGTCGCTTGCGTTCATCTCGCTCCTCCTGCCGGCCTGGGCCGCCCTGGTCGGCATCGGCGCGCTGATCTCGGCCGGTGAAATCAGTTTCTGGCCGATCTGGATCGCGGCCGCGCTCGGCGCTTCGCTCGGCGACTGGCTGTCCTACTGGATCGGCCTGAAGCTTGAGCGAACGGTGCAGCACATTTGGCCGTTGTCGCGCTACCCGGAGATGATCCCGAAGGGTGAGGCGTTCATGAAGAAGTGGGGCATAGCCGGAATTTTCATCGGACGGTTCTTCGGCCCGCTGCGCGCATCGGTCCCGCTCGTCGCCGGCATCTTCGAGATGCCGTTCTGGCGGTTCCAGGTCGCGAACGTTGTGTCAGCCTTCGTATGGGCCGCGGCGCTGCTCACGCTCGGCGACGTGGTCGCCAAGGGCATCAAGTGGATCTGGGGCGGCTGATGCAGAGGGCAGCTATTCCCGCAGCTTGCGGATGATCGAGCCGATGATGTTGGAATAATCGTCGGTCCAGACCCATTGCTTGGGGTCTGGCTTCTGCAGCTCCCAGTGGTCCGATTTTGCGATCGGGCCGAAATTCTCGTCCTTGTTCGCCGCCACCACGACGGTTCCGAGGAACACGTATTCGGCGTCGTTCTCGGTGACGTCGGTGCCTTCGTTGACGCGCGAGACCATGTCGTTGGCCTTGGCGATGCCGGCGACGACCGACGCGAGCTCGAGATGGCGGTTGGAGACATGGATCGCCACGATGCCATCCGGCACGAGCTTCTTGCGATAGATCGCCATGGCCTCGCGGGTGACCAGGTGGATCGGAATGGCGTCGGACGAGAACGCATCGACGATGATGACGTCGTAGCTCGCGTCCGGCGCTTCGGCCAGCGTAAGCCTCGCGTCGCCGAGCGTGACTGTGACCGGCCGGCATTCGGTCAGGAAGCTGAATTTCGTCGGATCGGTCGCGATGCGGATCATCGCCGGATCGATCTCGTAATAGTGCACGCTGTCGCCGGGCTGCGCGCGACAGGCGAGCGTGCCGGTGCCGAGCCCGATCACCGCATAGCGGATCGGATTGGTGCGCGCGCGGGCCGCATCGAGGACCTGCGCCATCGCCGAGCCGTCGTAATAGTACATGATGGGCTCGGGCCGGCCGGTGGTGGGATTGCCGTCGAGGTCGCGGATGCGCTGGCCGCCGTGCAGCGTGGTGCCATGCGACAACAGGCGGAACCGGCCGTCGGCGGATTCCGCGATCTTGAGCACGCCGAAGAAGCTGCGCACGCTGCGCGAGCCGCCGACCTCGATGACGAAGTGATTGGCGAGGAGCACGAACGCTACGATGGCCGCAAACGGCAGTGGATCGCGCCAGAACAGCACGGTCACGATCAGGAGCGCGGCCACGACCCAGTTGAAGACCTCGGTGTCGACGTCGACCTCGAAGGCCCGGAACAGGACCAGCGCCAGCACCGCCACACCGAGCGCGCCGAAAAAGATGATCTGCTCGGCATAGGACTTCGGCAGCGCCAGGCCCGGCCGGCACAGCACGGCGAGCGCGATCAGGATCGGATATTCGGCGATCCAATTGAAGGTGTAGGGCGCGATCAGACCGGCCGCGATCCCGCCGACCATGCCGCCGGCCGACATCCACATGTAGAAGGCAGTGAGATGCCGCGCCGCCGGCCGGCGCCGCGCCAGCTCGCCGTGACAGACCAGCGCCAGGACGAAGAATATGCCGATGTGGACGGCAATGACCCAGATGATGGTCTTGATCGGCTCGTAGATGATGACCGCGGCGAGCGCGATGATGAAGATCGGCTGGATCGCGACCATGAAGTTGTGCGGGATGATCGGCCGCCGCGAGAAGACGATCACGAAGGTCAGGAGGTAGAGCGCGAGCGGAATGACCCACAACAGCGGCACGGCCGCGACGTCGGTGGAGATGTGCGCGGTCACCGCGACCAGGAGGCCGGACGGCACCGCTGCCAGGCAGATCCAGATCAGCGCGTCACGCCAGGTGGGCGCCGGCGCGTCGTTGGTGCTGTCGTTCGTGGTGGCGGCGGGCACGTGGTCGAGCGAGCGCCACAACAGATAGCCGCTGCCGGCGATCAGCAGGATGAGGATATAGAAGCCGATCGTCCACAACCAGGTCTGGTCGTAGAGGCGGATCAGCGGCTCGATGATGAGCGGATAGGACAACAGCGCCAGGAAGCTGCCGACATTGCTGGCGGCATACAGGAAATAGGGGTCGTTCGCGGCCGGATGGTCGCTGCGCGCGAACCAGGCCTGCAGCAGCGGGCTGTTGGCGGCGAGCGCGAAGAACGGCAGCCCGATCGAGACCGTAAACAGGCCGAGCAGCCAGAACGCCTCGCCGACGGCGGGCGGCCTACCCCAGCCGCTGGCGATCGAGAGCGGCAACATGAAGCAGGCGGCGACCATCACCGCAAGCTGAATGAACAGCGACTTGCGGCCGGGGACATAGCGCGTGAGCAGGTGGGCAAAGCCATAGCCTGCGAGCAGCGCGGCCTGGAAAAATACCATCGCCACCGACCACACCTGCGGCGCGCCGCCAAGCCGCGGCAGCACCATCTTGGTGAACATCGGCTGCACTGCGAACAAGAGCGCGGCGCTGAGAAAGATGGCGGCGGTGAGGACCGGCAGGAGCGGGCTCGTGCTGGCGCGGGTGGCATCGGCGGCGGGGAGGTCTGCTGTGCTCATGGCCCAAACTTATCGACTGAGGCGTTGGCGGAGGCAAGCGGGGGAGGGAGGAAAATGGCCCCGGCGGTGCCGGTGTTTCGGCTCGTAGAGCCGGTGTTCCGGGGTGTTGAATATGCTACGTTGAATTTTGTTGATATTTTAGCCCACCGGCACCGTGGGCCCCGATCCGGGAGGAGACGATGACCGCTATGACACGCCGTTCCATGCTGATGGGAACCGCCGGCGCCGCGCTGGGTTCCGTGGGTTCGACGACGCATGCTGCCGCGCCGCCCAGCGGCAAGCAGGCACCAAGCGTCTATCGCTACAAGGTCGGCACCCACGAGGTGACGGTTCTCACCGATGGCGCGCGCTCGTTCGCGCTCACCGAGAGCTACGTCACCAACGCGCCGATCGCGGAGGTGCGCAAGGCGCTGGAGGCGGCCTATCTGCCGCCCGACAAGATGATCCATCACTACGCGCCGATCGTGATCAACACCGGCTCGAAGCTCGTCCTGGTCGATACCGGCAGCGGCCCCGGCGCCTTGAAGCAGACCAACGGCGAGCTCGGCCAGCTGCCGCAGAATCTCGCCGCCGCCGGCATCAAGCCGGGCGACATCGACGCGGTCGTGATCTCGCATTTCCACGGCGATCACGTGAACGGCCTGCTCGACGAGACCAACAAGCTCGCGTTTCCGAACGCCGAAGTGCTGGTGCCGGCGACGGAATGGAAGTTCTGGATGGACGACGGCGAGATGAGCCGCGCGTCCAAGGGGCGGATGGAAGACCTGTTCAAGAACAATCGCCGGATATTCGACGCGCTCGGCCGCAAGGTGACGCCATACGACTGGAACAAGGAGCTCGCGCCCGGGCTGATGCCGCTGGCGACGGTAGGGCACAGCATCGGCCACACGTCCTATGTGCTCGCCTCGGGCTCGGCCAAGCTCTACATCCAGTCGGACGTGACCAACAATCCCGACCTGTTCGCGCGCCATCCCGACTGGAGCGCAAACTTCGATCAGGACGGCCCGCAGGCGGTGGCGACGCGGCGCAAGGTCTACGACATGCTGGTCGCCGAGAAAATGCTGGTACAGGGGTTCCACTATCCGTTCCCGGGCCTCGCGCGGGTCGAGAAGGCCGAAGCCGGCTATCGCGTGGTGCCGGCGGCGTGGAGCCCGACGCTGTAAGGCGAGACGCTTTTCGATTACTGCAATGTTATATCGCAATGTCTTGGGGCCGCCGCAGGGCGGCCCCAAGCGTTCGGCGAATTGCTTCTTGTGTTATGCGCGCCAAGGATCATGCCGGGGCAAACTCGCGGGCGCGGGCCTTCACGTTGGCGGGCGTCACCGCCCAGCGTTCAGCCTGCTCGTACTCGAATTCCGTGGCGAGCTTGCCAGTCTCTCGCTCGATGCGAAAGAGCGCTGCAATCCACGGCTTCTTGCCATCGACCTGGGCCATCGCGTCGCGCAACTGCTCGAGCACACCGAAGATGGAGAAATCCTTGGGCGACACCGGCACGGCGCGACCATCATTCGTATAGCAGAAGCCGGTCATGTCGAGCGTGCCGGCTCCGAACCGGCTTACCAGCACAAGATGGGTCCAGCCGTTGAGCAGCAAGGCTTTGTCGCCGGCAATCGTTTCGGCGAGGCGGTGAATGAGCGCATCTCGATCCATGGCGGCTCCGTGCGGCTTGATGGCGGCTTAGCCTTGGCCCGCACTCTGTCGCAGATATGGCTGTTCTTAGGGCGGATTGGGCTGACTGGTATTCGAGTCCCGTTCGCTGCTCGATCTCGGGGCTGACGAACAACAACGGTGCTGAATAATGGTCATGGTGATGTGTGCCAGCACGTCGGCTCTCGAATTTCGCCGGCGGAGGTATCTCCGCCGGCGCACTTGAACGGCGTTATCGCTCGTTCTTCTTCAGCCATTCCTGCATGAGGGCGATCTCGCCCTCCTGCGCCTTGACGATCTCCTCGGCGAGCTTCTTCACCGCGGGATCCTTGCCGAAGGCGATGACTGTCTTGGCCATGTCGATCGCGCCTTGATGGTGCGGGATCATGCCTTTGACGAAGTCGACGTCGGTGTTGCCGGTGAAGGTGATGTCCATCCCTTCATGCATTTTCAGATTGATGCCGTGGAAGGCGAGGCTTGACGGACCGCGGTCGCCTTTCGGCTGCATGCCGGCATGCTGGCCCATCGCGCCGTGACCATCCATGCCTTGGCCCATCATGCCTTGACCCATCATGCCTTGGCCACCTTGGCCCATCATGCCGTGGCCTTTGCCCATCATGCCGCCGGGCATTTGCCCTTGCATCATTTGCCCTTGCATCATGGGGCCGTGACCTTGCATGCCCGGGTGCTGCATCTGGGCATAGGCAATGCCGCCAGCGAGCGTGAGACCGGCAACAGCGATAACGATTGCTTTCTTCATGGTGTTGTCTCCAATCGATCCAGGTTGAGCGTCCGCTCGTTCGAAGCGCGACGCCGAAGTGACTGCGTTGTTCGAATTGTCAGTTGGATCAGGCTTGGAGACGGGGAGGCGGGACGGCCGGGTCCGCCAGCGCGGGCCGCATGGCGCGGCTCGGTGTCGGGCAAAGCTGACCAAGCGCCAGCGATTGCAGCAAGGGCGCATCGCCATGACCGGGCGTCAGCGACTGAAAGCAGCCGAGCGCCAGGCAGATGATCTGACAGGCCGAGGGAGCGTCTTGCGCGGGCGGCGGCTGGTCATGCCCGTGATGATGCGCATGATCGTGATGGCCCGCGTGATCGGCCTGAGCGATTGTCATCGGGGCCGGGGAAAAGCCCGCCTTGGCGGTGGTCATGATCGGAAGGTGCACGAAGCTCATGAGGCCGAACAGCGCCGCCAGGAGCGCGCGCGGCAGTCGGCCGGTGGTGCGGAGCCAGTGCATGATTGTCATTAGGCGGCTCGCCGCGCGGGACGCAACCGCATGGACAAAATTTAACGTTTGGCGATGGCCGGAGGAGACGCGCGACAGTCCCGTTTCCGACCAACAAACTCACGCGGCAGCCGGGCGCAGGCGTCGCGCGCGTTCAATACGCTGGCGGCGCTCTGGCGAATGCAGGGCCTCCCACAGGTCGGTCCGGCGTTGCACGTTTAGCCAGAAATCAGCGCTGTTACCGAACACGCGCGCCAGCATGAGGGCGGTATCGGCGGTTATCGCGCGCCGATCGTTGCACAATTCGTTGACGTGCTTGCGCGGCACGCCCATCGCATCCGCAACGTCGCCCTGCGTCAGGCCGAGTGGTTGCATGAACTCCTCGACCAGGATCTCGCCGACGCTGGCCGGCTTACGCTTGGTCATGAGCATTGTT
>DAIUEP010000079.1:10533-11646 GCA_036845065.1 Xanthobacteraceae bacterium | reverse complement strand
CCGCGCCGATCCTCGTCGTCCTGACCACGAAGGATTGACCCATGGCTGATACCGCCAAGACCAGGATCAAGACCAGGATCGCAGTGCTCGGGGCGTCGGGCTATACCGGCGCCGAGCTGTTGCGGCTGCTCATTCGCCACCCGCACGTCGAGATCGCGCTGCTCACCGCCGATCGCCGCGCCGGCCAGCACATGGGCGATGTGTTTCCGCAGTTCGCGCCGTTCGCGCTGCCGAAGCTCGTCTCGCTCGACGGGCTCGATTGGACGGGAGCGGGCCTCGATCTCGTCTTCTGCGCCTTGCCGCATGCGACCACCCAGAAGGTGATCAAGGAGCTTCTGGCGAAGGCGCCCAAGACGCGCGTGGTCGATCTCTCGGCCGACTTCCGGCTCGCCGATCCGGCCGCCTATGCGCGCTGGTATGGCCACGAGCACCATGCGGTCGAGCTGCAGCAGGAGGCGGTCTACGGCCTCACCGAGGTCTATCGGGGCGCGATCGCCAAGGCGCGGCTCGTCGCCAATCCGGGCTGCTACACGACCTGTGCGCAGCTGCCGCTCATTCCGCTTCTGAAGGCGAAAGCGATTGATCCCGACGAGATCGTCATCGACGCGAAGTCGGGCATGACCGGCGCCGGTCGCGCCGCCAAGGAGGAGATGCTGTTCTCGGAAGTCTCCGAGGGCTTCCACGCCTATGGGGTCGGCCACCACCGGCACATGGCCGAGCTCGACCAGGAATTCAGCAAGGCCGCGGGACGCGAGGTGGTCGCAACCTTCACGCCGCATCTCGTGCCGATGAACCGCGGCATTCTCTCGACCATCTATGTGCGCAGCGACAAGGCGTCGCCGGAAGACCTGCATGCGATCCTGCACAAGGCGTACACAGGCGAGCCGTTCGTGCACGTACTGCCGTTCGGCCGCATGCCCCAGACCCGCCACGTGCGCGGCTCGAACATGACCTTCATCGGCGTGGCCAAGGATCGCATACCCGGCCGCGCCATCATTTGCTCGGCGCTCGACAACCTCACCAAGGGCGCGTCAGGCCAGGCGGTGCAGAACATGAACGCGATGCTGGGGCTTGCCGAGACGATGGGGATCGATCAGGTCGCGCTGTTTCCGT
>DAIUEP010000079.1:0-10433 GCA_036845065.1 Xanthobacteraceae bacterium | reverse complement strand
AATCCCGCACCTTCACATAGCGTCCCGGCGCGTCCTCGATCACCTTGAGCTTGCCGTCGCCGGGCTTGCGCGCCGGCACCTCCTCGGCGCCGAGCTTCTTGAGCCAGGCGAGCCAGTCCGGCCACCATGAGCCCGGATGCTCCTTGGCCTTGGCGAGCCACTCGTCGACATCGGCGCTGGCGGACGGCTTCGGCCCGTCCCAGTATTGGTATTTGTGCCTGCCCGGCGGATTGACGACACCCGCGATATGGCCGGAGCCGGCCAGCACGAAGCGCACGCGGCCGCCGAAATAGGTCGAGCCGAGCAGCACCGACTTGGCCGGCGCGATGTGATCCTCCCGCGTGGCGAGATTGTAGACCGGCACCTTGATCTGCTTGAGATCGATCGGCTTGCCTTCAATCATCATCTGGCCGCGCGCCAGATTGTTGTTGAGATAGCAGTTGCGCAGATAGAAGGAATGATTGGCCGCCGGCATGCGCGTGGAATCGGAATTCCAGTACAGCAGGTCGAAGGGCATCGGCTCCTTGCCCTTGAAGTAGTTGTTGATCACATACGGCCAGATCAGGTCGTTCGATCGCATCAGGTTGAACGAGTTCGCCATCTTGCGGCTGTCGAGATAGCCGCGCTCGGCCATCTGGCGCTCGAGCGCCGCGATCTGCTCCTCGTCGGCAAACACCTTGAGGTCGCCCGCATAGGTGAAGTCGACCTGGCTCGCAAAAAACGTCGCGGAGGCAACCCGGTGATCGCGCTTGGACGCCATGTGGGCGAGCGTGACGGCAAGCAGCGTGCCGCCGACGCAATAGCCGATTGCATGCACCTTGCTTTCGCCGGTTGCCTGCTTGATCGCGCCGAGCGCCGCGAGCGGGCCCTCGTTGACGTAATCCTCGAACGTCTTCTTGGCGAGATGCTCGTCGGGATTGACCCACGAGACGATGAACACGGTCAGGCCCTGATCGACGCACCATTTGACGAAGGATTTCTCCGGCGTGAGATCGAGCACGTAGAACTTGTTGATCCAGGGCGGCACGATCAGGATCGGCCGCTTGAGCACCGTCGGTGTGGCTGGCTCATACTGGATAAGCTGCATCAGGTCGTTCTCGAACACGACCTTGCCGGCGGTGATCGCGAGATTGCGGCCGACCTCGAACATGCGCGGATCGGTCTGCCGGATGCGCAGCTCGCCATCGCCGGCCGCGATGTCCTCGGCCAGCATGTGCATGCCGCGCGCCAGGTTGCTGGCGTTGGACGCGATCGTCTCGCGCAAGAGCTCGGGATTGGTCAGCACGAAGTTCGACGGCGCGATCGCGTTCGAAATCTGCCGGACATAGAACTCGGCCTTCTGCAGCGTGAGCGGATCAAGGCCCTTGGCGTCGGTCACGAGGTGGTTGGCCCATTTCGTCGTCAGCAGGTAGGCCTGCTTGAGGAAATCGAAGAACTGGTTGCGTGACCAGTCAGGATCGGCGAAGCGCTTGTCGCGCTCGTCGGGCTCGATCACGGGGCCGGCCGGCTCTCCAGCCATGCGCTTGACCGAGCTCGCCCACAGATCGAGATAGGACTTGCCGAGCGAAAGCTGCAGCTCGGCCGCGCGCTGCGGGTCCTGCAGCCAGTATTGAGCGACCTGGCCGAGCGCCTTCACCGCGTCGACGAACTCCGCGTGCTCGCCCTCGATGTGGCCCTGCTCGCGCGGCTTCATATAGGCGGCCAGCGCCTTGCCGCCCTCTTCGATCATGCGGGCCAGGTTCTTGGCGAGCTCCTCCAGGTCGAGGGATGTGGCAGGTGGGGCATTCACGTGGGGGCCTCGATTGTCCGCTCAGGAGATTGTCCGCTCTGGAGCATGCCTTGGTGGCATGGCCATGGTTGGCCAGGGCAATGCAAGATTCCGTCCTCTTATGACAGATCAAATAAGAGGGGCGCGCCGCACCGGTCCGTTTGATCTGCCCGTCTCGGGCCGTTAACCACTGCCTGCTAGCTGACCCACCTTGCTTTGGACATATATTAGCGAAATATTTGTCAAATAGGCCAATCAGTTGGGTATGCAACGCCGGTTTTGCTCGGGCCTCGCCGGCAGGTCACAGCATGATCGCGATCCCCCACGTACAGTCCATGGCGCGAATACGATTATCAACCGGAATGACCGGTCTATTGACGGCGTCCGTGCTGGCCGCGGTGACGGCTTTGGCTGGCTGCACCACCCATATCGCGGACAGCTTGCCCGCCTCGGTGGGTGGCCTGCCCGAGAAGGTGCCAGCGCGTTCGGAGAGCCCGGCGGAATTTCCCGCGGTCCATGACCGGCCGCCGGCGCGAGCCGATGCGCCGCTCAACGAGGCCGAAAGGAAGAAGCTGAAGGACGATCTGATCGCCACCCGCGATCGCGCCGCGCGGCTCGCCCCGAAGGCCGAGGCGCCGGCGAAAAAGAAGGTCGCCGAGCCGGCCGCAAAGAAGAAAAAGCCCGAGCCGGCGGCGACCGGAAGCATATCGGCCGCTGGCACCGCCCCCAACCCGTGATACAAAGCCCTGCGTCGGCCCGTTGGCTGGTCGCGCAGGACCAGAGCCAAGAACCATAGCCCCATGGAAGAATTTCATCGCATCCGCCGCCTGCCGCCTTATGTGTTCGAGCAGGTCAACCGCGCCAAGGCGATCGCGCGCAACGCGGGCGCCGATATCATCGATCTCGGGATGGGCAATCCCGATCTGCCGGCGCCCGCCCATGTGATCGAGAAGCTCAAGGACACGCTCGGCAAGCCGAGGACCGACCGCTATTCGGCCTCCAAGGGCATCGCCGGGCTGCGCCGGGCGCAAGCGGCCTACTATGGACGCCGCTTCGGCGTGAAGCTCAATCCCGAGACCCAGGTCATCGCCACGCTTGGCTCCAAGGAGGGATTCGCCAACGTGGCGCAGGCCATTACCGCGCCAGGCGATGTGGTGCTGGTGCCTGATCCGAGCTACCCGATCCATGCCTTCGGCTTCCTGATGGCCGGCGGGGTGATTCGCTCGGTTCCGTCCGAGCCGACGCCGGAATTCTTCACGATCCTGGAACGCGCGATCGTGCACTCGATTCCCAAGCCGCTGGCGGTCGTGGTCTGCTATCCGTCCAATCCGACCGCCTATGTGGCCGATCTCGACTTCTACAAGGATCTGGTGCCGTTCGCGAAGAAGCACGGCATCTTCATCCTGTCCGATCTCGCCTACGCGGAGGTCTATTTCGACGATCAGCCGCCGCCGTCGGTGCTACAGGTGCCGGGCGCGATGGATATCGCGGTCGAGTTCACCTCGATGTCGAAGACGTTCTCGATGCCGGGCTGGCGCATGGGCTTCGCGGTCGGCAACGAGCGCATCATCTCGGCGCTGGGGCGCGTGAAGTCCTACCTCGACTACGGCGCCTTCACGCCGATCCAGGTGGCGGCGACCGCGGCGCTGAACGGTCCGGAGGATTGCATCCGGGAGATGCGTGCGATCTACAAGCGCCGCCGCGACGTGCTGGTGGATTCCTTCGGCCGCGCCGGCTGGCCGGTGCCGCCGCCGCGAGCCTCGATGTTTGCCTGGGCGCCGATCCCGGAACCGTTCCAGACGCTCGGCAGCGTCGACTTCGCGAAGCTGCTGGTCGAAAAGGCCGAGGTTGCAGTATCGCCGGGCACCGGCTTTGGCGAGCGTGGCGAAGGCTTTGTCCGCATCGCGCTGGTCGAGAACGAGCAGCGCATCCGCCAGGCGGCCCGCAATATCCGCCGCTTTCTTGAAACCGGTCCGGAAAAGTTGCACAACGTGGTGCCGCTCGCCAAGCGCGGCTAGTGCCCCGCTTCCGAAGTTCGTGATACATGGCGGCAACCTCTGACACGAACTTCGGAAGCAAAGGGGCACTAGCAAATCGTAGGATCCTAGTGCCGCTTTTCGATTTGAAGTTCCTAACGGAGTTTGCTTCAACCGCTGTAGGAACTTCAAATCGGCGGCACTAGACGTTCACGGCATTCCGGATTCCTTCATGGTCGAACCGCTCAGAGTGGGCCTCGCCGGACTAGGCACGGTCGGTTCGGCCGTGGCGGCCATGATCATGCGCTCGCGCGCGGCGCTCGCCGAGCGCGCCGGCCGACCGATCGAGCTTGTGGCCTACGCCGCCAAGGACCCGCCCAAGGATCCGGCGCTCGACCTTTCAGGCGTGCGCAAGATCGACAGCCCAATGGAGCTTGCGCGCGCGGGAGGCCTCGACGTCTTCGTCGAGCTGATGGGCGGGGAGGGCGATCCGGCCAAGAGCTCGGTCGAGGCGGCGCTCGGCGCCGGCCGTTCCGTGGTCACTGCCAACAAGGCGCTGCTGGCGCGGCACGGCGTTGCACTGGCGCGGCTCGCCGAGCAGACCAACGCGGCGCTCTGCTTCGAAGCCGCGGTGGCCGGCGGCATCCCGATCGTGAAGACGCTGCGCGAGGGATTGGGCGGCAGCCAGATTTCGCGCGTCTACGGCATCCTCAACGGCACCTGCAACTACATCCTCACGCGCATGCACCAGGAGCGCCTGTCGTTTGCGGCGTGCCTGAAGGAAGCGCAGAAGCTCGGCTATGCCGAAGCCGATCCCACTTTTGACGTCGGCGGGTTTGATACCGCCCACAAGCTTGCGATCCTCACCAGCCTCGCTTTCGGCACCGAGGTCGACGCCGAGGCGGTGCATGTCGAGGGCATCGAGTCGATCTCGCTTGCCGATCTCGAAGCCGCCGATGAGCTTGGCTACCGGGTCAAGCTCCTGGGTGTCGCGCAGCGCACAGCCGCCGGCATCGAGCAGCGCGTTCATCCCACCATGGTGCGACAGGGCACCGTGATCGCCCGTATCGACGGCGTCACCAACGCGGTTGCGATCGACGCCGACACCATGGAGCTCACCCTCATGGGGCCTGGCGCCGGCGGCGCGGCGACCTCCGCTTCCGTGGTCGCCGATCTCACCGATCTTGCGGCAGGCCGGCGTGCGCCCACGTTCGGGCGGCCGGTCGCGAGCCTCACCAAGCCGCAGCGCGCGCCGATCCAGCGCCATGAGGGCGGCTACTACATCCGGCTTGCCGCCGTCGATCGTCCCGGAGCCGCCGCAACGATCGCGCGCCGCATGGCGGACGAGAACATCTCGCTCGAATCGATCGTGCAGCGCGGTCGCGACCGGCAGCCGCATGGCGGCGAGGATCCGCGCAGCGTGAGCAAGCCTGCCCCGGTCGCGCTCATCACTTACGCGACCAGCGAGGACGCGGTGCGTCGGGCGCTGGCGGCGATCGAGCGCGACGGCGTCATTGCCGAGAAGCCACAAGTGATCCGAATTGAAAAGAGCTGACGAAGGGGCGAGAGCATGAGCAAGCAGGAACGCGAGGGCGGATCCTCGATTACCGTCCAGCCGCATATGCTGCTGGAGCGCATCCTCTCGCTCGAGATCGTGCGCGTGACCGAGCGCGCGGCGGTGTCCGCGGCACGGCTGCGCGGGCGCGGCGCCGAGAAGGCCGCCGACCAGGCGGCGGTCGACGCCATGCGACGCGAGCTCAACAACCTGCCGATCCACGGCACCGTCGTGATCGGCGAGGGCGAGCTCGACGAGGCGCCGATGCTGTTCATCGGCGAGGAGGTGGGAACCAAGAAGGGCCCGAAGGTCGATATCGCGGTCGATCCGCTCGAGGGCACCACGCTGTGCGCCAAGAACATGCCGGGCGCGATCGCCACCGTCGCGATGGCGGATGAGGGCACGCTGCTGCACGCGCCCGACGTCTACATGGAGAAGATCGCGATCGGCCCCGGTTATCCCAAGGGGATCGTTGATCTTGACGCTCCGGCCGGTGACAACATCCTCAAGCTCGCCAAGGCCAAGGGCGTGAAGCCGGAGAATATCACGGCGCTCATCCTCGACCGGCCGCGCCACGCCGACATGATCGCCGCCGTGCGCAAGGTCGGCGCCGCCGTGTGCCTGATCACGGATGGCGACGTCGCGGGCGTCATCCACACGGCGGAGCCTGACTCGACCGGCATTGACATCTATCTGGGTATCGGCGGCGCGCCGGAAGGCGTGCTGGCGGCGGCGGCGCTGCGCTGCATCGGCGGCCAGATGCAGTGCCGGCTCGTGCTCGACACCGAGGAGCGGCGCGAGCGCGCTGCCAAGATGGGCGTCACCGATCCGCGCAAGCGCTACGAGATCGAGGACATGGTGAAGGGCGACTGCCTGTTCGCGGCAACCGGCGTGACCGATGGCGCCATGCTGCGCGGGGTGCGATTCCGCAAGGACATCATCGAGACCGAGACCGTGGTGATGCGCTCGGTCACCGGGACGGTGCGCCGGATCCTGGCTCAGCACCGGCAACTTGAGAAGTTCCATCTGGACTGAGGCTCGCGCCCTCAACATCCGCCGCGGGACGAAGGACGGCGGCTATCCAGCCTGCGTCTTTTTCGCTTATCATCACCGGCTGATTCTCTCGCCGAGAGCTGATTCTCTCGCGCTGAGATGTGACTGTCGTTTCATTGTTTGCGGCGGAGCCGATGACCATCGCCTTGGCCGAAGCGACCATTCCGGCGCGCCGCCACTTCCTCGGTGTCGAGCGTTCCGCGACCGGCCGCGTCTGGCGCGACCGGCTCGACGAGCGCGGCTCGGCGCGCGCGCTTGCGATCGTGCAGCGCCATGAGCTGCCCGAGCTGTTGGCGCGTGTGCTCGCCGGTCGTGGCGTCGAGGTCGAAGACGCGGTCGCGTTCCTCGACCCGACCGTGCGGGCGCTGATGCCCGACCCCAATACGCTCGCCGGCATGGCGGCAGCGGCCGTGCGCATCGCCGAGGCGGTCGAGCGCGGCGAGACGGTTGCGATCTTCGGCGACTACGACGTCGACGGCGCGACCTCTGCCGCGACGCTGGCGCGTTTCCTGCGCTATGCCGGGCTCGCGCCGATCATCCACATTCCCGACCGCCTGTTCGAAGGCTACGGGCCCAACGTCGAGGCCGTGCGCGGGCTTGCGGAACGCGGCGCGACGCTGCTTGTGACGGTCGATTGCGGCACCACCAGCTACGAGCCGCTCGCCGAGGCCGCCCGTCTCGGCATGCAGACCATCGTGATCGACCACCACCTCGCCGACGAGACCCTGCCGCAGGCGATTGCGGTCATCAATCCGAACCGGCAAGACGATCTGTCGCGGCTTGGCCATCTCGCCGCCGTCGGCCTCGTGTTCATGACCCTCATCGCGGTCAATCGCGAGCTGCGCGCGCGCGGGTTCTGGACGTCGCAACGGCCGGCGCCCGATCTCCTTGGCCTGCTCGATCTCGTGGCGCTCGGAACCGTCGCCGACGTCGTGCCGCTCAAGGGCCTCAACCGCGCGTTCGTCGCTAAGGGCCTGTTGGCGATGCGCCGGCGCGACAATGTCGGGCTCACCGCGCTGATGGATATCGCGCGTCTGTCCGGGCCGCCGGAGCCGTGGCATCTCGGCTTCCTGCTCGGCCCGCGCATCAATGCCGGCGGTCGCATCGGGCGGGCGACGCTCGGGGTCGATCTCCTGCTCAACGAGGACCAGGTGGACGCTGCGCGCATCGCCACCGAGCTCGACCGGCTCAACCGCGAGCGCCAGGCGATCGAGGTTGCGACCGTGGCGCAAGCCGAGGCGGAAGCGATGGCCGCGCTCGGCGCCGAGGACAAGGGCGCGGTCGTCGTGACCGCCGCCGAAGGATGGCACCCTGGCGTGGTCGGGCTCGTCGCCGCGCGCCTGAAAGAGAAGTTCGGCCGGCCGGCGTTTGCGATCGCGCTCGAGCCGGGCGGCCTCGGCACCGGCTCGGGGCGCTCGATCGCGGGCGTCGATCTTGGCCGCGCGGTGCGTCACGCGGTGCAGGAGGGTCTGCTGGTCAAAGGCGGCGGTCACGCCATGGCGGCCGGCGTCACGCTGCGCAAGACTGCGCTCTCGGCGTTTCGCGCCTACCTCGAGGAGGCCCTCGGCGCCGCCGTCGCGGCGTCCCGGCGAGTGGATGCGCTGCTGATCGACGGCGCGCTCACGGCGGCCGCGGCGACCAGCGAGACCGTGGCGACGATCGGGCGCGCGGGCCCGTTCGGGGCGGGCAATCCCGAGCCCGTGGTGGCGCTGCCGGCGCACACCATCGCGTATGCGGACGAGGTCGGTCAGGCGCACATCCGGGTGCGGCTGCGCGCCGGCGACGGTGCCATGGTCAACGCCATCGCGTTTCGCGCGGCCGGCCAGAGCTTGGGGTCGGCGCTCATGCAAAGCCGCGGGCTTCAGGTGCATGCCGCCGGATGCCTGGCGGTCGACCGCTGGCAGGGCGAGGAGCGCGTGCAGCTCAGGCTGATCGATATCGCGATGCCGACCTAGCGCACCCCGCGTCCGATGTTCAGCGGCGGCTTCCGAACACGCGGCCCATCGCCTCGACGATGATGCGCGCATCGTTGCTGCCGAGGCTGTAATAGATTGTCTTGCCTTGGCGCCGCGCCTTCACCAGGCCATCCACGCGCAGTCGCGCAAGCTGTTGTGACACGGTCGGCTGCCGCAGCGCGAGCAACTGCTCGAGCTCGGTCACCGACCGTTCTCCCTCGCACAGGATGGACAAGATCAACAATCTGTTCGGATGCGCCAGCGCTTTGAGAAATTCGCTCGCGTCCTTGGCATGCGCAGACAGAGCGCCAAGATCGGTCTGAGGCTCATTTCGTTCCGCAACGGCTGTCGCGAGGCGCATGGGGTATCCGGTCAGCGAATGGCGCGCGACTATAGCAAAGCATACCGCCGTGTCGAACATTTATAATCGAAAAAATTTGAGCAGGCTTATGTCCTATGCGCGATTGCAATCAATCGGTCCGCGCGGCACGGGCGCCAAGCTCCGACAAGGTTTGTCCGATCGGCATGAGCGCATCGCGCGCCGCTTCGCGGCTGCCGAAGTCGATCACGAGCAAGGCGCCCACAATGCTGGCATCGACTTGCATGAGCAGACCGGCGTAGTTCTGGTCTACGCGTAGCGCGGCTTGGTTTGCATCGAATTGCTCGATGACGGCCTGCACTGCCTGTCGCAGCCGGGCGACCTCGGCCGCTGTTTCCTCGCGTCCCCTGGTTTCGAGTGTCTTCAGCGCGACTTGATATTGTGCGGCTGCAAGCTTGAATGCGGCCTGGAAGTCGGCGCGGTCGTCGGCGCCGGCCGGCAACAACAGCCATTGCAGGAGCAGGGCTGCGAGAAGCAGCGCGGCGCCGAGGCGAAAAAACCCAACAATGGACGTCAGCATGGTTGCCCCTCCTGCTCGGGGAAGGCTATCTAACCACCACAAAGCTTGCAGAAAGATTGAGGGAAAATGTCGAAACTTCAGCTATCCGTGGCGATCGGCAATTACGACCGGGCGCGCCCCCTGTTCGACGGCTCAGTCCAGATCGACGGGGTCGACCCGGTGTTCATGCAACTGCCGCCCGAGGAGATTTTTTTTCGCGCCTTCCGCACGTTCGACTTCGACATTTGCGAATTGTCGATGTCGAGCTTCACGGTGAAGACCGCGTTGGGTGACTGCCCCTATGTCGGGGTGCCGGCCTTCGTGTCGCGCGCGTTCCGCCACAACTCGATCTACGTGCGCACCGACCGCATCAAGAAGCCCGAAGACCTCAAGGGCAAGCGCATCGGCCTGCCCGAATACCAGCTCACGGCCTGTGTCTGGGCGCGCGCCATCCTGGAGGATGACTACGGCGTCAAGCCGTCCGACGTGATCTGGGTGCGCGGCGGCATCGATGATCCGAGTAGGCCTGAGAAGATCACCATCAAGCTGCCGCCCGGCGTGCGGCTCGAGAACGCGCCCGAGGGCAAGACGATCTCGCAGCTCTTGGAGGAGGGCGCCATCGACGCCTTCATCGCGCCGCGCGTGCCGCGGCTGGCGGCGAAGAACAATCCCAACATCGGCTGGCTGTTTCCCGATCCGATCGCGGCCGGCAAGGATTACTTCAAGCGCACCGGCATCTTTCCGATCATGCATGTGACCGGCATCCGCCGCACGCTGGTGGCGCAGCATCCGTGGCTGCCGGCGGCCGTGCTCAAGGCGTTCGAGCAGGCGAAAGCGAAGTGTCTTGAAGAGCTCGAGGACACCGCGACCAGCAAATGCACGCTGCCGTTCGTCGACGAGCAGCTCAAGGCTGCACGCGAGCTGATGGGGCACGATTTCTGGTCCTATGGTCTCGCGCCCAATCGCAAGGTGCTGGAGACGTTCCTTCGCCACCACCACTCCGAGGGCCTCTCGCCACGCCTCGTGACGCCGGAGGAGATGTTCCATCCCTCGACGCACGAGACGTTCACGATTTGAGGTCGTCCGCTGCTGTCGTGGCCAGACATCGTCGGACAATGAGCCGGCGAGCGCCGGGCGCGCGCAATCCACGATCCCCCGCGACGCCTATCTTGGAATCCTGCCGGTGAGGCACTGGTAGATGAACGCGTCGAGGCCGCGACCGCCGCCTCGTCGTGAGTTGTCCGAGTC
>DAIUEP010000078.1:0-19454 GCA_036845065.1 Xanthobacteraceae bacterium | reverse complement strand
ACAGGGGCACGAGCAACTCTATGATTCTAGTGCCGCTTTTCGATTTGAAGTTCCTCACTGAGTTTGCTGCACATGTTGTAGGAACTTCAAATCGGCGGCACTAGCGTGGGTTGCGAATCCGGAGGTCCCAATTTGCGCCTATTGCGCGCCATTCTTGCCGCAGCCGGTCTGTTTGCAGCCGTGATGGGCGCGCAACCGGCCCATGCGGTCGATGCGGTCAATGTGCGCACCGACGCCTCGGCAATCGATCTCACGGCCGCAGTCGAGCTGCAGCGCACGGACAACGACCGCATCCTGGTCTCGACCGCGCCGGGCGCCGACGGGATCGTCCAGCGCATTGACGTGCGGGCGCGTGAAGGCAACACCAACTGGGCGGTGTTCGCGCTTGCAAACTCGGGCAACGAGCAGATCGATCGGCTGATCGTGGTTCCGCATTATCGCCTGGTGGGCTCCGGGCTGCTGTGGCCCGATCTCGGCCTCTCGCGTGTCGTGAACATCACGTCGAGCAGCGAACGCCCCGAGCGGGTGGACAGCGCGACCGCCGACGTTTTCCGCGTCACGCTCGATCCCGGCGCCGTCATCACCTACGTGGCGGAGCTGCGCACCAGCAAGCTCTCCCAGATCTATCTATGGGAGCCCGACGCCTACAAGGACAAGATCAACAGCATCACGCTCTACTACGGCATCGTGATCGGGATAGCGGGCCTCCTGGCGCTGTTCCTGACCATCCTGTTCGTCGTGAAGGGCAGCGTGATGTTCCCGGCCGCGGCTGCGCTCGGCTGGGCAGTGCTGGTCTATATCGGCATCGATTTCGGGTTCTGGGGCAAGGTCTTCGACATGTCGGCGGGCGCCGAGCGGGTATGGCGCGCCTCCGGCGAGGCGATTCTGGCGGCGACGCTGCTGGTTTTCCTGTTCGCCTACCTCAACCTCAACCGCTGGCATGTGCGCTATTCGCATATCACCATCGGCTGGCTCGCCTTCCTGGTGCTTTTGATCGCGGTCGCGCTGGTCGATCCGTCGGTGGCATCGGGCATAGCGCGGCTGTCGCTGGTGGGCGTTGCGGTGTTCGGCTTCAGCCTCGTGATTTATCTCTCCTTCCACGGCTATGACCGCGCCGTCCTGCTGATCCCGACCTGGCTCTTGCTGGTCGTATGGGTGATTGCGGCCGGGCTTGCGGTGATGGGCGGCGTGACCAACGACATCGTCGGGCCGGCGCTGCTTGGCGGGCTGGTGCTGATCGTCATGCTGATCGGATTTACCGTGATGCAGCACGCTTTTGCGGGCGGGGTGACGCACGGCATCGTCAGCGACGTCGAGCGTCGGGCGCTGGCGCTCACCGGCGCCGGCGACATGATCTGGGACTGGGACGTCTCCTCCGACAAGGTGTTCACCAGCCCCGAGACCGAGACCCTGCTCGGGCTCAAGCGCGGCGCGCTTGAAGGGCCGGCGGCGCGCTGGCTCGACGTGTTGCACCCGCTCGACCGCGACCGTTTCCGCACCGCGCTCGACAACGTGCTGGAGCAGCGCCGCGGCCGGCTCATACAGGATTTCCGCCTGCGCACGCCCGACGGCCATTATCTCTGGTTCGCGCTCAAGGCCCGTCCGGTCGTCGGCTCGGACGGTGAGGTGGTGCGGCTTGTTGGCACCATCAGCGACGTGACCGAGTTCAAGAACGCGGAGGAGCGCCTCCTGCACGACGCGGTGCACGACAACCTGACCGGGCTGCCCAATCGCGAGCTGTTCGTCGACCGCATCGAGTCCGTGCTCGCCCTGTCCAAGGCCGACGAGGCGATCAAGCCCACGATCATCGTGATCGATCTCGACCGCTTCAAGCAGGTCAACGACTCGGTCGGGATCGCGGTCGGCGATTCGATCCTGTTGACGCTGGCGCGACGGCTCGGCCGCCTGCTCAAGCCGCAGGATACGCTCGCACGCCTCGCCGGCGATCAGTTCGCCCTGATCCTGCTCTCGGAAAAGGAGGCCGACCGCATCGTGGCGTTTGCGGAAACGCTGCGCCGCGCGCTGCGCGCGCCGATCACCTTCAACGACCGCGAGATTTTCCTCACCGCCTCGATGGGGATCGCGCTCAGCGACGGCCAGCCGCACCGCAGCGAGGAGGTGCTCAAGGACGCCGAGCTGGCGATGTATCACGCCAAGCGCATCGGCGGCGATCGCATCGAGGTCTTCAAGCCCTCCATGCGCGCGCGCAAGACCGACCGCCTGACGCTCGAATCCGACCTGCGCCGTGCGCTCGAGCGCGAGGAGATCACCATCCTCTACCAGCCGATCGTGCGGCTCGACGACCGCTCGGTGGCCGGTTTCGAGGCGCTGGCGCGCTGGGACCATCCCAAGATGGGGCGGATGTCACCGTCCGATTTCATCGCGATTGCCGAGGAGATCGGCCTGATCGTCGATCTCGGCCTGTTCGTGCTGGAGCACACCGCCCGCCAGCTCGGCACCTGGCAGCGCGCCTCGCGCAACCGCGAGCCGATCTTCGCGAGCGTCAATGTCTCGTCGCGGCAACTCTTGCGGCAGGACCTGATCCACGACCTGCGCACCGTGATTGCGCGCTCGGGACTGGCGCGCGGCACGCTCAAGCTGGAATTGACCGAGTCGCTGGTGATGGAGAACCCCGAGCACGCCGCGCAGATGCTGACCCGCATCAAGGAGCTGGGCGCGGGCCTGGCGCTCGACGATTTCGGCACCGGCCATTCCTCCTTGTCCTATCTGCAGCGCTTCCCGTTCGACACCATCAAGATCGACCAGTCGTTCGTGCGCGCCTCCTCCAAGGGGCAGCGGCCGGTGATCCTGCGCTCGATCATCGCGCTCGCCCACGACCTCGGCATGGAGGTGGTGGCGGAAGGGGCGGAAACCGATTCGGACGCGGTTGAGCTCTATCAGCTCGGCTGCGAGTATGCGCAGGGCTACGTGTTCGGCGAGCCGATGAGCGCCGAGGCCGCGCGCGAGCTGCTCACCTCGAACCGGCTCGAAGCCGCGGCGCGCTGAGGTGCGTCTGCGGCGCCAAGGCGGGGCGTCTCAGTTCATGGGGCGCCTTCGCGGGGTCGTTGCGCTTGCGCTCGACCCCGCGCTGTCATCCCTCGGACCCAGCAAGGCCGGCCTGGCGAATGACCTTGGCCCAGCGTTCGATCTCGGAGCTGATGAGGCCAGGCAGCTTGTCGGGCGGTGGGCTGGTGACGGGAACCATCCCAAGACGAATGATCTGCTGGCGGACGTCCGCCAGGCCTTGCACGTCACGAACCGCCGAATAGACCTTGGTCACGACTTCGCTGGGCGTCCCAGCGGGGGCGATGATCATGCCCCAGCCACTCGCATCGAACCCCGGTAGTCCAACTTCAGCGAGCGGCGGAATGTCGGGCGCGGACGGCAGCCTGAGCGCCGAGGACACTCCGAGCGCACGCACCCTCCCTTCCCGAATCATTGGCAGCGATGGAATAGTGTCGGAGAAAAGCAGCGGTGCATGCCCGGCGATGACGTCCGTCAAGGCGGGCGCGCTGCCTTTGTACGGAACGTGAGTCATGTCGATGCCTGTCATGGTCTTGAACAGCTCCGCCAGAAGATGGTGGGGCGATCCTGCTCCGCCTGATGCGAACGAAAGCTTGCCCGGATTGCTCTTGGCGTAGCTGATCAAATCCGAGATCGAGTGCACCGGCAGCGATGGATTGATCACCAGAATGAAGGGAATATGTCCGGTGAATGCGATTGGTGCGATGTCCTTGAGCGGATCGTAAGGCAGACTCTTGTTGAGGGTGGCGCCGATGGCAAGCGATGCACTGCCGCCCATGGTCAGCGTGTATCCATCCGCGGGCGCCTTCATGCCTGCTGCTACTCCGAGCACGGAGCCGGCTCCTGGCCGGTTCTCGACAACAATCGGTTTGCCGAGGCGTTCCGCTACTCCAGGGGCAATGGCCCGGCATAGCGCGTCAATCGCCCCGCCTGCCGGCCAGGGTGCGATCAATGTGATCTGGCGAGCCGGGTAGGTCTGCGCGCTTGCGACGCGCGAGACGGCCGGCAGCATAGCTGCGCCCGCTGCCAGATGCAGAAAACGTCGACGGGGGAGATTCATGGTGTTCCCTCCAGAAATGCTAAGATATTTACGGGCCGCACGCTGTCGCGCAGGCGTCTCAACAAATTTCCGATTGACATTGGGAAATGCTGCCGGCCGATGGCACCATCGCTGCCATTAAAGTGAGGTGGTTCGGCACGCCCCCTGGCAGCTCGACCATTAAGCTACCTCAGCCTTGCGGCGGTGCGGAAGGGGGGCCGTTGCCGTTCGCCTGCTACGATCCGGGGAAAGCATAACATGCAGAGAAGTTTGCCCGGATTTCGTTGTGCTCCATTCGGGCGATGGACCTTACTTCGGCGGCTCGAAGCCGCCGGCGCTCCAGCGTGGCGCCATCGCGGGCGACATGAGCGCGGCGATGAAGGCGCGGGCATGCGCGGGCTCCTTGCTGCTTCCGGGGATCGCGCTCGCATAGATGGTCCAGAGCTGAGTGTCGCCCGGCAGCGGGCCGGCGAGTTTGGCGCCCTTGATGGGCACGATTTCGCTGATCAGCGTGACCGCGATCTCGGCTTGGCCGTGCGC
This sequence comes from Xanthobacteraceae bacterium, assembly GCA_036845065.1. Classification (GTDB taxonomy): domain Bacteria; phylum Pseudomonadota; class Alphaproteobacteria; order Rhizobiales; family Xanthobacteraceae; genus VAZQ01. The sequence continues at coordinate 14,851 of DAIUEP010000078.1, read as the reverse complement.
GACCTTCTCGGAGGCGTCGTCGCCGCCTGAGGCCAGCACGCCCTTCTTGACCACGGCCTCGGTGATGCCGAAGCGATCGGCAAGCTTCATCAGGTGGATGACCGAGGTGCCGCCGAGCTTGGGGTCGGTGTAAGCGATCGACGTCGCCTTGATGAGCAGCTGCTTGATTGCCTCGGGCGTCGAGACGTCCGGCACCGGAGCGCCGTCGCGCACGACCACGCCCATGCCGACGCGACCCAGATCGGTGCGGCTGCCGGCCACGAGCTTGCCGGTCTTTTCGAGCTCGCCCATCAGCGGGGCCGACGCGATGATGAGGTCGGCATGCTTTCCGGTCGCGATGACATCGCGCAGCAATCCGGTCGGGCCGGTGGTGAAATCGAACGTGTGGCCGGTCTGCTTGCTGTAGTCATCGATCATGCCGGCGATCAGCGCCCGCACCGCGCCGGCTGAGATCACCTTGATCTCGGCAGCATTCGCTGCCGCAGCGAGCAACGTCGCGGTGGCGGCAAGCACGAAGGCAAGAGCGCGCCTCATAGCGTTTCTCCCCATTGCATTCTGTCGTGATGGTGGGGCGTCCCCGCCATCGGCTCAGGGGGCAGTTTAAGGTCGCGGGCGCGCCGCACAAGCGGCTGCGGCGGGTCTTTGTGTCGGCTATACTGCTGAGGGTATTCGAACCCGCAACAAGGGAGGCAGACATGAGACGTGCAAGCGTCATCGCGATTTTTGGTGCCAGCATCGCCGCGTTCGCGATTACGGCGCAGGCCGGCGGCGACAAGGTCGCCTTTCCGGCGGACTATGCCAAGGGCGTGGTCTACATGACCCTCGACCGTCCCGAGAACAAGCAGGTACGCGAATATTTCACCAGCCAGGCGGCGGTCGATGCCGCCAAGAAGGGTGATCCGCTGCCGCAGGGCACGGTCATCACCGTTGCGCAATACGCAGCCCAGCTCGATGCGCAGGGCAATCCCGCGAAGGATGCCAACGGGCGCTTCATCAAGACCAGCAATATCGTGGGCTACACCGTGATGGAGAAGCGCGCCGGCTGGGGCGCGGAATATCCCGAGGCACAGCGCAACGGCGAATGGGAGTACCAGGCCTTCCGCGCCGACAAGACGCCTAATCCCAATGCCAATCTCACGGCCTGTTTCAACTGCCACAAGCCGCAGGCCTCACAGGACTTCGTGTTCTCCTACCAGAGCATGAAGACCGCGGTCCGGTAGCGCGTGTCCTTGTCGGACTTTGATCCGATGCCATTCATCGGATCAAAGTCTGGCGCTCTACTCCGGCTCGGAGCCGGTTGCGACCGGGCGGGCCGGATCGGCGCTCCAGGCTGACCACGATCCGACATAGAGCGCGGGCTCTAGCCCCACCGCGCACATGGCCGCGATCGCATGCGTCGCCGCGTTGCCGCTCCCGCAATAGACCCCGATCGTGCAGGACCCATCGGCACCGAGCTGAGCGAAGCGGGCGTTCAAATCGTCGTTCGGCTTGAATCTTCCGTCCGCGATGTTGTCGCCAGACGGCGCGTGAACGGCGCCCGGAATATGCCCGGTGGCGGCTTTGGCTGGATCGCCCACATAGGCCGTCCGCGGCCGCGCATCGAGCAATCGGGATTGCTTCGCGAGGCTTGCCGCCTCTTCGGCATTGATTGTGGGCATGCAGCCAGGCGTCAGAACCACGTCGCCCGCGCAGGCGGCGCAGGTGGCGACATGATCGGACGACGGCCGGTTGGCCGCGGCCCATGCGGCATAGCCGCCATCGAGCACGCGCACATTCGACAGCCCCGCCCATCGCAGCGTCCACCACGCGCGCGACGCCTGTGCGCCGCCGGCATTGTCGTACACCACGACGGTACTGCCGTTGCAGATGCCCCAGGCGCGCGCCTTGGCTTGCAGCTCGGACACGTCCGGCAACGGCCGCCGCCCGGATGCGGCCGAAGGCTTGCCGGAAAAATCCGTCGCCAGATGAACGCACAAGGAACCCGGTATCTTTAGCCTTGCGTCCGGCGCCGCGCCTTGCTCGTCAATGACGTCCAGCACCACCACGGCGTGCCGGGCGTCCAACAGCGCGCCAAGCTCGTCGACCGTGATCAGCGTCATGGCGCGCAGGTTGTTCATCGCGAGGCTGCCTCACGCCGTCATGGTGGCGCGATAGAGAATCCGGCGGCTGTTGCCATAGTCCTTGATGCCCTTGTGCTGAACGACGCGATTGTCCCAGATCGCGAGCGCGCCTCGGCTCCAGGTGAAGCGGGCGGTCGCCTCCGGCGACTTGATCATGTCAAACAGGATTCCGAGAATGTTCTGGCTCATCACGCGGCTGACGCCCTTGATGTAGTTCGTGTAGGATTCGTTCACCGCGATCCACTTGCGGCCCGTCACCGGATGAACGCGCACGAGCGGCATCTCGAAGGGCGGCATGCGCTGGCGTGCATCGGTCGCCTCCTGCGGATCGAGATAGCGATCGGTGATGTGCCCGGTCGCATCGGCTGATTGAATGACCTTCAGGGATTCAAGATAGGCCGCGAACAAGGGATCAAGCTGCTCATAGACCCAGGCCGTGTTGCTGAAGATCGTGTCGCCGCCGGAATCCGGCAACACGTGGGCATAGAGCGCCGTGAAGGCCGGAGCATCCGGACGAAACCCGCCGTCGGCATGCCAGATGTGATTGCGAAGATTTTTGTCCTTGAGCGAGTCGATCATGGTGGCGTCGGGATTTTCCGGCGCGCGCGGCGTGTGCGGCCCCGCATAGTGGAAAAATTCGCCCAGAAAGCCCGCGAAGGCCGTGAAGCTCTCGGCCGTCACGGTGCCGGGTTCGAAGATCACCAGGCCGCGATTGTGCAGCAGATCGCGCAGGCCGGAGCGAAACTCGTCGCTGAGCGGCCGGCCGTCGAATCGAAATCCCGCAATGATGGAGCCGAGCGCCGGCTGCAGTTGGGTGACGCGCACGCCGGCCGGCATGGCGGATTCCGAAACGAGCCTGACGGTGCTGGTGGACATCGGCTTGTCCCTTTCTGCTGGCGGCGTTCCTCGTCAATGACGGTTCAATCTAGCGAAATTGTCTTGTCGCGAGCAAGCTTCAGCGCGCCCGCGCGAGGATATCGGCCACCAGCCTCTTTTGCTCAGGGGTGATATTCGTCACGATGCTCATGGCGTTCTTGCGGGTGCCGGCGGCGTCGACATAGTCGGTGTAGAGCTGCCGCTTGTCGCCTTCGGCGAGAAAATGAGGATCGCTGACCGATCTCGCGGTGGCGGCCTCCAGAAAAGCCAAGCGACTGTCGGGCATCCCGGGGGGCACCACCAGGATGCGGCCGAGGCTCTGGACCCGGTGGCGAAAGTCGAACAGCCACTGTTGACCGGCATCGAGATGGGTCGCCTCAAAGATGGTCGGCAGATCGGGAAAGAATCGCGACCTGCTGCGCCCGATGGTGGCGAGCGGGATGATCCCATTGGTTTGAGCGTAATGGTTGGCCGACGTGTCGGTGACGTAGAGCGCGTCCATTTCGCCGCGTGAGACGGCGAGCGCGGCATCGTTGCTGCCTTTGTATCCGAGCACGATCTGGCAATCGAGCTTGAGGGCCTCGCAGGTGAAGGCGGCGCCATCTGACAGACTGTCGACCGGGCCGCTCGCGGCCCATCGCCACTTTTTGCCGACCTTGATCGCCTCCGCGATCGTCCTGGTGCCGAAATGCGGTCCCACGGTCCAAAGGGATGGCGGTGCGCTCAAGGTTGCGACGTAGCCGATCTTGCCGAGATCGTAGCGGGCTCCCTGCTGATCGGTCAGTTGCGAGTACGCCGCGCCGGTGCCGTTGACGATCATCATGGTCAGGCCGTCGGCCGGCGACATATATACGCCGTTGAGCGCGACGAGCCCGCCGGCGCCGGGACGATTCTCGACAATGACCGTCGCACCAAGATTGCGGGACAGATACGGCGCCAGCATGCGGGCATAGGAGTCGTATCCGCCCCCCGGCCCGAATCCCACGACCAGCCGCACGGTCTTGCCGGCAAAGAATGCCTGCTCGGACTCCTGGGCGGCGGTGGGTGATGGAGTCGCAAGTGGCGTCGCGAGCGCAAGCAGCACGCCTACCACAACGCCGCCGTGTCTCAGTGCGGCAAGAGCCGCCATTGAACCCCTCCCATGCGCTTGGGCACGGACGCTCGTTCCCCATGCGCTTGCATCCCGTGCGCGTGCGGGGTTGTTAAGGCCGCGCTTGCGCATAGCGACGCGTCGCTGCCGCGATCAATGCTATGCGGCGATGGCGTGGCGAGCAAGGACGCCACAAGAGGGGATTTGATGGCGTCTGCCGCCCGCCTCAGGCGTGGCCGGCTTCGGTCGAGAGCATGCCGAGGTTGATGCCGAGCTTGTTCAGCGCTTTGGTGTATTTGTGCTCGGTGTCCTGGCCGAAGATCAGCTCCAGGTCGGCCGAGCAGTGCAGCCAGCCGTTCTGGTTGATCTCGTTTTCGAGCTGCCCCGGCGCCCAGCCGGCATAGCCCAGCGCCAGCACCGCGCTTTGCGGTCCGTCGCCACGCGCGATCGCCTTGAGAATGTCGAGCGTGGCGGTGAGGCAGATGCCCTCGTCGATCGGCAAGGTCGAATTCTCGATGAAGAAATCACTCGAGTGCAGCACGAAACCGCGGCTGGTCTCGACCGGGCCGCCTTTGAGCACCTTCACCTCGCCGGCGCCCGGCGGCAGCTGAATCAGCTCCGCGGCGCCGACGACCTCAAGCTGCACCAGCAGATCCGGGAAGCTGATGTGCGGGGCGGGCTGATTGACGATGATGCCCATGGCGCCTTCCGAGGAATGCGCGCACACATAGATCAGGCTGCGAGCGAAGCGTTCGTCGCCCATGGTCGGCATGGCGATCAGCATCTGTCCGTCCAGGTAGCCGCGCTTGCCGCCACGGCGTGTCGACCCGCCGCGCTTGCCGGCGCTGCCTTTGCCTGGCTCGAGGCCGGAGGGTCCGGCTTCGCCTTGCAGTCCTGGTTTGCGACCCAATTTCATGACGAAATGCTACCCGATTGCCGCTGATTTGCAAACGACGCGGTCCGCTGTCCACGTATGTGCGGTCCACGTATCTGTTGTCCACGTAAGTCCTGTCCACACACGCATGTCGGTGCCATCGCCAGTCGAGCCCTGCAGTCATCGGCTCGGGGGCAAAGACCGTTGGTTGATTCAAGATTCGTTATATGTCCTTCCTGTGGCTTCAGACTTCGTGTTCACAAATGCGTGCGAGTGTTCAAAGTTCCGCCGCGCGCCACCGCTCGTGCCGATCGTTAACGCAAAGCGTGGCCCCGCGCTTCATATATGGGGTGCCCCCGTGGCGATGGGATGGGGCAAAATTAAAGAAACGCCCGGGGATTCGAGCATCGTCGAGACCAACGGTGGTAGATGCTATGCGAGCGGGCCCCCCCAATGTTAAAAATGGCTACTATTGCCGCGCGAGTTCACAATGAGTTCAATGGTGCGCTGAGGACTTCACGCTTAGATCAGGCCGGGTATGACGTCGGGGATGACAATGGCGCGTAATCCGCTGCGACAGGCCGGCACGCATGCGTTCCTTTGGCGTGCGGTTTTGGGGCGCGCGCTGCTTGTGGGCGCGCTGCTGCCGTGGTCGAGCGGCGCCGCACGGGCGGCGGACGATGTCACGCGCTGGGATGGCGACGCGCGCAGTGCCGCCCGGCTGGTTGCGGGATCGCAGCCGGCGGCTGACGGCGCGTTGCGGGCCGGTCTCGAGATCCGACTCAAATCCGGCTGGCACACCTATTGGCGTTACCCGGGCGATGCCGGGGTTCCGCCACAGTTCGACTTCGGCGCCTCGCAGAACCTCAGGCGGGCTGTGGTGCTGTGGCCGGCGCCGAAGCGCATCGTGGAGGCGGGCGGCAGCACCATCGGTTACCTGGGCGATGTTATCTTTCCGGTGCGCGTCGAGCCGCTGGATGCCGCCAAGCCGGTGCTGCTGCGGCTCAAGCTCGACTACGCGGTCTGCGAAAAGCTTTGCGTGCCGGCCGAGGCCAAGGCCGAGCTTGCATTGGGCAAGGGCGTCTTCAAGGGCTCGACCTCGCGCGATGCCGCGCTCGCGTCGGCGGAGACGCGCGTGCCCAGAATGGTCAAGCTCGGGGCCGGCGGCGCACTCGCGATCGCAGCGGTGCGGCGCGAGCCGGGCGCCGCGCCACCGCGCGTGCTCGTCGACGTCGCGGCGTCTGGTGCCGTGGACCTGTTCGCCGAAGGGCCGACGGCGCAGTGGGCCTTGCCGCTGCCGACGAAGGTCGATGGCGCCCCGTCAGGCCACCAGCGTTTCGCGTTCGAGCTGGATGGGTTGCCGCCGGGAGCGAGCGACCGGGGTGCACTCCTCACTCTCACGGCGACAACGCCCGACGACGCCATCGAGGTCGCAATCCGTCTCGACTAATCCGCCAGGCACGCTAGTTTGTGCGCCGCGTGCCTGCGCGGTGCTGTCGCAGGCTTAAGATCCCCTCGTGTCGATTGATCCGGCGTGTCAATAATCCCCCGTGTCAATCGTGTATCTGTCAATCGTTGTGTTAATGAAAGGACCTGCGTCATGCCCATCAAGGTCGGCGACCGTCTGCCTGAAGCCAAGTTCAGAGTGATGACCGGGGAGGGCCCGGCCTGGAAGACCACGGACGAGCTATTCAAGGGCAAGAAGGTTGCGTTGTTCGCGGTGCCGGGCGCCTTCACCGGCACCTGCCACAAGATGCACGTGCCCTCGATCGTGCAGAATGCCGACGCCCTCAAGGCCAAGGGCATCGACACAATTGCGGTGACCGCGGTGAACGATGTTTTCGTCATGGACGCCTGGCAGAAGGCGACGGCCGCCAGCATGCTCAATTTTCTCGCCGACGGTAACGGCGAGTTCGCCAAGGCGATCGATCTGTCGTTCGACGGGTCGGGCAACGGCCTCGGCACGCGTTCGCGCCGCTACTCGATGCTGGTCGAGGACGGCGTGGTGAAGAAGCTCAACATCGAGGAAGCGCCCGGCAAGGTCGAGGTCTCGGGCGGAGACGCGCTGCTCAAGCAGCTCTGAGAAGGTCGAGGCCGCGTACGTCGTAGCCCGGATGGAGCGTCAGCGACATCCGGGAGCGTCGGCGTGGTGCTGCAGGTCTTTCCCGCATTTCGCTGGCGCTCGATGCGGGCTACGACTGCGGCGACACGTGTGGGGCGACGCGCTCAGCCCGCCTTCGCGCTCTCCTTGAGCGTGCGCATGAGGTCGCGGTGGATCGCCTCGTTGCCGGCCACGATGTTGCCGGTCACGAACGGCGCCTCGCCGCCCGCGAGGTCGGTCACATAGCCGCCGGCCTCGCGCACCAGCGCGACGCCCGCCGCGACATCCCACGGCGACAGATTGCGCTCCCAATAGCCGTCGAGGCGCCCGGCCGCGACCCAGGCGAGATCGAGCGCGGCCGCTCCGAAGCGCCGCAGGCCGGCGACGCGGTCCTGAATTGCCAAGGTGTCCCTGCGTTCGATCGCAGAATCGCCGCGGCTCGGATGCGGCAGCCCGCAGGCGATGACCGCGTCGGCCAGCCGCGACCGCGCCGCCACCCGCAGCCTGTGGTCGTTGAGAAAGCTGCCCTTGCCCTTCTCGGCCGTGAACAGGTCGTCGGTCGCCGGATTGTAGACGACGCCGGCTACGATCGCGCCTTCGCGCTCAAGCGCGAGCGAGATCGCGAAGTGCGGAATTCCGTGCAGGAAATTCATGGTCCCGTCGAGCGGATCGACGATCCAGGTGTGGGTCGCATCGGTGCCGGTGCGCTGGCCGCCTTCCTCGCCGAGAAAGCTGTAGCCCGGCCGCGCCCGGCTGAGCTCCTCGTACAGGATCTCCTCGGCGCGGCGGTCGGCGGCGGTGACGAAGTTCGCCGGGCCCTTGAGCGAGACCTGCAGGTGCTCGAGCTCGCCGAAGTCGCGCTTCAGCGCGCGCGCGGCCTTTTGCACGGCCTTGATCATGACGTTGAGGAGGGCGGAGCGGAGCATGGCGGCTAGTGTCCCGGTCTGCCCGCCGCCGCGGCCGGCGTCAAGAGCGTGACTGCTTGATGGCGTTGATCCAGGGCTGGGCTGCCTTTTCGCCGGCGGCGCGGATCTCGGGTTTCTGCTTGTTCATGAACTCGTCGAGATTGAGATCGCTCGCGCCTCCGGCCTTCGAGATGATGTGCCACTTGATCGCCTCGATCGGATCGGCCGGTAGGCCGCGACCGGAAGAGAAAATCTGGGCGAGGCGATTCTGCGCGATCGGGCTGCCCTTGCGGGCGGCGCGTTGGAGCAATGCAGCGGCGCCGGCCTCGTCCTTGGTGACGCCGGTGCCGTTGAACAACGCGATCGCGTATTCGACCTGAGCATCGGTGTAGTCGGCGGCGGCCGCGATACCGAGCCAACGGGCTGCCTCGGTGGGGTCCTTGGCGACGCCGCGGCCCTCCTTGTAGAGCGTGCCCAGCGCGTATTGCGCCTCCGGGCTGCCGGCTTGGGCCGCGCCCTGGAACAGCTCGGCCGCGCGGCCGAAGTCCTGCGGAAACAACTGCCCTTCCAGGTAGAGCAGAGCGAGATTGTAAGTGGCCGCCACATGTCCGAGCTTGGCGGCGGCGGCGAGCTGGCGGGCCGCATCCTCGCGGTTGGGCGGGCCGGCGCGGCCGATCAGCCGGAACATCGCGAGCGCGAACATCGCCTCGCGGTCGCCGCGCTCGGCGGCGCGACGGTACCACTCGGCCGCCTTGTTGTCGTCCTGCTGGACGCCGAAGCCGTTGGAATAGAGCTCGCCCAAGAGCGTCATCGCCTTGACGTCGCCCTGCGTCTCGGCCCGCTGGGTGGCGTAATTGAGCGCGGAGAGGTAGTAGCCGCGCTGATAGGCGCCATAGGCGAGGTCCAGCTCGTGTCCGGTCGTGGCGGGCGGTGCGGCCGAAGGCGGTGCCGCGACCGGGCGAGTTGGCGCCGGCGGGCTCGCTGCGGGCGGGCTTGCCACCGGCGGGTTGGCGGGACGGATCACGCGCGGCTGGGCTCGCGGAGCGGATTTGGTCTCGGATTTGGGCTCTGGTGCAGCCCTCGGCGCCGGTGGGGTCGGCACCTGGGGCTCAAACCGCGGGGCCGGTGGCGGGCTGCCGATCGGCGCCGGTGGGATCGGCGCCGGTGGGATCAGCGGCGGCGATTGCGCGCTCGCGGCCGCCATCATGGCGGCGCTCATGACTGCAGTGAGGACGGTGCTGTGAATCCGCCGTGCGTTGCTCATCCGGTCGCCTCCACCGGCGCAAGGCGGCGGGCCGCCTCGGCGACCGCTGCGGGCGCTCCCTCAGGATAGGCGAAGATCCAGTCGCCGAGCGCGATGAAATCGGCGCCGGCCTCCGCGAGCGGAGCGACCTCCTCGATACCGCCCGCGTATCCGACGCAGGGAATCTCGAAGACTTCCGCCCACCAGGCCACCCGCTCGACGATTGCCTCGAGCGTTGGACGATGCTGCCGCTGGTTCGGCTCGCCGAACATCACGTAGTCGGCGCCAGCCTCCGCCGCCAGCATGGCGTCATGGCGGGTGTACAGACCGCCGCAGCCGGCGATGCGCGCGGGCTTGAGGGTGGCAAGCGCGGCCTCGAACGCCGCGATACCGCTGAGATGCGCGCCGTCTGCCCCGGCATGCGCCACCACGTCCGGGAGGCCGTCGAGCAGAAGCGCGGCGCCAAGCTCCTGGACTGATGGCGCGAGCGCCTTAGCGCGATTGATCAGGGTACGTTCATCCGCCGCAGCAAGCTGCAGCAGGACCGCCGCCACGTCGGCGCTCTTGACCGCAGCAACGAGCGTGTCCCGCACCGTGGCTGGATCGGCCACCTGCGGGGTCGTGAGGTAAAGGCGCGGGATGGCGCGCCTGGGTTCGGTCTGGTTGCCTGGGGACGCCATGGTTGGGTCGCTTGCCCTCGCAATCGGGCAGTTTGGGGGCGGTTGTAAAGCCACAACTCTTCGACAGGGTAAAGGGCAGGCAGGGGAAAGGGGCCGGCCGTGGGCTATTCCGAGCCTTCCAGCCCCAGGCTGCGCACCAGGGCGCCCCATTTGGCGGTTTCCGATGTGATGTAGCGCCGCATCTCCTCAATCGAGGGCGATTCGTGCGGAATGAGGCCAATGGCCTCGACTTTGTCCTTAACGTCGGGCGAGGCCATGATCCGCTTCATCTCGTCGTGCAGCTTGCCGGCAATCGGGGCCGGCGTGCCCTGGCGGGTGACAAGAATGTGCCAGGACACGGCCTCGAGCTCGGCATCACCAGTCGCCTGCGCGAGGGTCGGCACGTCGGGGATTGAGGCAAATCGCGTGAGCGACGTCACCGCGAGCGCGCGCAGCTTGCCCTCCTTGATCAGCGGCAACGACGCGCCCGCCTCGGCGATCGCCATCGGTACATGCCCGGCCGCCACGTCGGCGATCGACTGCGGGCTGCTGCGATAGGGCACGTGGGCAAGATCGAGACCAAACTTCTGCTTGAGCAGCTCGGCGGTCAGGTGCGGCGCCCCGCCCACGCCCGAGGAGCTGTAGCTGAGCTGCCCCGGCCGCTCCTTGGCGTACTTGATGAAATCCGCGACCGATCGTACCGGCAGCTTGGGATCGACGATGAAGACAAAGGGCGATTTCACGTAGAGCGCGATCGGCACGAAGTCGGCCGTCGGCGAAAACGGCATCTTCTTGAGCAGCGTCGGCCGGATCGCCATCACGGCGCTGGTGCAGACGCCGAGCGTGTAGCCGTCGGGCGCGCTCTTGGCGATCGCCTCGCCGGCCGCAAGGCCCGCGCTGCCGGGCCGGTTCTCGACCACCATCGGCTGGCCGAGGCTCTGCGACAACTTGTCGGTATAGACACGCACCAGCGTGTCCATTCCGGTCCCGGCCGCGAGCGCGACGATGACGTTCACCGGCCGCGCCGGATAGGTCTGTGCCTGCGCGCAGGTCGCCCAACCGAGCAAAGCGAGCGCCACTAGGGTCGTTGATCGCAGCATTGGCTGCCTCCCGCCTTTTTGCGGCTGAGCGGAGTATAGCGCTCCAGGCGGTCGCCTTTACAAATCTTTACATTGCGGAGAAGCGGCCAAAACAATCGTCGCCCAGATTGCCGGTTGGGGGTGTTCAATCGCTCGACTTCAATGGAGAGACAGATGACCGATACCTCAACCACCACGAGCCCGGCTGCTCCCGCGCCTGCATCGCGTGGCAGAAGGCGCGGCCGTACCGCGTTCTTGGCTGTTCTGATCGCGTTCGCGGTCGGAGGGGCGGCGCTTTTCGCCGGCCATGCATTCAGCCAGCCCGGATTTGGGCCCGGCTTCGGCCACGGCGGCTGGCATGGCCGCGGTTTCATGATGGGCCAGATGGACCCGGCGCAGATCGAGGATCGCGCCGACCGCATGGTGCGGCACCTGGCGATCGAGGTCGACGCCACCGCCGAGCAGCAGGAGCGCCTGCGTGCCGTGGTCAAATCGGCGGTGCGGGACCTGCTGCCGATGCGCGAGAAGGCGCAAGCCGCGCGCCAGCGCGGCCGTGAGCTCCTGACCCAGACGACAATCGACCGCGCCGCCATCGAGGCGTTCCGGGTCGAGCAGTTGGCGCAGGCCGATGCCGCCAGCAGGCGGGTGGCGCAGGCGATCGGTGACGCGGCCACGATCCTGACCGTGGAGCAGCGCCGAAAAATCGAAGAGCGCATGCGGCCGCGGCCGGGCTTCTGGGGCGGCTGGCGTCGCGGCTAAACGATGTTCTGTCCAAGTGGAAACGCGTCGAGAGCGGATCGATTCAAACGACACATGCACTAGAATGACTTCGTGACCGGCCGCATCCTGCTCATCGAAGACGACCCGCGCCTCGCCGAGATGGTGCAACGCTATCTCGGCGAGGCCGGCTTTCAAGTTGCGGTCGCCGCCAAGGGCGAGCTCGGCATCGCGCGCCACGCGCGCGAGAGCTTCGATTGCATCATTCTCGATCTGACGCTGCCGGATATCGACGGACTCGATGTCTGCCGCCGCATCAGGACGCAGGCGCAGACCCCGATCCTCATGCTCACCGCGCGCGGCGACGCCATGGACCGCGTGGTCGGGCTCGAGCTCGGCGCCGACGACTATCTGCCGAAGCCGTTCGAGCCGCGCGAGCTGCTGGCACGGGTGAAGGCGATCCTGCGGCGCGGCGCGGGCGGCGGAGGGAGCGAGGTGCTGCGGTTCGGCCGGCTCGAGATCGATCCGGGCGCCTACGAGGTCAGGCTCGCGGGCGAGCCGCGGCCGCTGACCAGCCATCAGTTCGCGCTGCTCGTGCTGCTGGCGCGCAATGCCGGGCGCGTGCTCTCGCGCGATGCGATCATGGATATGCTCAAGAGCGAGCGGCTCGAAGCCTTCGACCGCTCGATCGACGTGCACATCTCGCGCATCCGCGCCGCGATCGAGGACGATCCCAAGAAACCGCGCCGCGTCATCACGGTGCGGGGCGCCGGTTACGTCTTCGCCAAGGCGCAGGATTAGCGCATGTCCGGGAAAAGTGGGAACCGGTTTTCCGATAAGGACATGCGCCACTCAAAAGAATCGTGAGCTCGGAGCAACGCGATGCGGCGCCTCTACCAGAAGATCTATCTCACCATCGTGGCGAGCCTGGTGCTGGTGGTGCTGGTCGCGGGCGCCGTGTGGCGGTTCGGCACGGAATTCTCGCCCGCCAACCAGGCGTTCGAGATCGTCGGCGCGGTGGCGGCCGCGGTGCTGCCGCCGGCGAACGCGCCCCGGTCGGTGCAGGAGCAGGAGCTGGCCCGTATCGCTGAGCAGCTCGGCACCGACCTCGCCCTGTTCGACGGCTCGTTTGCGCTGATTGCGGCTGCTGGCCGCCCGCTGCCGCCGCCGTCGCGCAACCGGCCGGGTCGTGGCTGGGTCTACGGCCCGGGCGGGCCGGCGTGGAGCATCCCGCTGCCGGACGGCCGCTGGCTGGTGGCCCGCGCGCCGTCGCGGCACCTGCCATCGGTGTTCCGGCTGATCGCGTTTCTGGGCGCGGTCGCGCTCGCGGTCGCGGTCGGTGCCTACCCGGTGGTGCGCGGGCTCACGCGCCGGCTCGAGCGCCTGCAGCAAGGCGTCGAGACGCTGGGCTCGGGCGACCTCACCGCGCGCGTCGCAATCAAAGGCCGCGACGAGGTCGCGCGGCTTGCCACAAGCTTCAATCAGGCCGCGGGCCGCATCGAGAACCTAGTCGGCGCGCATCGCATGCTGCTGGCGAACGCCTCGCATGAATTGCGCACGCCGCTCTCGCGCATCCGGCTGGGGCTTGAGCTGTTCGAGCGCACCGGCGAGCCCAGATACAAGGCCGACCTCGAGCGCGACGTCGCGGAGCTCGAGGCGCTGATCGATGAGATATTGCTGGCGAGCCGGCTCGACGCGATGCCGGCGCTGCAGGCGACCGAGGACGTCGATCTCCTGGCGCTCGCGGCGGAGGAATGCGCGCACTACGACGACTGCGCGCTCGACGGCGAGGCGGTGAGCGTGACGGGCGATCCGCGGCTGCTGCGCCGCCTCATTCGCAACCTTTTGGAAAACGCCAAGCGCCACGGCACGCCGCCGGTGCGGGTGAGGGTCGCACGCGCGGGCGCGCTCGCGACGCTCGACGTGGCGGATTCCGGCGCGGGCGTGCCCGCAAGCGAGCGCGAGCGCGTGTTCACGCCGTTTCATCGCCTCGGCGACGACGCGACCGGGGCGGGGCTTGGCCTCTCGCTCGTACGCCAGATCGCGCGACTGCACGGCGGCGACGCGGTGGTGCTGCCGCGCGCGGAGACCTGTTTCCGGGTCAGCCTGCCGGCTGCAAGAGAATGACGGCCAGCCAATCTTGGGCCGCTTCCGCAACGCTCGGCATCGTTATCCAACTGCCGCTCCGCCCCGAAACCCGACGAGTGCCCGAGGACGTCATGGGCCATCTGCAGACATCATTCGGTACGGCCAGAGCCATCCACAAATTCACTGAGCAGAGCTTGCCTCGATGCCTTCGACCCGCGAACGCTTCGGCCAAGCGACCTGTGTGAGCGAGGGAAATCACCAGGTTCGGTATGATTTATTTTTTCCCCTGGTTTGCCTAAGATGAAGGACACGCAGAACCCCGGCCGCACGACGCCAGCAACACCCCAGCTTTCCGCGTGAGGAGACGCAATCACGATGGCCATCAGTCTGAAGGTCAATGGGGCGACCCGTTCGGTCGAGGCCGACCCGGATACGCCGCTGCTCTACGTGCTGCGCAACGATTTCGAGCTCAATGGCGCGAAATTCGGTTGCGGCCTTGGGCAATGCGGCGCCTGCGCGGTGCTCATCAACGGCGCGGCCGTGCGCTCCTGCTTGATGCCGATCGCGCACCTCGGTCCTAACGAGATCACTACGCTGGAGGGGCTCGGCACCATCGACAAGCTGCATCCATTGCAGAAGGCCTTCATCGACGAGCAGGCCGCGCAGTGCGGCTACTGCGCCAACGGCATGATCATTGCGGCGGCCGACCTGCTCAAGCGCAATCCGCAGCCGACCGAAGCCGAGATTCGCAGCGCGCTCGACGGCAATCTGTGTCGCTGCGGCAGCCACAACCGCATCGTCCGCGCCGTCATGCGGGTGGCGCAGGCGAACGGGAGAATCTAAGCATGAACGCTTCCGCTCGGTCGAACACTCTCCGTCTGTCCCGCCGTGACTTCACCGCAGGTCTCCGATTGCGACCTATGCGATCGGCATACTGGCATCTTTTTGGTTCATCGAACGTCTGACCGCGTTTTGGGCTTGAAGTTTGACGAAATACTCAGCGCATAACAGTTGGACAAATCGTCGGATCGCTTACAGCCGCTGTGGGTCAAAACCAACCGTGCCACGTTGGCCTCACGGCAGGAGGCGACCGGAAGCG
>DAIUEP010000077.1:0-19753 GCA_036845065.1 Xanthobacteraceae bacterium | reverse complement strand
CGAACCCGAACGTGACCGGGCCCGGCCAGTTCGTCGGCGTGCTCGCCGGCCAGAATGCCGGCACCATCGACAACGTCAACGTCAGCAACAGCACGGTCAACGGCCTCACCCTGGCCGGCGTGATCGCGGGCGGGCTCGTCGGCCAGAACGGCATGTTCGGCCCGAGCAATCAGCAGTCCGCCGGCTCGATCAGCAATTCGAGCGCGACGGGCGTGACGGTGACGGTGGGCGATGGCTGCATTGGCGACTGCTCAGGCGGCTTCAACATCGCGGGTGGCCTCGTCGGCTCGAACGTTGCGGGCTCGACCATCACGGGCTCGCATGCGACCGGCACCGTGACCGCGGGTGGAGCGAGCTTCGTCGGCGGGCTCGTCGGGCAGAACGGCATTCTCGATTTCGGGACCGCGTCGATCTCCGGCTCCCACGCCAACGTCGCGGTCAACATCACGGGCGAGTTCTCGGCGGCCGGCGGGCTGGTCGGATCGAACGCTCCGGGCTCGACCATCACCAATTCCCAGGCGTTCGGGACGGTGACCAGCACCGCCAGCGACATCGCTTTTGCGGGCGGGCTGGTCGGGCTCAACGCCGGAACCATCACCAGCACGACGCAGCCGGTGCTGGCCTCGGTGTGCGCGATCGGCGCTTCGTACTCCTGCGCGACCGGCAATGTGACCGGCGGGGCGTTCGGCGTGAGCGGCGGCCTCGTCGGCAGCAACCAGGGCACGATCGACAAGAGCTTCGCGAGCGGCGCCGTCACCAGCGGACCCGGCGGGCCCGACGACGAATTCGGCGGCCACTCGGCACAAGCAGGCGGTCTAGCCGGGGACAATCAAGGCACGATCAGGGATTCGTTTGCGACCGGCAATGTCGGCGCGGCCAACGTTGCGTGGCTCGGCGCCGGCGGCCTTGTCGGCGAGAACAGCGGCAGGATCGAGCGCTCGTTCGCGACCGGCAACGTGCTCACCGGCAACAACGGCACCGCGGGCGGGCTCGTCGGCAGCAACATCGCGAGCGACTGCGCCGAGTGCATCAATCCGGGAACCGGTGCCGACAACAGCGCCACCATCATCAACTCCTGGGCCTCCGGCAACGTGACGGTCGGGAACACGAGCGCGGCCGGGGGCTTTGTCGGCGCCAACGAGGGCACGATCACCACCACGGGCACCGGCACCATCACCCGCGCGACCGGCAACGTGACCGGCGGCAACGCGAGCATCCTCGGTGGCTTCGCTGGCGGCAACCTCGGCACGATCTCGCTCGCCTATGCGACCGGCAACGTAACCGGTGGAACCAACGTTGTCGCGGGCGGCTTTGTTGGCGCCAACGGCGGCAGCATCAACCAGACCTATGCGCGCGGCGCGGTCACCTCCGGCAACAGCAGCCATCTCGGCGGCTTTGTCGGAGTCAACGTGACGATCGATGTCGAGACCATGCCCGGCTCCATCACGCAGTCCTATGCGCTCGGGCCGGTCACCGGCGGCAATGAGGTGGTCGCCGGCGCATTCGCGGCACTTAACCGCGGCACCATCGACCAGACCTACGCGGCCGGTCTCGTGACCGCCGGAGCGGGCAGCACCACCGGCGGCCTGGTCGGCGCCAACAACCTGCCGCTGCCGGACTTCATCACGGGGGTTCCCTCTTCGCCGCCCGTCGGCACCGTCACCAATTCCTACTGGGACCGCCAGACCACCGGCCAGGAGAAGAGCGCCGGCGGCACCGCGCTCGACAGCGCCGTGCTGGCCGGCGCGGTGCCGGCCGGATTTGATCCGACCATCTGGTCGCACGGATCCTATCCGCATCTCGTCAATCTCGGGCCCCAGAACACCAACCCGGGCCCGCCGGTGCTGCCGCCGCTGTCGAACCAGCAGCTGCCCTCCCAGCTTCTGCTCGTCCAGAACAACCCGGTCAGCCCGCCGCCACCGCCGCCGAGCCTCGTCGACACGCAGACCATCAACCAGCAGCAGCAACAGCAGCAGGGCCAGCCCGGGCCGCAGACCGCGAGCATCAACAACCCGATCCAGCTCGATGTCGGCTCTGGCCGCTACTTCTTCCTGCCCCCGCCCGAGGAAACGCGCCTCGTGCAGGACGAGGTGGTGATCCAGCTGCCGTGCAACGCGCCGCAGCAGGCGCTGGACGAGGCGCTGGGCCAGCTCCAGCTCACGGTGCTCAACACCCAGTGCCTCGCAACCAGCAACGTGGCGATCTACCGGCTGCGCACCGCGACCAGCCAGACCCTCGCGGGCGTGATCCGCTCGCTCGCCAACTACCGGATCATTGCAGCCGCCCAGGCCAACTATCTCTATACGCTCGGGCAGGACCTGGCCGGCGAGCGGCAGCAGGGCGACTCGGGCCAATACGTCCTCGACAAGCTGCGGCTGGGCGACATCCACCGCCGCGTGCGCGCCAACAACATCCCGATCGCGGTGATCGATTCCGAGATCGATGGCACGCACCCCGATCTCGAAGGCGCGGTGATCGACCGCTATGACGCGACCGGCGTCGAGGAGAAGCCGCACGCGCACGGCACCGGAATGGCGGGCGCCATTGCGTCGCATCGCCGGCTGCTCGGCACCGCGCCGGGCGCAAGGCTGCTCGCGATCAGGGCCTTCTCGACCCAGGCCTCAAGCGCGCAGAGCACCACCTTCAACATCCTCAAGGGCCTCGACTACGCGGTCAACAATGGCGTGCGCATCGTCAACATGAGCTTCGCCGGCCCGCGCGATCCCACCATCGAGCGCGCGCTCAAGGCCGCACATGACAAGGGCGTGGTGCTGATTGCCGCCGCCGGCAACGCCGGGCCGCGGTCACCGCCGCTGTTCCCGGCTGCCGACAAGCATGTGATCGCGGTCACTGCGACCGACATCGACGACAAGCTGTTCACCGGCGCCAATCGAGGCAATCACATCGCGGTCGCGGCGCCGGGCGTCGACATCCTGGTGCCGGCGCCGGAAGGCACCTACCAGATGACGACCGGCACGTCGGTTGCCACTGCCCATGTGAGCGGCATCGTCGCGTTGATGCTGGAGCGCAATCCGCGGCTCACACCGCCGGATGTCCGCCGCATCCTGATCGCGAGCGCGAAGCGGCTCGGCCCGAACGACCAGTTCGGCGCCGGCCTGATCGATCCGGCCAAGGCCTTGCAGCTTGCGGCGCCCCGCCAGGCGGAAGCGCCGCCGCCTGCGCGTCGCTGACCGATGCAAAAGTGTCAGGCCCGTTCCGCCGGGCCTGACGCGCGGCGCCGAAACAGCGCGAGCCACTCGCGCCCAAACAGCGCCAGCACCGCCCCGATGTAGATACAAGCGCCGATCACGCCCAGCGTCGCCAGCGTCGCCTCATGCCGGAACGTCGCCCATTGTGAGAACAGCGCCTCGACCGGCGCCTGCGCGAGCCAGAGCACCAGCGCGAGCGCAAGACCCGCGACCGCAAGCCGGCCGATGGCGCGCACCAGCCGCGCATCGATCGCGAACAGCCGCGCCCGCCTGGCGAACCATATGAGCAAGAGAAAGTTCACCCAGGCGCCGGCCGCGGTTGCCAGCGCCAGCCCGACCTGCGCCAGCGGCCCCATCAGGGCGACCTTGAGCGCGACATTGACGGCGACCGCGACGGCGAGCGCCTTGACCGGCGTGACGGTATCACCACGGGCGAGGAAGGTGACGGAGGCGCTGCGCAGCAGCACGAATGGCAGAAGCCCGAGCGCGTAGGCGGCGAGCGTCGCCGCCGCGGCCTGCGCGTCCGCCGTGGTGAAGGCGCCGCGCGTGAACAGCGCGCGCATGATCAGCTCGGGCACCATCAGGAAAGCGACCACACAGGGCACCGAGAGCAGCAGCGTGAGCTCGACCGCGCGGTTTTGCGAATGGCGGGCGCCAGCCTCGTCGCCGGCCGCAATTCGCTTGGCCATCTCGGGCAGCAGCACGGTACCGGCCGCAATGCCGATCACGCCGATCGGCAACTGATTGAGACGGTCGGCATAGTAGAGCGCGGACAGCGCACCGGTCGCCAGGAAGCTCGCGATGATGGTGTCGGCGAACAGCGCGATCTGAGTCTCGGCGGAGCCGACGGTCGCCGGCCCAAACCGCTTGAGGAACAGCTTGAGCTCCTCATCGAGGCGCGGCCAGCGGAACGCCGGCCGCGCACCCTGCCGCGTCACATCGAGGGCGAGCAGCAGCACCTCGAGACAGCCCGCGATCAGCACGCCCCAGGCCGCGGCGTGTCCGGCGGTCGGAAACAGCAGCGCGAGCGCCAGCGCCGCCATGATCGAGAAATTGAACAGGATCGGGGCCGCAGCGGCGGTCGCAAAGCGGCCGAGCGCGTTGAGTATCCCGCCGTAGAGCGTCACCACCGAGATGAGCAGCAGATAGGGAAACGTGATGCGGGTGAGATCGACAGCGAGTGCGAAGCGGCCCGGATCGTCGGCAAAGCCCGGCGCCAGGAGCGCGATCACCCAGGGCGTGAAGGCGAGCGCTATCACGAGCAGCACGACCTGACTTGCCATCAGCAGCGTGAACACGCGATCCGCAAACAGGCCCGCCGGATCGCGGCCGCCCTGCTCGTGAATGCGCGCATAGGCCGGCACGAACGCCGCGTTGAAGGCGCCCTCGGCGAAGATCGCACGGAAATGGTTGGGCAGACGGAGCGCCACAAAGAATGCGTCAGCGATCGGGCCGGCGCCCAGCACCGCCGCCAGCACGATGTCGCGCGCGAAGCCGGTAATGCGGGACAGGAGCGTGAAGCCGCCGACCGTAAAGATGCGTCCGAGCATCGGCCCGCCTTGAATGTCGCGCCCCGTGGGAAGCCAAGCACTACTCGGACAGCGCTATCCGCCCAGCGCCCGGCGCACCGCCTCGATGATACGGTCCTGGGTCGGCTCGTCGAGATAGGCGTGCATGGGGAGGCTCACCACCTCCTCGGCCAGCCGCTCGCTCACCGGCAGGCCGCCGTTGGCGACCGGAAAGTCCCGGTAGGCGGCCTGACGATGCACGGGCTTTGGATAGTGGATCGCGGTCGGGACGCCCTGTCCCTTAAGCACCGCCACGAATTCGTCGCGGCGCCCGCGCGGCAGACGGATGGTGTACTGCGCCCACACCGACGTCATGCCCTCGCCCAGGCGAGGAACCGTCGCGAGGTCGGCGAGCGCCGCGGAATAGCGGCGCGCGACCTGGTCTCGCGCTGCGATCTCGTCCCTGAAGATATTGAGCTTCTCGATCAGCACCGCCGCCTGGATGGTATCGAAGCGCCCGTTCAAGCCGATGCGAACGCAATCGTATTTCTCGGTGCCTTCGCCATGGACCCGAATGCTGCGCATCACGCCGGCAAGGTCGTCGTCATCGGTGAACACCGCACCGCCGTCGCCGTAGACGCCGAGCGGCTTGGCCGGGAAGAAGCTGGTCGCGGTCGCCTGCGCCAAGGTACCAACTGCCCGGTTCCGGCAGAGCGCGCCGAATGACTGGGCAGCGTCGCCAAGCACGAACAGATTCTCGGCCCGCGCGATCTCGCCGATGGCGTCGTAGTCGGCGGGCTGGCCGAACAGGTCGACCGGGATCACAGCCTTGGGCTTGAGGCCAAGCCGGTGCGCCACCACCAGCGCCTGCTCGACGCTGCGCAGATCGATATTGAAGCTTGCCTCCTCCACGTCGGCAAAAATCGGGGTCGCGCCAACGAGCGCCACGACCTCGGCGGTGGCGTGAAAGGTAAAGCCAGGACACACAACGGCGTCGCCACGACCGATCCCTCGCGCCATCAACGGGAGCAACAGTGCGTCGGTACCGCTAGCGCAGGTGATGGCGTGGCGGGCGCCGCAGAATGCGGCAAGGTCGGCTTCCGCCGCCCGCACCTCCGGCCCCATGATGAACTGGCAATGATCGAGCACGCGCGCGACGGCGTCGTCGATTGCGCGACCGAGCCGCCGGCGCTGGGCAGCGACGTCGATGAATGGGATGGGCGCAGTCGCGGCGCGGGTGTGCTGGTTCATCGTGATTTCAATTCGACCGCTTCGGTACAGGCTCAGCCAGTCAAGCGGCGCGGTCCCTGGCGACGCGCCGCACTCGGCACCGAGGTGTTCTGCAGGCAGCGGATCGCAATTTCAAGCCCGGCCACGCCTTCTTCGCCGGTGACCGCAGGCCGCTTGCCGCTGACGACCGCGCTGACGAAGGCTTGCAGCTCCGAACGCAACGGCTCGGAATGGCCGACCGACAGATGGCGCATGGAATAGCTGCCATCCGGCTGGAAGCCGAAGCATTCGGTTACCTGCCGGGTCAGGAGGTCGCCCATGACGTATTTGTTCCTGGTGGCAACGGTCACGTTGCGCGCCTTGAAGGGCGTGATCCAATTGGTGTTGATGTGGGCCAGCACGCCCGATGCGGTGCGAAACTGCAGGAGCGCGATGTCCTCGCGCTCCGCGATCGCGCTCGCAAGCTGCGGCTGCACCTCGACGATCTCGGAATCGGTGAACCAGCGGATCAGATCGATATCGTGCACCGCGAGGTCGATCACCACGCCGACATTCGACATGCGCGGCGGGAATGGTCCGACCCGCGTGATGGCGATCGACAGGATATCCTCCTCGCGGATTGCATCCTTGATAGCGGCAACCGCAGGATTGAAGCGCTCGACATGACCGACCATCAGGGTGACGTCGGCGCGGCGCGCCGCTGCGATGATGGCGTTACCTTCCTCCACTGACGAGGCGATCGGCTTCTCCACCATCACATGCACGCCGCGCTCGATGGCGGCCATCGCAAGCTCGCGGTGCAGGTGGGTGGGCGCCGCAATGGTCAGGGCATCGACGCCGGCCGACAACAGCCCTTCGATGTCACCAAAGCCCGGACAGCCGAGCGCGCTGGATACGAAATCGCGCTGCTTGCGCTCGGGATCGACGATGCCGGCAAGTTTCACGCCTGCCAGATCGGCCAGCACACGGGCATGGTTGCTTCCCATGACACCGACGCCCGCAACTCCAACGCGCAGCAGGCCTTCCGCACCGTCCTTCACGGAGTGCACCATGTCCACGCGACGTCCCCAACTGCCCGACCAGACCCGACCTACATCCCCTAGCATGGCCGCCCGCCGCTTGGCGACCAGAATGGCGAGATGCCGTAAAACACGTTTCCTTTCAGAGCGTTACAAGGGTGCAGCGAGGACATGGCAGAGAATCAGTCGAGGCCTGAAACGGTGCCCGTGTCCTGCCGGTAACCCGCGACAGGTGCGACGTTCCGGTGCCTCGCTTGCGGAGTGACCTCGCAACCCCGGCCATGCTTCGGACATCAGGGGCACTGCAGTTGTATCATTCCGGGACCGCTTTCGATTTGAATTCCTAGCCGAGCTTGCCGCATCTGTTGTAGGAACCACCGATCCGCGGCGATCCCTTGCAGGACGCGCAATGACATCATTGTCGCAAACGAGCGAACGGTCGCGAGCGCTGGTGCCTGGCCTTGGCCTTGCGATTGCGCTCCTGGCCATCCTGACACTGATCCGCCTGGTCGGCCTCACGTTCTCGACCGTCGATTTGTTCTTTGACGAGGCGCAATACTGGGCTTGGTCGCGCGAGCTGGCGTTCGGATACTTTTCCAAGCCTCCTTTGCTCGCCTGGACCATCGCGCTTGCCGAGCACATCTGCGGCAGCTCCGAAGCCTGTATCCGGGCGCCGGCGCCGATCCTCTATTTCGGCACAAGCCTGCTGGTCTATGCGGTGGCACAGCAACTCTACGACACCCGGACCGCCTTCTACGCCGCACTGACAATCGCCCTCGCGACCGGAACCGCATTCTCGGCACGCATCATCTCGACCGACGTGCCGCTCTTGTTCTTCTGGGCTCTCGCGCTCCTCGCCTACGTAAAGCTGCTCGGCGGCGGCGGGATGCGCTGGGGCGTGGTGCTGGGGATCGCGCTCGGCCTCGGCCTGATGGCCAAATACGCGATGATCTATTTTCTGCTCGGGATCACGTTGGCGACATGGCTCGAACGCGACGCCCGGATGCTTGTTCGCAGCCCGGCGCTTTGGCTTGCGCTGCCCATTGCTCTCATCGTCGTCGCCCCGAACATTCTCTGGAACATCGACAACGGGCTCGCAACCTTCCGCCATACCGGCGACAACATCCAGGGCGGCGGCATTGCGCTCAATCCGCTCAAGGGGCTGGAATTCATCGCCGCGCAGTTCATTGTGTTTGGGCCGGTCGTGTTCGCCGTGCTGCTGGGCTCGATCGCCCGTATCGGCTCAGCCGCATTGAGCAGAGCCGACCGGATGATGCTGGCCTTTGCATTGCCGCCGCTGGTCCTTGTCACCGCCACAGGCTTTGTGACCAGGGCGCTGGCGAACTGGGCGGCGCCGGCCTTCATCTCCGCCGCGGTCGTCGTGGTCGCCATCCTGGTGCGTCGCAGGGCGTGGAAGTGGCTCGCCCTGAGCCTTGCCATCGGGATCGTCGCGCAGGCTGCACTGCTGACCGGCGATACCCTCGCCACACGGCTTAAGCTGCCCGGGCTCGCCAACGGCGACCTCTATCACCGCACGCTGGGCTGGCGAGCGCTCGGCGAGCGCACGGGCACGCTCGCGCGCCGCGTCGGCGCACGAACCATTGTCGGCGACGCGCGCGACGATGTCGCCTCGCTCGCCTACTACTGGCGCGATCAGCCGGAGCAGGTGCTGTCGTGGCCGCGAACGGCCGAACCCGATCACCAATTCGATCTCACCCGCGCGCTCAGCGAAGCCGCGCCGTTGCCGATCCTCTTCGTGAGCCGCTGCTCCTCGACGGCGCGGCTTGCCGCGCAATTCACCAGCGTCGAGCCGCTCGACAGCTTCCAAGCCCCAACCGGGCCAACCACGGCGCGCACCTACTTTGCCTTCAAGCTCGACGGTTGGCGCGCCCCAGCGCGCCCGCTCGGGGGATGCTGACCCGCTGAGCCGCCGCGCATCGCCGGCGCAGTTCCCGTATCAAGTTTCGCGAACCGCGGGTGCCGAGACCATGCCGATTGGCCGCGGCTTGCAATGGCCTCATCCGGCGATGGCACCTGACGGCCGCCGGCTCCGATCCGCGATACTTCAGTCCCAAGACTAAAGGACAGGTCGCCGACGCGCAGGGCCTCGCAAGAAAGCAGCGCCAGACCGGCACAATCGATCGGCACGCCCTTTCAATCCGACATCGGCGCCAAGACGTCAGGCTGATTCTCCGCCTCCACCCGCTTGCGCACAATCCGCCTCGCCGACGGGTCACAAGGGACCGGTTGGCCCCCACCGCACCGCTTCACCCCTATGGAGGCATCGATGGAGATCAAACTTGCTCACGAGCAAATCGGCTGGCGCTGGATCGCGATGGCGTTGGTTCTCGCCGCCATTCTGGCGGGAGCCCTCATCATGTCGGTGGCCCCTGCCCAGATTGCTCCGCCGGTTGACACGTCCGCACGCGCCAGACCGGACGCAGCATCCGTTCCGAATTTCGTTCCTTCCGACGCGGGCGACGTTGGGAACTTCGCTTTTGGCTATGTCGAGTTTGACTGGGATCCGAAGGCGCCGGGCGGCGTCCCGGGTTTTGATTCGTGGCCGCCCGGATCACCCCCTCGACGGTGAGAGATCCGTCCACCCCTCACAGCCAAGGACCGGAGAGATCAGACAATGCCCAATCAGCGTTTGCCCGACTGCAGACCTCCCCGGCGCGACGACAGCATCACGTCGGCGTCCTCACACCCGGAACTCCTGATTGGAGAGATCGTAATGAGACCACGCATTCAGATCCCGCTTACGCCCCGCGATGGCGAGGTGATCTCCACTTGGAGCAGGCGCATGCTCGCGGCTTGCGCGATCGGCGCCGCGGTGATCGTCGGATATTCCATGACCAAGCCTGCCGCGACAACGATCGCCACGCATGAGAGTAAGGGCGGACAGACGCTCGCAGGATCCTGCATGCAGTGGCATGAGGCGGCCGGTAACGCGATAGCTCGTCTGGCGCAGAGCACGAAGGATGCCGATCTGCGGCGGCTCAACGATGCGGTCGTTCGGGTGCGGCGCGCGCGCAGGAACTGCGAAGAGGGATGGCTCAGGCTGGCCTGCCAGGACTACTACGCGGTCGCCAGCAACGTCTCCGCACAGACGCACGCGGCAATGCCGGCCTGTCTGCCTGCCGCTGATGGGGCGACGGGTGCTCCCACCCGACAGCCACAGCGCAACTGAGGGCGTGCCCTCACCTGCGTCAGCAGCTTCGCAGCAACCGGCAGAGCTCAGCTACCGGTTGGCCAATGTGCTGAGGCGACGATCCGCGTCGGGAGCGCCGAACTCCTTGGCCTTCTGGTACCAGGCGCGCGCCTTGCCGACATCGGCGTCGACGCCGCGCACGCCAAGCCGCGACAGCACCACGGGATCGAAGGAGGCGCCCAATGCCAACGCGGCCGCTGCATTGCCCGCTTCCGCAGCACGCTGGAACACCAGCCGGGCGGTGACGAAGTCACCCGCTGCGACAAACTGCTGGCCCTGCTTGACCAGGACATCAATCTCCCCCGGATCGAGCGTGCGAGTCGGCGCCGGTTGCGGGGCTCTCTCGACATTCTGGGCCGGCGGCGGTGCCGCTGGCGTCCGCTCAGCACTTTGGGCTGGCGGAGTTCGTTCGGCCCTCTGAGCGGGCGGCGTTGCCGGTGTCCGCTCAGCACTTTGCGCCGGTGGCGTTCGCTCGACCCTTTGAGCCGGCGGCGCCGACGGCGTCCGCTCAGCACTTTGGACCGGTGGCGTTCGTTCGGCCCTCTGAGCGGGCGGTTGCGCTTCTGGCGCTTGCGCGGGAGCCGCCGCGCGCCTGGGCACCACCGTGACCGGTGGGGGCACCTCGGGCGCCGTGGCAACATCCAGCCGCTCCGGCGCCTGGGCTCGCGGCGGACGTGCCGGAACAGAGGGCGCCGTGACCGTCAACGTCTCGACCGTGGGCCTCGACTCTGCCGATGCAAGCCTGGGGTCGGAGGACGACGACGAGCTACCGGCCGCGAAATAGTAAGCAATCGGAGCAGCCACCGCGCTTGCGATCAACATGCTCATCACAGTCCACAATCGCCCGTGGCCCTCCCTGAGATCAGGCGGTGGCGTCAGGACTTCGGGTTGCAACGATGGTGGCACCCGATAGCCATCGATATAGGTGTCGGCGCGGCGACGTTGAACTCTCGCATCCGCAGCAGGCTGAGCCGCCGCCGGCTTCTCATCGGCCGGGCGCATCCGACCGACTGCAGCCTCACGCTGCAGCCGACGCACGCTCTCTTCCAGACGCTGCAGATCGATGTCGTCGGTCGTATCCGCGCGCGCATGCTCGGCCCCAGAATAGGTCGTGCGGCGTTCGCTCAAAGGTGACCGGCGAGTGCTCTGCGGATTCGGGGCTTCACGAAACTGCAGCGAGCTTTCGGTGAAGTCGGTGAGATCCTCCCGGTCGTCGTCTCGTGACGAAACCAGAAAGCGAGGCGGCGGCGGATCGTCGTTGCCGCCGTGCAGGGCATCGGCGGCTGCAGCGCGGCCTCGCTTGGGCGCGTACGGCGAGCGAACTGACTCGCCATCCCCGCGGCCGGCCCCGAACGGCTTTGCTGGAGAGTTACTCATGAACCGACACTCCTACTGGGCTCCCGACCACCGGCCGCTTGCCGTCCCCGCCTACCTCCAACGTCAATTCACGAGACGACGCCGACACGTTGGCGTCACGATCGCCCCGCCTTAGCGCTGCGGCTGCTGTTGCTGTTGCGGCCGCGCCCCTCGCTGCGCAGCCTGCCACTGCATGTATTCGCGGAACAGCTTGTCGCGCTGCTCCGGCGTCAGGTTCGCGTTCACGGCACCTGACGACCGCAGGAACGTGGCAAAGTCGCCGCTCGCAACCTGCGGAGGATCGCCCGCCTCCTGCGGCCGGACTTTCCGCAGCATCTCATCCGCGACGCTCCAGCGAGTCCACCCCGGAACTGTCGCTGCAAGATTGACGTCACGCCATTTGGGATGACGAGGCGGCTGACGGAACTTCTCCCAGTTGGTGAACATCGACTCGACCATGCGCGCGACGCGGCGGTAGCGGTCGTGCCCCTTCGGCCAGTTGAATACGGCGAGCACCGCGGGAACCGCAAGCGTGTCGACCGAGGTGCCCTCCGGAACCAGCCCCGGGTAGTCCTTGCTCGTGAATTCGCCGAGAGTGTAGTAGTCGGCAAAAATCTTGGAGAACGGTATTGGCAGGAGATGGTACGGGGAATCCTTCGGGATCTTCGCGAAGACGTCAATCGGCTTCCCGATCTGCCGCATCAGTGCGGAAATCTCTCCCGATGCTAGCTTTTGCATGGCCGAAGGGTTGTCGAGGAACAACTGCTCGACCTTAATGCCAATGCGCTGGAAAACGATGCTCCCTGTGAGGCTCGATCCGGCACCTTGTGGTCCGAAGCTGACCTTCTTGCCACGCAGATCCTCGAGAGTGCGGATTTCCTTGCGCGCGAGGATATGCAGCTCCGACACAGGAAGACGGATGATGTAGTTGACGCGGCTGTCGAGATTGGGCGTCTTACGCTGAGTGCGGAAGTACTCGAACACATCCGATTGGGTCACCGCGATGTCGACCCCGCGCAGGTAAAGCAGGTCGTCCATATTCGACGCTGCCCCGTAAGTGACCATCGGTATGACGCGCAGATTGTCGCCGTCGTCGAGCACCTGCCCGAGCTCGTCCGCGAAGGTCATGTAGCTGCCGGACAGCTGCCCACCCGCGATACCCACCGTCCAGTTGTTCTTCTTGTTCTTGAGCGCGGCGTCTGCTCCTCCCTCCTCGATCGACTTGGGAATGGCCTGCGCTTGAGCAGACGAAACCCAACCGAGATCGAGCAACGCGAAGCCAACAGCGTGGGACAGGAGCGCAAGGCTCAAACCCAATGCAACACGAAAAGCTACCGTACGCATCCACACCCTCCCCGAAAGCGAGCTTTCAAGCGTAGACTCTAGGCTCGGTCAAAATTGTGGTGGACAGCCATATTTATTACTCGCCCATTAAATTTTTGCGGTCTAGGTTTTTAAGTTTCTATTTATGGTTAATATGGGGCGCCCTATTGGTAATAAAATCTCTCGTCTTCGATACTATAGTACCTCCCCTCAGCATCGTCCGACAAGTATTTGATACAGAATGGAATATTTCTCTATGCTCGCTCGGCCTCGTCGGTAAACGACTTCCGATATCCGAATGCCCAGGCAAGCGCTTGCACAAGCAGCAGCAGGCCGAGCACGGACCCTAGCACCACGAGCGACGCCGTATCCAAGAATGTCGCATAGCTGCCCCCCGACATGGTCAATGCGAGTCGGAAATTGGCCTCGAGCCGGTCACCCAGGACCAGCGCCAGCAGCAGCGGCGCCATTTCGTAACCGAGCTTGCGCAGCGCGTAGCCAACGCCGCCCGAGATCACCACGATCCAGATGTCGACCACCGAGGAATTCACGCTGTAAACGCCGATGATCGAGATCACCAGGATCGCCGTGACCAGCCACTGGTAGGGGATCCGCAACAGATTCACGAATATCCCGACCAGCGGCAGGTTCAACAGCAACAAAATGACGTTGCCGATATACATGCTGGCCACGAGACCCCAGAACACTTCAGGGCGATCGGTGAGCAGCAGCGGGCCTGGTTGCACGCCGTGAATCGTGAGCGCCGAGAGCAGGAGCGCGGTTGCCGGGATCGAAGGGATGCCGAGAGCCAGAAGCGGAATCATGGCGGTGCCGGTGACCGCGTTGTTGGCGGTCTCCGGGCCGGCAACGCCCGCAATCGCGCCCTTGCCGAATTGCTCCGGATGCTTGGCGAGCCGCTTCTCGACGGCGTAGGAGACAAATGTCGAGACGACGTGACTCACGCCGGGAATGATTCCGAAGATGAAACCGATGATCGAGCCTCGCGCCACGGCGGGTGCCGATTCTCGCACGTCGTTCCAGCGCGGAATCAAGTCACGCAGCTTCGGTTGTATGGCCTTGATGGTTTCCGACTTTTCCAGATTGAGCAGGATCTCGGAGACGCCGAACAAGCCAATGGCCAGCGCGGCAAACGACAGGCCGCCCGTGAGTTCCGGACTGCCGAATGTGAATCGCGGAGCACCGGTGAGATTGTCGAGGCCGATCGTCCCCAGCAGCAGACCGAGCACCACCATGGTCGCCGTCTTGATGCGCGAGCCGGCCGAGACGATCGAGATGACGGCAAGCGCCAACAGTATCAGCACCACTTCCACCGACGGCCCGATTGCGATCATGACCTTCGCAAGCGGCGGCGCGATGAACATGAGGCCGAGGACCGAGACGGTGCCGCCGATGAAGCTGCCAAGCGCCGCCACCATTAAGGCCGGCCCGGCACGACCTTGCCGCGCCATCTCGTAGCCATCGATGCAGGTGACGACGGAGGCCGCCTCGCCCGGGATGCGCACCAGGATCGACGTGGTCGATCCGCCATACATGGCGCCGTAGAAGATGCCGGTGAGCATGATGATCCCGATGGTCGGATCAAGGCCGAACGTCAGCGGCAGCAGCAGAGTCATTCCGGCCAGCGGCCCAAGCCCCGGCAGAACGCCGACGACGGTGCCCCACAGGCACCCGATGAAACAGTACAGCAGGCCCTTCCAGGACAATGCGACCGCGAAGCCGCCCATGAGTTGATCGAAACCAGTCATCGAGGCCTTTCAGAACGGCCCGATCGGGAGCCGGACGCCGAGCAGTTCCTGGAACAGATACCAGCACGCGGCCATGCCGAGAACGGACCACACGACGGTCAGCACCAGTGACGCGCGCGCGATGAACGCCAGCAGCGCGGCGCTCAGGAGGCCGAGCGCGATGTAGGCGCCAAGCGGCTCGAACAAGAGCGGCACGACCAGCAAAGCGGAAAAGGTTATCAGAACTTGCGGGTGGCCGAATTCAACCGGTTCATCCTTGACCCGTGCCAGCCAGCAATCGACGCCGATCGCGGCCGAGAAGACCACCAGCAGCAGGCCAAGCGCCAGCGGAAAGAATCCGGGCCCCGGCAGGCCAACTCCACCGAGGTCCAGAAACCAAGCCTGCCAGGCAAACAGCAGACCGGTGAGCGCAAGCGCGCCGGCCGCCAGCATGCCGCCGCGGCGGGCACTGATCCGCCGCGGGAGAACACTTGCCTCGGGAGGTACCTGCGCTTGATCGGTCACCGGCGCCTGCTCGGCCATGCCGCCCTCTCCGATCGCGCGCGCCACTTAAGAGCGGCGCGCCATCGCGCCGCGTCACCATCGCTCGCACGGGCCGATTGCCGGCGCTACTTCTTCTTAAGGCCCAAGATTACTTCTTCTTCAGGCCCAGGTCGGTCATCACCTGCGCGAGCTTCGCATCGTCACGTGCGATAAGCTTGCCGAAGTCATCGGCACTGAGATAGGCCGGCGTAAACCCAATCGCCTTGCCGGCGTCAGCGAACGGCTGCGATTCAACCGTCTGCTTGATCGCGTTCTGCAGCTTGGTCACGATTGCCTTGGGCGTCCCCTTGGGTGCAGCAATCCCGCGCCACATGTCGAGCGCGACCGCATAGCCGCCTTCGCTCGCCGTTGCGACATCCGGGAAAATTGGATCGCGCTTCGACCCCAGCACAGCAAGCACGCGCAGATCGCCGCTCTTGACATGCGGCACGACCGCAGCCGGGAGCTGGACGATGCCTTCAATTCTGCTGCCTAGCAGGTTGACCACCGCCTGCCCCTCGGTGAACGGCACGTGGATGACATTGGCTTCGCCGGTAAGGAACAATGCCGAGGCCGAGAAGTGGGTGTGGCTGCCGGTGCCGGAATTGCCGATGCGAACCTTGCCGGGATTGCTCTTGGCGTGCTCGATCAGATCCCTCAGGCTCATCCATGGCGAGTCAGCGCGCACCGCAATGACGGGGGTTTCCACGCTCACGCGTGCCACCGCCTCGAAGGCCTTGTAGTCGAATGGCAGCGTTCCGGAATGGAAAGTGGTCGAGATCGAGTTTGAATTCCAGATGATGGAATAGCCATCCGGCCTTTGTTTCTGGACGTGGCTGTATCCAATCGCGCCGCCACCGCCCGTCCGATTGACGACAGGAACCGGAACATTCAGGCGCCTTGCCATGCCGTCGGCCAGGTATCGCGCCGTCACATCGGCCGCGCTGCCAGCTCCGAACATGACGGTCATCTCGACGGCCTTGCCAGCCGGATAGGCCGCTGGTTGTGGCTGTTGCTGTTGTTGCTGTGGTTGCTGCTGGCCAAGTGCCGCAGGCACAGCGCTTAGGCAAAGAAATCCAACCACGACAGCGGTTGCCGCATCAACCTTGATCGCTCGCATCATCCCCTCCACCAAGGCGCTCATCAGATTCAGGCTGTTCGCAAGTTTCAGGCTGTAAGCATGATCGCTTCCGCGCCGCACGAGGCCTCGCTGGCGCGCTCACCACGCTCCATACCACTACTCTATTGGCATTCTGTACTTGTATTCAGTGCCCCGATTGCCGCCACCCGCGAGTCCGGCACCCTTTCCGAAATTTTCTTGTCGCTCGTCCCGTCGTTGGCCGGTAGCTTAGTAGTGGACAACAAGAACCGCGGAATAATTCACAATCGCGTGTCGGAATCATGGCAAAGTGTGTCGCATTTCCGATCGGCGTCAAACGTCTTGCACCGCTAGTGCAGCCGATTTGAAGTTCCTGCACCACCTGCAGCAAACTCTGCCAGGAACTTCAAATCGAAAAGCGGCACTAGAATCATAGAGTTGCTAGTGCCCCGTTTCCGAAGTTCGTGTCAGAGCGTGTTGCAACGACTCACGAACTTCGGAAACGGGGCACTAGTCCATCGAAGCTGACACTCGCTCTCGCAACCGCGGTCCCCACTCCTTGCCGCCGATGAAATCGAGCAGCGACTGGCGCGCAGGTTCACGCTTGCACGCCGCATCGATCGAGGCCCAGGCCAGGCAAAGCATGCATGACACGACCGGGGCGCCGCCGACATTTGGCCGGTGCAGGATCGGTTCGAGCGTCGGCATTCCGGTCCCGAGCATCACGATGGCATCGAGCCGCTTAGCCGCGAGCTGATCGAGGCCCTGCTCCGCGTTGGCGGCCGGGATCGAATAGATCGGATGGAATTGATCGGAGCGGGTCGCGATCTGGACGACCCCGTCGACCACAAAGCCATGCCCCTCCCAATAGCCGACGCAGGCCTGCGTCACGGCCTCCGGATAGGGCGACACCAGCCCGATACGCCGCGCCGCCAGCGTCCGCAGCGCCAGCACGACGGCGAGCCCGGCCGTGACCAGCGGTACGCCCGTGCGCCGGCCGATGGCCGCGACCACTTCGGCTTCGCGCGCAATGCCGGCGAGATAGGATGCCCCGGTGGTGCCGAGCGCAATGGCGCCGATCGGCGCGTTGGCGAACTGCTCAACAGCCCGGCCCATCTGATCGAAGTAGTCGACCAGGCGCGCTTCCAGCGACGATTTGTCACTCGTCATTCTGGCGTTGATCATCGCTACCCCGGGCGGCAGCATGATCCAGAATTCCGGCTCGACTGTCGTGTTGGCCTGTGGCGTCAGCACGCCGATCAGCCCCTTGGGGGCATATTCAACCGCCATTGCTCATCCTCTTTCGCGACCAAGACGATCGGCCACCACGCCTGATCGGTCATCTTGAAACGACTGTGCTGCACTGCAATGTTAGGATATGACAACCGCTTCCCCGCCGTCATCTCCCGCGACGACAGCTCCCGCAACTGTCAAGCCAACGACCGACAGCGACGTGATCATCGGCGGCGGCGGCCCCGTGGGCCTGTGCCTCGCGCTGCTGCTCGTGCAGCACGAGATTTCCGTCACGGTGGTTGAGGCGGAAGCCGGCGTCGTGCGCGACCTGCGGGCCTCGACCTTTCATCCGCCCACGCTCGACATGCTTGAACCGCTCGGGATAACCGCCCGGCTTCTCGAGCGCGGCCTCGTGTGCCCGACCTGGCAGATCAGGCTGCATCCCTCTGGCGATCGCGCCATCTTCGACCTGTCGGTGCTGGCGGGCGAAACCCGCCACCCCTATCGCCTGCAGTGCGAGCAGTGGAAGCTATCCGAGGCCCTGCTGGAGCAGCTCGAGCGCTCCCCGTTCGCGCGGATTTTCTTCGGAACGAGCGTCGAAACCGCCCGGGATCATGACGACGTCGTCACCGTCGAGGTCGAGGCGGCCGGCAGGCACCAACAGCTGCGCGCGCACTATGTCGTGGGGTGCGACGGCGCCCGCAGCACTATCCGGCAGAGCATGGGGCTGGCGTTCGAGGGACTGACCTATCCGGAGACGACGCTCCTGGTCACCACTTTGTTTCCGTTCGAGGACCACCTCGAAGAGATTTCGAACGTCTCCTATTGCTGGAAGGACAACGGCAATTTCAGCCTGCTCAAGGTCCCCGGCCGCTGGCGCGTGTCGATCTATCCCGATGAGACTATTCCAATCGAGGATCAGATGACGCCGTCCGCGCTCGATGCCAGCCTGCAGGTGATCGTGCCGCGCCCAGTCACTTACGACATTGCCGAGCAGCGGCCCTATCGGGTCCATATGCGCATGGTCGAGACCTACCGGCGCGGTCGCATGCTGCTGGCCGGGGATGCAGCTCACCTCAACACGCCGGCCGGCGGCATGGGGCTCAACGGCGGCATCCACGACGCTTTCGAGCTTGCCGCCGCGCTGGTCGACGTGCTGCGGCGCGGCGCCCCCGAGCATCGGCTCGACGCCTACGACCGCCGGCGCCGGCCGATCGCGCGCGAGGACATCCTGGCGCAGGCCGATCGCAACCGCGCGCGCATGCGGGAACGCGATCTCGCGCGGCGGCTCGAGATGCTGCGAGACCTGCAAGCCATTGCCCGCGACCGCGACCGGCTGCGCCCATTCCTGCGGCGCTCGTCAATGCTCGAAGGGCTGGCCCGCGCGGCCGCGCTTGACTGACGCGTCGATTACTCGGGCTTCGCGCCGGACTCCCTGACGACCTCGCCGAGCCGCACGATGTCGCGCGCGACCATGGCGGCAAGGTCCTCCGGCTTGCCCGGGATGATGATGGAGCCCTGCGGCAGCAGCGTATTCCTCACGTCGTCGCTCTCGAGCGCCTTGACGAATTCGGCGTTGAGCTTGCGAATGATCGGCTCGGGCGTGCCGGCCGGCGCAAACAGGCCGAACCACTGCTCCATCTGCACGCCGGGAAATCCCGCCTCCGCCATGGTCGGCACGTTCGGCATGATCGGATGCCGCGCAGAGCCCGCGATCGCGAGCATGTGCAGCTTGCCGCTCTCGATGTGGGGTGCGGCCGTCAGGTAGGACGAGAACATCATATCCAACCTGCCGGCCACCATGTCGGTCACGGCAGGCGCAACGCCGCGATAGGGCACGTGCACGAGTTTCGTGCCGGTCTGCTTGGCGAGGATCACGCCGAGCAGATGCCCGCCGGTCCCAACGCCCTGCGACGCATACACCAAGCCATCCGGCTTCGACCTCGCGAGCGCAACGAGATCCTTTGCGGTTGTGGCGCGGCTGTTCTCGGGAACGATCAGCACGTTGTTGAACGAGATCAGTGGCGCGACCGGCGCGAAATCCTTGACCGGGTCGAATTTCAAATCCGTATAAAGAGTCGCATTGATGGCGTGACTGCCGGTGTGTCCCATCATCAGCAGATAGCCGTCGCGCGGGGCATTCTTGACCGCCATCGCGGCCACGTTGCCGCTGCCGCCCGGCCGGTTCTCGATCACGATGGTCTGGTTGAGGCTTTCCGATACGCGCTTTGACACAAGCCGCATCACCACGTCCGAGCTGCCGCCCGCCGCAAACGG
>DAIUEP010000076.1:0-20001 GCA_036845065.1 Xanthobacteraceae bacterium | reverse complement strand
TGAGCGAGGAGGCGGCCTATCACGACGGGCTGATGCTGACCGCCAATATGCTCGACTACCGGGTGCCGACGATCCAGGATTCACCGCCGATCGAGGTCGGCATCGTCGAAAGCAACGACCCGCACGGGCCGTTCGGCGCCAAGGAGGCGGGCGAGGGCTCGCTCGCGGCGTTTCTGCCGGCGCTGACCAACGCGATCGCGGACGCTGTCGGCATCCGCTTCAACGATCTGCCGGTGACGCCCGACCGCGTGTTCGCCGCGATCGAGAAGCGCCGCCGCAGCGGCAATGGCGGCGGATGATGATGATCGCTCAGCCTCTCCGATGTCGTCCCCGCGAAGGCGGGGACCCATATTCCAGAGGCCGGTGCTGTATGGGTCCCCGCCTTCGCGGGGACGACAGCGTTTTCCATATTGATCACGTGGAAGCCGAGTGATGGATGCGCTTCCAGAATTTGAGCTCATTCGTCCGACGACCTTGAATGAAGCGCTGAACGCGCGCGCCGCGCATCCCGATGCACGGCTTCTCGGCGGCGGCACCGACCTGATGGTGAATCTCCGGCGCGGCATCGTGGCGCCGCCGGTGCTGATCGACATGACAGGCGTTGCCGAATTGCGCGCGATCAAGGCCGATGCGCGCGCGCTTGTGATCGGCGCCTCGGTGACGCTGAGCGAGCTTGCCGCCCATCCGGGCGTGGTCGCGCATTATCCGGTGGTGGCGCAGGCCGCGCACGCGATCGCGGGTCCTACCCACCGCAACATGGGCACGGTCGGCGGTAACCTGTGCCTCGACACGCGCTGCATCTACTACAACCAGAGCGAATGGTGGCGCGCCGCCAATCACCATTGCCTCAAGACCACGGGCACGATCTGCCACGTCGCGCCCAAGAGCCGCGGCGTCTGCTTTGCGACCTTCAGCGGCGATCTCGCGCCCGCGTTGCTGACGCTCGGCGCGGAGGTCGATCTCGCCGGCCCGGCGGGGCGGCGCACGGTTCCGCTCGCCAGCCTCTATATCGGCTATGCGCGCCAGGACGAGCCGGTGACGCAGACGCGCGGCGACGGCAAGGTTTTTCTTTCGCTGCGGGACGGCGAGCTCGTCACTGCGGTGCGCGCGAACAGCACGCCGGGCCTGCGCTCGGCCTATGACAAGATCCGAATCCGCCGCTCGATCGAATATCCGGTCTGTGGCGTGGCGGTCGCGCTACGCCGCGACGGCGATACGCTCGCCGATCTGCGCGTGGCGGTGACCGGCACCAACCCGCGCCCAGTGCTGCTCGAAGGCGCGGACAAGCTCTGCGGCGGCACGCTCGACGAGCGCGTGTTCAAGGGGCTCGACGACCTGGTGCGGGACCAGATCATGTCGATGAAGACCACCTTCACGCCCGGGCATTATCGCAGGCGTATGGCGGGGGTGCTGGCGAGACGGCTGGTGCAGCGCTTGTTCGGCGGAGCTTGATTGATGCCCAGGACCAAGACCATCCCTTGGGATTCGGCCGGACACCTCAAGACCGAGGATGACATCGCCCATTATCTGGAGGCGGTGTTCGAAGATGGCGATCCGGCACTGATCACCCACGCGCTCGGTGTGATTGCTCGTGCCAAGGGCATGTCGAAGATCGCGCGGGCGGCCGGCCTCGGGCGCGAGAGCCTGTACAAGGCGCTCTCGCCCGAGGGTAATCCGGAATTCGCTACTGTGCTGAAGCTGATGCGCGCGCTCGGCCTCAAGCTCAAGGTTGCGGTTTAGCAATCCTGTTACTTATTCAACGCGGTCGCGTCGGGCGGCGGCAGGCCCAGGAGCTTCGCCGGATTGACCTTGTACATCAGATCGATCTCGCGTTGCGTGATGCCCTGGGCGCGCAGTCCGCGCGCGGCCAGCACCAGGCAGTCGGTGGGATAGACGTTGGTGGTCTGGCCGCAGTCGGTGCCAACGATGATGTGCTCGGCGCCGACCTTGCGAATGAGCGCGGCTGCTTCGGCGCGCCCGGCCTCGTTCTTGTAGATGCGCGAGGCGGTCACCTCGATGAAAGCGCCGAGTCTTGCGACCTCCGGCAGTTGCGGAATATCGCCGGGATGCGTGAGCAGGACGTTGATCCCGAGCCTTCGTCCCTCGCGCGCGAGCAGCAGGTGCTCCTCCGGCGTCGCGTGACCGGTCGCCAGCACCATGCGGCCGTTGCTGTCGACGGTCCTGATCTTGGCAAGCACGCTAATCAGGTGCTTGACCTCGGGCAGAAGCTCGCCGTTCCTCGAGACGGCGATGAAGGGCGGCGTCTCCGCCGGCATCATCAGCATCCAGGGCCGGGTTTTGGCGAGGCTGTCCCGATCCATGCTGCCCGGGCGCGTGGTGGCGGTGATCGAGTCGCGCGTCGGCATTTCAAAGATGCGCGCCCAGCCGCCCTTGATCTGGGTGAAGTGCTCGAGCGCCGCGACGTTGATTCCGCCGGTCGCGTAGTTCGACGCCATCCGGCCGAATATCTCAAAGGTCGGCGACACGTGCCGGCGCACCATATAGGCGCCGCTCGCCGAGCCCGTGTCCTGGTGAGTCTTGAACACGAAGCCGCGCATGCCGCGCGCCATCGCGATCCGGGTGGCGTCGAAGACGTCGACCGCCCGGATCACGCCGCCGGTTCCGGGCGCGTCCGGATCGACATGCAGATGAACATCGATGGCGCCGACCAGTGACGGGTCGGTCAGGCCGAGATCGACCGGGCCGCGCACCGGGTCGACATTCCAGTCGTCGAGGCGGGCATCCTGGCCGCGGCTCGGGCCGATCGCCAAAGCGAGCGCGGTGCACAGGAGCGCAGTGAATACCGCCACTATCGCCGATGTCGGGGATCTCTTTCTCATCGTCGTCATCACGTCCTCCCTTCTGCTGTTGCCGTAGCCGTTGATCGGCTACGATTCCAATTCACGCAGTTTGAACCGCTGTATCTTCCCCGTCGCGGTGCGCGGCAGGTCGGGCCGCACGTCGATCCAGCGCGGGTACTTCCACAGCCCCGCGCGTTCCTTGACGTGTGACTTGAGCATTTCCATCAGGCTGTCGTCCGCGGTGTAGCCGTTGCGCAGCACGATGAAGGCTTTCGGCTTCACGAGCCCATCGGCATCCTGCTTGCCGATCACGGCGGCTTCCAGCACCGCTTCGTGCGACGCGAGCGCGGTCTCGACCTCGAATGGCGACACCCACATGCCGCTCACCTTGAACATGTCGTCGGTGCGGCCGCAATAGTGATAGTAGCCGTGAGTATCGCGCAGATACTTGTCGCCGGTGTGGGTCCACTCGCCCGCGAAGGTGCGGCGGCTCTTGGCGCGCTGGTTCCAGTAGCCTTCGCCAGCCGAGGGCCCGCGCACGAGCAGCTCGCCGATCTCGCCGTCGGGCAGCACGCGTCCGTCCTCGTCGACGATCCTGACCTCGTAGCCGGGCACCGGCTTGCCGGTCGAGCCATAGTGGATGTCGTCGGGGCGGTTGCTCAGAAACGTCTGGAACATCTCGGTCGAGCCGATGCCGTCGAGCACGTCGCAGCCGGCGGTCGTGCGCCAGCACTCGCCGAGGTGGGCGGGCAGCGCCTCGCCGGCCGAGATGCACAGCCGCAGCCGGTCGGAGCCGGCGCCGGGCCCCATGTCCTTGTGCGCGAGCATGGACGCGTAAAGCGTCGGCACGCCATAGAAGATGGTCGGGCGGTGCCGGCGCATGATGTCGAACACGCAGTCAGGCGTCGGCCGCTGCGGCAGCAGCACGCTGGTGGCGCCGACCGACATCGGAAACGCCATGGCGTTGCCCATGCCGTAGGAGAAGAACAGCTTCGCCGCCGAAAAGACCACGTCGTCGGGGCGAATGCCGATCACGCCCTGGCCCATCAAGCGCGCGGTCGCCATCGGCGTCGTGTGCACATGCTTGACGCCCTTGGGGTCGCCGGTCGAGCCCGAGGTGTACATCCAGAACGCAACCTCGTCGGAGACGGTCGGCGCCGTCAGCGGCTCCGGCTGCTGACGTGCGATCAGGTCGTCAAAGCGATGCACATCCAAGGCGCCAAAGGCAGAGATATCGTCCGCGTTTGCATCGAGCAGCACGATGGTGCGCAGCCGCGGCACGCGGTCGAGAATCGGCACGATGGTCCGGGCAAGCGGCGCCGCCGCGACGAGGACGCTCGCCCGGCTGTCGGCCATGATGTAGGCGTAGACGTCGGGCGACAGCAGCGTGTTGAGCGGAATGGCGATGATGCCGGCGCGGATCGCGCCCCAGAACGCGACCGGATAATCGACCGTGTCGGGCAGGAGCAGCAGCAGCCGATCCTCTTGCCGCAAACCGAGAGACGTCAGGGCGGCGGCAAACTGGTAGGTGAGGGTCTGCAACTCGCCATAGGTCAGGGTGCGGGTGGGATCGATGAAGGCGGCCTTTGGCCCAAGGCCGCGCGCCACGTTGGCGTCGACGAAGTCGACCGCGGCGTTGTAGGGCCTGCGCTGCAAGAGGTCCTCGAGCATCGCTCAAGTTTTAGACCGTGAGCGACAGGCGCGCAATCAGGCTCCCGCAATCAGGCTTGCGCGGTCAGCTTGTCGAGCGCGGCGAGGTCGTCGGCGCTGAGCTTGCAAGCCGCCGCCTTGACGTTTGCCTCGACCTGCGCCGGCTTGGTCGCGCCGGCGATCACGCTGGCCACCAGCGGTCGCGCGGCGATCCAGCTCATGGCAATCTCGAGCAGAGTATAGCCGCGCGCTTGCGCAAACGCCGTGAGCGCTTCCACGCGGCTCATGTTCTCGTCGGTCATGAACTCGCGCGCGTAGTTGCGGTCGGTGACTGTCACGAATCGGGAATCCGGCGGGAGCGGTGCGCC
Organism: Xanthobacteraceae bacterium; assembly: GCA_036845065.1. Lineage (GTDB taxonomy): Bacteria > Pseudomonadota > Alphaproteobacteria > Rhizobiales > Xanthobacteraceae > VAZQ01. The sequence continues at coordinate 15,182 of DAIUEP010000076.1, read as the reverse complement.
GCGCTGGTATTTGCCGGTGAGGAGCCCGCTCGCCAGCGGATAGTAGGGCAGGAGGCCGAGGCCATGCTGCGTCATCGCCGGAATGAGCTCGTCCTCGATCCCGCGCGAGATCAGGTTGTATTCATCCTCGCAGGCGATGAAGCGGGCGAGATTGTAGAGGCGCGAGGTCCACAGCGAGTCGACCACCTGCCAGGCCGGCATGTGGCTGCAGCCGATGTAGCGCACCTTGCCCTGATGCACGAGATCGTCGAGCGCGCGCAGCGTCTCCTCGACCGGCGTTAGCGGGTCGACCAGATGATACTGATAGAGATCGATCCAGTCGGTGTTGAGCCGCTTGAGGCTCGCCTCGACCGCGCTCATGATGTAGCGGCGCGAGGCGCCCTTGAGCTTACCTTCCGTATCCATCGGCCGGCCGAACTTGGTCACCAGCACGATGTCCTTGCGGCGCTCTCCCAGCACCTCGCCCAGAATGGTCTCGGCGCCGCCGCGCCGGCCATAGACGTCGCCGCAATCGAAGAAGGTGATGCCGAGATCGAGCGCCTTGTGGATCACGGCGCGCGAGCCTTCGAGATCAAGCGGGCGGCCGAAATTGTTGCAGCCAAGCCCGATCGCGGAGACGCGCAGGCCCGATTGTCCAACGTTGCGGAGGTCCATCGCTTTTCTCGGAGTCTGGATGTCTGACCGACCTATTGGAACGGCTGCGCCACATCCGGCCGGTCGACCCGGCGCAGCGCCGGGAACAGCCAGAGCCACAATGCGACAGTTGCGAACACCGCACAACCGCCCACCACGACCGCGCCGACCGCGCCGATCATCGCCGCCATCACGCCGGCGCGGAACGAGCCGAGCTGGCCGGAGCAGCCGATGAAGAACGAGTTGACGCCGGCGACGCGGCCGCGCATCGCGTCGGGCGTGGTGGTGTAGACGATGGTCTGGCGCACGACCGAGCTGATCATGTCGCCGCCGCCGAGCAAGAAGAGCGATGCGATGGAGAGCGCCACATTGGTCGACAGCCCGAACACGGTGACGCCCAGGCCAAACAGCGCGAACCCGACATAGAGGAAGACTCCGCCGTTGCGCTGCACCGGAAACCACGTGAGGACGCCAGCGGTGAGGAGCGCCCCGATGGCGGGCGAGCTGCGTAGGATGCCGGCGCCCCATGGGCCGATGTCGAGGATGTCGCGCGCAAAGATCGGGATCAGCGCGGTCACGCCGCCGAACAGCGTGGCGATCAGGTCGAACGACATGGCGCCGAGCACCGCCTTGCAGTTCCAGATGAAGCGGAAGCCCGCGAGAAGCGAATGCCAGTCCATCGTTGGCCGGTCCGCAGCGACCGGCGGGTTCGGCAACAGGAAGCTCGCGACCGCGGCGGCGCCGATCAGAAGCGCGCAGACGCCGTAGTCGAAAGCAGGGCCGAGGACGTAGAGCAGCCCGCCGAATGCGGGACCGAGCAGGTTGGACAGCCGGCCGCCGGAGACATGCGCGGCGACGGCGCGGCTCAGCAGGACGCGCGGCGCCATCACCGGCACCAGCGACTGCATCGTGGGCTGCTCGAAGGTGCGCGCGGTGGCATTGATCAACAGCAGGCCATAGATCGCGACCAGGCTTGGCTGCGGAAACAGCACGGCGATCATGATGCCGGTGGTCGCGCAGAATTCGACCGCAAAGCAACAGCGCAGCACCAGCCGGCGATTGTAGCGGTCGGCGACATGGCCGGCGATCAGCATCAACAGGAGAGGGGGCAGGAACTGCACGAGGCCAATCAGCCCGAGATGGAGCGCGCTGTCGGTCAGCTCATAGACCTGATAGCCGACCGCGACCGACAGCATCTGGTTCGACGAGTTGGAGGTGACGCGCGTGATGAACAGCAGCGCCACGGAGCGGACGCGGAACAGCGGCGTCGACGGGTCGATCGCCAGCTCCGCGATCGGAACCTCCTTGGCGGGCCGTGGCGCTGTGTCATCCACGCTGCGTCATCCCGAGCGATCGGAGGGCTGCACCTCGTCAGGACGATCGAGCCGGCGGAGCGCCGGAAACAGCCACGCCCACAAGGCCACGGTCGCGATGACGGCGCAGCCTCCGAACACGGCTGAACCCACCGCGCCGATCCACTCCGCCATGACGCCGGCGCGAAACGAGCCGAGGTGGGTCGCGGTCCCGTAGAACAGCGAATTGACCGCGAACACCCGGCCGCGCATGTCGTCGGGCGTGGTCATCTGGATCAAGGTCTGCCGGATCACCGTGCTCACCAGGTCGCCGATCCCGACCAGCATCAGGGCCGCGACCGATAGCGCAAGGCTGTGCGACAGGCCGAACACCACCGCTGCCACGCCGGTGAGCGCAAAGCCGGAATAGAGCCACAGCCCGCCGTCGCGCCTGATCGGAAAGCGGGAGAGCACGGCGGCGCCGATCAGGGCGCCGAGCGCGGGCGCGCTGCGCAGCACACCCGCGCCCCAGGCGCCGGTCCCAAGAATGTCGCGGGCATAGATCGGAAACAGCGCGCTGACCGTGCCGAACAGCGCCGCGACGAATTCGAACAGCATGGCGCCGAGGATCGCTTCGCAACTCCAGATGAACCGGAAGCCAGCGAGGACGCTATCGACGCTGACGGCGGGCTGCTGCGCCGGCCGGCCCGGATCAGGCATCAGCAGCGTGGCGATGACCGCCGCCAGCACGAACGCGGTGCAGACGCCATAGTCGAACACCGGGCCGAAAACATAAAGAACGCCGCCGAGCGCGGGCCCGATCAGCACCGACAGGTGGCGCGCGGACACGTGCGCCGCGATCGCGCGGTTGAGGATCGCCCGCGGCACCATGGCGGGCAACAGCGCCTGCATCAGCGGTTGCTCGAAGGTCCGCGCCGCCATGTTGGCGAAGATGAGCACGTAGATGGCGGCGAGGCTCGGATTTGGCATGGCCGCCACCAGCATCAGCCCGGCCGACGACACGAATGCGAGCGCATAGCTCAAGCGCAGCACGAAGCGACGATTGTAGCGGTCGACGATCTGGCCCGCCGGCACCATCAGGATCACGGGCGCCATGAACTGGGCAAGCCCGATCAGGCCGAGCTGCAGCGCGCTGTCGGTGAGCTCGTAGACGTGCCAGCCGACCACGACCGACAGCATCTGGAAGGCGGTCGTCGAGGCGACGCGGGTGATGAACAGAAGGCTGAAGGAACGCACCCGGAACAGTGGCGTCGCCGGGTCGACCGGCAGGCTCTCGACCGAGGCCTGGCGGGCGACGCCCCTGTCCGAACCGCCGTCGCTCAACGTCTGCTCCCGCGTCCCGGGCCCAAGGATCTATTCCCTCTTCGCGACGTGTGATGCGTCACACTTGCGCCGCCAATCCTTCGTTTCGTACCGTCTGCTGGCCTTGTCAACGTCGGTGGTAGGCGGAGACCTCGAATGCTGAGGCCGTTGGTTGCGTTGCTTGTGCTTGCGGCCCTGGGCGGGTCGGCCGCCGCCGAGGAGTTCTATCGCGGTAAAACGATTCGGCTGATCGTCCCCTCCGAGGTCGGCGGTGGCTACGACCTCTATGCCCGAACGTTCGCGGCTCACTTGCGCCGTCACGTTCCCGGCGAGCCGGCGATCCTGGTGCAGAACATGCCCGGCGGCGGCGGCCTGCAATCGGCCAATTGGCTGTTCAACATCGCGCCCAAGGATGGGCTTGTCATTGGCCTCATTCAGCGTGGCGTGCCGTTTTATCCGTTCTTCGGCGACCAGAACGCGAAATTCTCCCCAACCCAGTTCAACTGGCTCGGCAGCTTTACGGCCGAAACCGGCTCCACCACGCTCTGGCACACCGCCAAGGCGAACACCCTGGCAGATGCCTTCAAGGATACGCTGGTGCTTGGCGGTAGCGGTCCCAACGACAGCGAAACCTATCCGCACCTGATGAACAACACGATCGGAACCAAATTCCGTGTTGTGTCGGGCTACCGCGCCAACTCGGCCGTCTTTCTGGCGATGGAACGCGGCGAGGTCGAGGGCGTCACCGGGTCGTGGTCATCAGTGAAGTCGGAGCGGCCGAACTGGGTGCGTGACAAGCAGGTCAAGGTGCTGGTGCAGTTTGCCCGGACCCGCGCGCGCGATCTGCCTGACGTTCCGCTGGTGACGGACTTCGTCAAGACCGACGAGCACAAGGCGATGTGGAACGTGATGCTCGCAATGGCGCAGGCCGGCCGGCCGGTCACCGCGCCGCCCGGGATTCCACTGGAGCTGACCAAGCTGCTGCGCAAGGCGTTCTCGGCGACCGTGAGCGATCCCGCCTTCATCGCCGAGATGGAGCGCGGGCGGCGCGAGCTGTCGCCCGAAAACGGCGAGACCATGCAGCGCCTCCTCGACGAGGTTGCGGCGACGGCGCCCGAGACGCTGACCAAGCTCATCGGCTATACCCGCCACAGCGAGCAGGGTCGGCGGTAGATTTGTGACTCGTAGGGTGGGCAAAGGCGAAGGCAATGCCTTTCCGCGCAGCAAGGCCTATCGTGCGCCGTGCCCACCTGGAGCGCTCCACGGTGCATGACTTCGTTGGTGGGCACGGCGTACGAGAGTCTTGCGCGTGTGGGAGAGCCGTGCCTTCGCCTTTGCCCACCCTACGGCGCGACAATGCCTACTGAATTCCCGCCGCTTTCAAATACTGCAGGTCAACGAACCGCTCCGCCGACGGTGCGGGCTTTGGGATCGCGCCGACATCTGCCATCAGCGCCAGCACGCGTTCGAACGCCGGCAGGCTCAGCTCGCCGCGCCGGGGCAGGACGTTCCGGCCCGGTTCGAGATAGGGCGCATAGATCTGCCGCGCGACCTCGTCGGAGAGCTTGCCGGTGTCTTTCACGATCGCGACCACGTCGTCGCGATTGCGCGGATCGTTCATGACCGCATAGGTGGAGGCCATCGCGCGCACGAAACGCACGAGCACGTCCTTGTTCTGCTCGCCCCACGCGCGCCGCACCATGTCGACGTTGAAGATGAGGTCCGAGCCCGCCTCATAGGTGAAGGCAAGGCGCGGGAAGCCCTGGGCGATCGCCTCGAGATCCTCCGGTTGCCCCATCGGCACCGCGGCGCATTCGCCCGACTTGAGGCAGGCGAAGCGGGCCGGCGTGCCGACCACCGCCTTGGCGGTGTAGTCACCGGCCTTGATGCCCTTGGCGTCGAGCAGCCGCACCGTCGAGAGCGTGATGGTGTCGCCGGCGGTCGACAGGCCGAGCGCCTTGCCCTTGAGGTCGGCGAAGCTCTTGATCTCCGGCCGCACGATCAGGCTGTAGACCGGATTGGTGGTCTGGCTGATGAAGGCGACTGCGTCGGAGCCCTTGAGCGCGGCCTGGACCATATAGGGCGTGGCGTTCTTGCCGGCGTCGATCTCGCCCTTGTCGAGCGCGGCGACGATGCGGTCGGTGCCGCCCGGAATCGGGACCATGACCAGATTGATGCCCTCGCGCCGGAAGGCGTCCCGGCGCAGCGCGACGTTGAGCGGCAGCGAGGACAGCCCGCCGACGCCCGCGGCATTCTGGCCGTAGCGCAGCGTGATGAGGTCCTGCCCTTGCGCGGCCTGCGCGAGGCACGTGAGCGCGGCCACAAGAGCCGACATGCAACGGATCATGATCATCTTCCGGGGTGATGTGTGCCAGGATACGACGAAGCGCGATCGCCGTCACCGTCCCTTTCGTAAGCGTGCGGCCTTGTCGGCATGGCGCGCGATGTCGGCGTCGCGATGATCAAGGTAATGCCGCAACCAATAGGTGAAGGACTCGGGGGTCTTGCGGATGCGTCGCTTGATCTCGTCGAGCGGGAGGAACTGAACCGCGGCAACCTCGGCGGGATCGGGGTGCAATTCGCCCGCGAGCCGTCCAAAGAACACATAGACGTACTCGTTTTCCTGCATGCCGTGATCGAGTTCGGCCTGGTAGCGGCTGAAGAATCCGAACGACAGCGTGCCGCGCACGCCCAGCTCCTCATGGAGCCGGCGACGGGCCGCCGTCATCGTGCGCTCGCCCGGCCGCGGATGCCCGCAGCAGGTGTTCGCCCATAGTCTGCCCGAATGATACTTCTGCGCACTGCGCTGCTGCAGAAGGAGCAGTCCCTTCGCATCGACCAGGAAGATCGAGAAGGCGCGGTGCAGCAGGCCCTGGCGGTGGACGGCGTCCTTGCCGGCGGCGCCGATGGCGCGATTGCGTTCGTCGACCAGGATCAGCTGTTCGTCAGCCATGATGGGGAGATTCGACCCGCTGCCAAGGAATCATTGGCGACATGTCGTGCCGCCGATTTGAAGTTCCTACAACACTTGCGGCAAACTCGGCTAGGAACTTCAAATCGACAAGCGGCACCGGCACCACGGCGTAATGAGAGCCAGCTCAGGTCTTCAAGGCGGCAAGCTTCGCGGCCTTGGCCCTGAGCTGCTCGACGCGCTTGTCGAGGTTGACGACGAAACGCGTGTGGGTGCCGGCGCTGATCTGGTCGACCTCGTCCTTGGCGGCGACCTCGAACACCACCTTGCGCCTGTCGACCGCCGTCACGCTGGCGGTGATCTCGACCGTGCTGCCCATGAGGGTCGCGGCCAGGTGCTTGAGCGCGAGCTCGACCCCGACCGAGTCCTCGCCGGGGTCGCAGTGCTCGATCAGGAGATTGCGACAGGTCATCTCGATGTCGCTCACCAGCCGTGGCGTGGCATAGACCCGCGCCTCCTCGCCCATGAAACCGATGGTGCGGTCGCGGTCGACGGAGATGCGGCTCGTCCGCGACACGCCGGGGCGGAGAGTGTCCTTCATGCGGGGCTCCTTGCTAAGTCGTGCCGCAGATTTGACGTTCCTATAACATTTGCGTCAGCGCGCAACCTCGACCAGGTGCAGGCAGGATTGCTCGTCGCGCGTCCAGGCGCGGTAGCGGTCAATGCGGGCCAGGTCGCAGATTGCAGCTGTGCATTGCAGCGAGGCGAGCTCGGCTGCGGACTCGATGTCCCACAGCCGCAGCGTCCGGTCCGACGGTCCCCACTGCCAATGATAGAGGCGCTGGGTCTCGCTCGGGTTGACCGGGGCGAACAGCAGCCAGGACTTGTCGATCAGCAGCATGGGGCCGGCCTTGCCACACCGGTGCTCGATCCGGCGCACCTGGTCGCCGCTGGCCGTGTCCCAGATCCGAAAGAGCTCGTCCTCGTGCGACGACAGCACGCGGTGCGCGTCGAGGGCGACAAGCGAGAGCGCCTCGCTGTCGGAGCCCCAGAAGCTGCGCATCTCGCGGCCTCGCGGCACATTCCAAACATGAAAATACTGGTTGCGCACGCCGTCGAGCCGATCCTCCGTCACATAGACGACGTGGTTGGCGTCGAGCCTGGTCTCGGTGGCGATCTGGTTGGCGCGCGGCGGCGAGAACGTGGTGGGCGCCAGCATGGGCGCGGCCATGAGTTGCGCGGGGGAGAGCTGCGACGCCAGCTTGGCCGTGTCCGACTGGTCAAACTCCTCCAAGCTGCCGGTCTCGAGATCGAGGAGGCCATAGCGGGACCCAATCGTCAGCAGCACAAGCTGGTCATCGAGGCAGCGGAGGCCGGTGATGTATCGGTCCAGCCGCTTGAACGTCTCGAGCACGCGCCCGGTTTCCGGATTGTGCACGCGCACCTGATTGTCGCGGCCGATCGAGACCAGCCGATGCCATCCGGCCATCGCGATCGCGTGGATCGGGGTGTCGCTGTAGGACTGTCGGATCACGATGCGTGGGGACGACTGTGTGGTCATCGGCTCGACTCCAAGCGCGTCTCGTCCATCGCCTTGCCCCAGGGCAGGGGCCCTCCCTGATCTCGGCCCTGATACTTAACGCGATGCGCAACGCGACACTGTGCCCTGATACTTGGCTCCCTTGTGAAACTGAACTAGGGTTCCAACGCCGGGATGCTCGTTTGCTGGCGCGATTGCAAGTCAACCGTGATCGCATGCGAAGCCCTGGCGGCGCCCGCGCGAGCATACGCCGGGGTCACCAAAGAAAGGGAAGCCCATGATGTTGCGGCCGTTGCGCGCCATGCTGCTTGGCGTTGTTGCTTTGGGCGCGCTTGGACCTTGGGCGGCGCGGGGTCAAGCGCCGAATCCCGGGCCGCCGATCAAGCTGATCGTCCCTTATGCGGCCGGCGGACTGCCGGATACCGTCGCCCGCGTGGTCGGCCGGCGTTTGCAGGAGCGCATGGGCCAGACCGTGGTGATCGAGAATCGGGGCGGTGCGAACGGCGCCATCGGCATGGCCGCGCTCGTCGGCGCGCCCGCGGACGGCCAGACCTTCGTGGTGAGCGACGGCAGCATGCTGTCGACCAACCCGCTGCTCTACGCCAAGCTTCCCTACGATGCGAAAGACGTCGCGCCGGTCGCCTTCCTGGCGCAGGCGCCGCTCTTCCTGGCGGTGCATCCGAAGGTGCCGGTCGGCACGCTCAAGGAGTTCGTCGATTACGTGAAGGCGCGGCCCGGGCAGCTGAATTACGGCTCGTCAGGCGTCGGCAGCATCCATCATATCTCGATGGAGGGGGTGAAGGTGTCGCTGAAGCTCGCCATGACGCATGTTCCGTTCAAGGGCACCGGCGAGTCGGTGCCGGCGCTGCTGGGCGGCCATGTCGAAGCGCTGTTTTCGGCCTATCCGTCGTTGAGCGGCGCGGCCGGTACCAATCGGATCATGCTGCTCGCCACCAACGGGGCCGAGCGCTCGTCGCTGGCGCCAGCCGTGCCGGCGATCGCCGAGATCGTCCCGGGGTTCGATTTCGCCACCATTGTGGGAATCTACGCGCGAACCGGCGTGCCTGCCGCCGTCATTCAGAAGATTGCCGCGGAGGCGAACGCCATCGTGAAGGAGCCCGACGTCATCAAGCAGCTCGCCACCGTCGGGGTCGAGACGAAGGGCGGTGGACCCGAGGTGTTCGATCGCGCGCTCAAAGGCGAGGCCGAGCGCGTGAGCAAGGTCATTGCGGCCGCCGGCATCAAAGCTGAGTGAGCCAAGCGACTCGCTGCCGTGAGCGACGCGGACAGCTATTGGCCAAGGCGAACGTGCAGGCCAATGGTGGAGGTGAATCCGTTCCTCTGAATCTCAGTCGGAACGCCAGCCACGCTAAAGTGGTCGGTTCCCAGATCAACATACGAGGTTTCGCTCTTGAGCGAAATGGTCCGGGTCAGGCCGAACTCGGTGCCCCAGCCAACCGTCCAGCCAGTTTTGGTGTTGGTGTCGGTTCGTGAGGGGCACCCGACAAGCACCACTCCGACCGTCGTCTGCGAGCCCGTATTGCAAGCATACCGATCGCGATCGCGTGCAATGGCAATGCCGCCCTTGGCGTACACCAGAAGCCTGTCCCAATAGGCGTAGCCGATCCGGGCGGTCGTGGTCGCGAGAAAGTCGTCCTCGCTCTCGCAGCTGTAGAAGAAGCCGTTGGGACAGGGCCGAGCGCCGTGGGCGTTGCTCCAGCTCATGTCGCCTTGAAGCCCAAAGACCCATCGGCCGACTTGATGGTTGAATCCGATCTCGCCGCCGCCGAGCAAGCCGGCAACGCGCGGCTCGACCGTGCCCGTTCCATCGAGCGTCCAGCGCGCGGAGCCCCAGGTCGCCCCGAGATGCCCGCCGACATAGACGCCGGCCCAGTTGTAGTCGGTCTCTCTGGCGGGGCTCTTATAGATGGGCGCCTTGGCGATCATCGGCCCGGTGCGCTCGGGCACGAACTGGTAGCGAAGGCCGCCATTGAGGCTCCACCCCTCGATGCTGTCTCCCTTGCGATAGTCGCCGCGCAGATAGCTGACCCAGCCGCTGTTCAACGCTTGCGCTGCGACGCCAAGGCCAAGCTGACCATAGGTGCCTGGGCTGGTGACGGAGACGGTCGAGCTCAACGTTGGCGCGCTCGTGCTGATCGCTGCAAAGTCGCTGGTCAGGCTCGATGTGACGCGGCCTTGGAATTCATGAAACACACTGGCCGAGGCGAACGGCTGCAGCACGACATTGTCGTAGACAACGGTTGTGCCGACCCGCAGGCTGAGGCGACCGAGCGTGCTGTCGATGTCCCTGACCGCGAGCGTCCACGGAGGAACGCCGCCGAATCCGTAGACCATTGTCCCCGGGACATTCATCGTGTCGACTTGCGTTCTCGACCAGATGATTCCAGCCGACGGCTCGACGAACCACTGATTGCCGAGGTTGTAGTTGTAGCCGATATTTCCAGTCACGCTGACGCTGCGCGCGTCAAAGCGCTGACCGGACATTCCGTGGTTTGCGTCGGAAACGTCGTTCTGGAAAAAGGTCCAGCGAACCTGCCCGTCGATCAGCAGGCCCCCTTTGCTCGCGGCAAAATAGAGGCCGGCAAATGGAATCTGCAGGCTGTCCTGGAAGCTTGCGGGCGGATTGAGTCCGGACGGCGTGCCATCCTTGCTCTTCAAACCCAGGTAGCCGATCGTCGAGCCGGTGTGCACGTTCCACCCGCCGACATTCAGCCGCGCGATATCAGCGCCAATCTGCAGGCCGGCAAAATCCGCGAGCGTGCGCGTGTTGCAGACGACGTTCCCGGCGACCGGGCTGCCGAAGCTGATGTTTCCGGCCGTTGCAGTAGTCTCGAAAGTGACGTGGCCGCCCACGCCGCGCGCCCAGACGCCGCCGCCTGGTTGGTCAGGCGCCGGATTGGGCGGAGAAGCGACGAACGCTGTGGACTGCGCCAGGAAGGCGGTGTTCGCAGAATGGATCGAGGCTACAACGGTACCCACGTAAGCTGAAGCGCCCGCAACGGCCGTGGCCGCTGTTTGAGTGGGAAACGACTGCGGCGGGTTCATTCCGACCGGAGTGCACTGCGCATAGACGGCGGAAGTGGAGAACAATGCAAGTAATATAATACCAAAGCCAATCGACAATCTCGTTGCGTCAGCGGCATTGGCTAGTGCTTGGGCCAATGTTCTTGACCCAACTCCAGCGCAATACACCAAATTCATTCCACCGAACATCACCAAGCCCCGCCAATACGCGACGGTATAACACCGCGATGGATGGTATATCATCGCTTTATTGTGTGGAATGCGAGTACTGCCAACCGGCCCCCTCGGCGGCCGAATTGTGTAGCCGTGTGTTACGTCGGCAACAGAATGAGACGCTTTCGCGATAGAGTCTCGCGCTCCAATCAATCACAAGTTTTTTGTTTTGATGATTGCTGCTCTTTCGCGTTTCGTTGGTCACGGTCGGAGCGTGTTGGCAAACGCGCGTTCCGCAACAATCTCTATCGAAACAATCAATCTGCCGGATACGCTCGGCGCTACGCGCAACTCAGACTCTAAAATCCAACGCCGAAGAGGCCGGATACGGAGTTCGAGCATGATCGAGATCCAGAACAAGCTGGCGTGCTCTTGCTCTCGGATGCAACCAAAGAGCGAGGGGCAGGGCTGGTTGCACGCAGTTTTGCTGACGCATTTCGTGAGCTTCTGGCTGGTCTCGTGGGAGGGGACTCCTCGCCGCGGGCTGGGGCATCTTTGATTGCCTCAAAGGGTTGCAATGAGGGCTCTTCGCGCTTGGCTTCCTGGACCGACTTGCGCTCGGGCACTTGCAACAAAGGTTCTTCGCGCTTGGCCTCCTTGATCATCCGGTCCTCGGTCGCCTGCGCCAAAGACTCCTCGGGCTTGACCTCCTTGATCGCCGCGCTCTCTGAAGCCGGTGCCGCAGATGCAACGCCATTCGGCCTAGCGGAATCCCACGCTTCCAGATGGAGAAGCCGTTCGCGTGCTCGTTCCGCGATCGCGTCTGCGGCGACGAGACGCAGTACTTGCAGTGTCGGCACATCGACCGCAGCGTCGATAAGCTCGACAAGTCTCGATTGCGCCAACTCGGATTCGGCAGAGCCGGAATTGCGAACCGCGAATGCCCAGATTGCTTTGGGATCGCCGCTCGCTGCGACTTGCCCCCACTCCGTTGCCAACGTCGCCCGCTGGCCACGCAGACTTGATACAATTTCAGTATGTGACGGTGAGACCGACAGCCACACGACGAATGCCACAGCCCCGCCGCTGACCAGACCGGCGAGCGCGGGCACGGCAAAGCGTCGGACTTTCTGTTGGCGACACGCCCTCAGATGCAGATCAAAAGCTGCGCGCTGCGCCGGACTCTTGAGCACTTGATAGGCTGCCACGGCCTGTCGCAGCCGTTGCTCCGCAGTGGGGTCGGCAGCATTGAGGTCCGGGTGACATGCTTTTGCGGTTCGATAAAACGCTGCCTTGATTGCCTCGTCATTGGCATTCTGTGACACGCCAAGAATATCGTAAGGCGATATCATCATATGAGCTCTCAATATGTGCTCTAAACTCTCAATATGTGCTCTTAACTCTTCATGTATGTTCTTAATGCTTCGGCCTGCCTCCCTCATCGAGCCGCGGCATTTTTGATCGCAGTTTCGCGATGTGCCCGCACGCTTGCGGAGCTAATCTCTTATTTGACCGGATCTGACACTCACTAATGTGACGACTTCAATGTGACGACTTCGCGACCAAATCGCGCTTCAAATACCGGTGGTGCATGCTGTGGTCGAGGTTCTCGGATATACACGTTGACTTTGTGCGACATCGGCCGCGACGTTCCAAACTATCTCGAATATGAGAGCAGAGAATCGGCGACTAGAGCGTGTCTCGCTCGAAATGAATCGAGAGGACAGACTGGGGCCGTGTATCCGCCTCGTCCTGAGGAGGGCGCAAGCACCTACGCTTTCGGCAGACGAAATCATCGTGTGGCGCCCGTCTCGAAGGACGGGGCGGCCCCACCGATCTCGGGTTTACCCGAGATCGGCAAGTCATGTGCGCAAGTCGGGCAGGCCCGACTTGCGTGTTCGAGACGCCGCGCACGAGGCTGCGGAATCCAGGCCGATCCAAGATTGCGGCTCCTCATCATGAGGGCCGAGAAGGGACCGCAAGTGCATCAAATTGAAAGTAATCCGCTATAGTGTGGCGGTTCAGCCGTCCGCATCATTCTTGCCGAGATGCGGACTTCTGAACCCACACCAGATCAGTAAGTTGCTAGTGTCCTTCGATTCCGAAGTTCGCAAACGAGGGTGCCGCGGAAAGATGTGAACTTCGGAATCGGGACACTAGCGCATGACGCGGTCGAGGTTCTCGGTCATGCGCGTGATGGTGCGGCGGAACGCGTCGAACTCCTCGCGGCTCACCCCCTGAGCGGCGAGCTCGTTGATGTCGCGCGCGAGCAGCAGCATCGGCGCGCGCATGCGCTTGGCCTTGGCGGTCAGCCACACATGGGTGACGCGCTTGTCCTCGGTGCTGCGCGAGCGGCGTATCAGGCCCGCCTTCTCCATGCTGCGCAGCGCGATCACGGTGGTCGGCTCCATCATGCCGACGCGCGCCGACAGCTCGCGTTGCGACAGGCCATCCTCGATCCACAAGATGCGCAGGAAATACCATTGGCCGCGGGTGATACCGTGGGCGGCGATCCGCTTTTCCAGGAGCTTCTGGAAGGCGCGATGGGCGTCGCGCACGAGATAGCCGGCGCTTTCCACCGCCGGATAGTCGCCGGCGTTGTAGAGCCGGCGGCCCTGCGGCGTTGTCTTGGCCATGCTGTCCATGCTCGCCTCGATTCCTGGTGCTGACAGTGCTGGCAAGTGACGTTGACATTAGTCAAAGACGGATCGATAATACTTAGAAATCTATGTAATTGGAAGCCTGGGCCGGGGGTGACCTCAGGGCTCCAGGCCGGGCCGGTTGGGCCGACAGGCGTATTTCGGGCGTGACGCCGCGCCATATGGAGCTGGAGACATGCAAGAGCACATCGGCAAGCAGAAGGCCGCCGACACCTATCACGCCCGCGATTTGCGCACCGCGCTCGCTTGGCTCAAGGCGCAGGGCGACCTGATCGAGACCGACAAGACCGTCGATCCGGACCTGCAGGTCACCGGCCTGCAGAAGCACATGGATGGCGGCTGTCCGGTGATGTTCAACAACGTCAAGGGCAAGCCCAACCACCGCGTCATCACCAACCTGTTCGGTGACATGAATGTCATCAACAAGATGTTCGGCTGGAAGAGCGATGCGGAGCGTGTGCGCAAGCTCGCCGCGGCGCTGCGCAAGCCGCTCAAGCCCGAGATCATCGCGCAGGACCAGGCGCCGGTGCAGGAGCACGTCATCACCAATCCGAAGGACGTGAACGAGTGGGTGGTGCCGATCCGGCATACGACCTACGAGCCCGAGCTGACGGTGGGCTCCGGCATCCGCTGCATCAGCTTCGACCAGTTCGATGGCGGCACCGACCTCGGCTACAACCGCATGAACTTCCGCTGGGGCAACGTCGGCACGTTCCAGATCTCGCCCGGCTCGCACATGTGGCAGGTGGCAAACAAGTACTACAAGGACGACAAGCCTATCCCGCTGACCATGTGCTTTGGTGTCCCGCCGGCCTGCACGCTCCTGGCCGGCGCCGGCTTCGACTACGCGGTGCTGCCGATGGGCTGCGACGAGATCGGCATTGCCGGCGCGGTGCAGGGCACGCCGGTGCGGATGGTGAAGTGCCGCACCATCGATGCCTATACGCTCGCCGACGCCGAGCTCGTGCTTGAGGGCTACATTCATCCGCGCGACCGCCGCTACGAGACCAAGGAGTCCGAGGACGCCGGCGTCCAGGGCCGCTTCCACTTCCACCCCGAGTGGGCGGGCTATATGGGCAAGGCCTACAAGGCCCCGACCTTCCACGTCACCGCCATCACCATGCGCAAGCCGGAGACCAAGCCGATCATCTTCGCGCTCGGCGTCCATACGCTGGACGACCACAACATTGACACCACCGTGCGCGAAGCGGCGCTGTACGAGCTGTGCGAGCGGCTGCAGCCCGGCATCGTGCAGAACGTGGTGATTCCCTATTCCATGACGGACTGGGGCGGCTGCATCATCCAGGTCAAGAAGCGCCACCAGATCGACGAAGGCTGGCAGCGCAACTTCCTTGGCGCCGCGCTCTCGTGCTCGCAAGGCATGCGGCTTGCGATCGCGGTGTCGGAGGACGTCGATCCCTATTCCATGGACGACATCATGTGGTGCCTCACCACCCGGGTGAATCCGCGCACCGACATTCTCAATCCGATCCCGGGCGGGCGCGGCCAGACCTTCATGCCAGCGGAGCGCATGACCGCCGGCGACAAGCAGTGGACCGCCTCCAACACGCAGTTCGAGGGCGGCATGGGCATCGATGCGACGGTGCCGTTCGGCTACGAGAGCG
>DAIUEP010000075.1:0-20242 GCA_036845065.1 Xanthobacteraceae bacterium | reverse complement strand
CGCCGCCCGACGGCTACACCATCCTGCAGAACACCAACGGCCAGGCGATCAGCCCGGCGATCTACCACTCCCTGCCGTTCGATACGCTGAAGGATTTCATTCCGGTGACGCAGCTGGTCACGACCTCGACCGTGCTGGTGGCCAATCCCAAGGTTCAGGCCAGAACCGTGAAAGAGCTGATCGCGCTCGCCAAGGCCCATCCGGGCAAGCTCAACTACGGCATGACCGGGGTCGGCAACTCGCTGCACCTGACCATGGAAATGCTCAAGCGCGCCGCCGGCATCGACATCCAGGCGATTCCCTACCGCGGCGACGCGCTGCTCAATCCGGCGCTGATCGCCGGCGAGATCGACGTCGCGATCGTGCCGATCGGCACCATCGTGCCGCTGATCGAGGGCGGCCAGCTGCGGGCGCTCGCGATCAACAGCGCCACGCGCTCGCCGGTCCTGCCGGAGGTTCCGACCGTGTCCGAAGATGCTATTCCGGGCTTCGAAGCGGCCGGCTGGCAGGGCTATTTCGTGCCCGCCGGAACGCCGCGCGAGATCGTGGCGCGCATCCAACGCGAAGCGGCCGCGGCAATCGCGTCGCCTGACACGCAGGCGCGCCTCAAGGCCATGGGCAACGAGCCGGTCGCCTCCACGCCCGATGAGTTCGACGCCAAGTTCCGCGCCGACGTCGCAAAATTCCACCAAGTCGTGCGAGAGGCGGGGATTCCGCAGCAGTAGGCACTACGCACCGAGAGCGATGTAGTGCAAGACGATCGCGAATGCGGTCATGCCGATCGCGATCGCCGCCATCGACGGTACACCCATCAGGTCTAGCGTCCCGCACTTTCGTCGCAGTCATCGTCGTATTCAGAAACGGCAGCACCATGAGACCTGCAATCTCTCATTATGTCTCTTTCTTATTCATATTATGTCTCTGCTGCGGAATCACAGTTCCACTTTTCACAATGTTGCTGCCTTCATCTTCGGCGGAACGCCAAAAAGATTCTCATATCAGGAACAAGCGTCACCGCAAGCCGTTCTTCCTCTGGCTGGGACACACAACCAAAGGAGCTTCCTAATGCGAACAACACTGATCGCTTCGGCGAGCATCGTGGCCGCGCTGTTTGTGGCATCGCCGACGCTTGCGCAGAATCAGCAGAATGCGCAATTCTGTCTGAAGAGCAGCGCGGCGGCACAGCCGAACTGCGTCTACCAGACCATGGCGCAGTGCGAGCAGGCCAAGGGGACCAACGCCTCGGCGCAGTGCATCCCGAGTTCCCAGGCGGGCACGACCGGCGCGGGCGGCAGCACGCCGATGTCTCCGCCCTCACCGTCCCCGACTCCCAATCGATAAAGTTGGAACTTTGAGTCCTCGCGCTGGCTGATTGACTGCCTGCGCGACGTAGGCCGGTTGGCGGGATGCTTCCTGCCGGCCGGCCCGCGTTTAAGCCGCGATCTTCACATACTCGAAGTCGCCCGGCTTGTTGTCGATGCCGACGCGCGGCGGCGCGATCCAGTTCGCGAACTGCCCGGGCTCGGTGACGGGCTTCATCAGGCTCTGGATGAACTCGCCATCGTCCTTCGAGGGCAGCCACTTGTCCTTGTCGCGCGCCCAGGTCGCCTCGTCCACGATCGTGCCATCGGGCGTCGCCTTGATGTCCCTGAACTCGCCGATCTGCCGATGGAACGCCACATGCGGCAGCTCCAGCTTGTACTGCACGCCGGTCTTCTCGATGATCTTGTTCCAGCGGTCGAGGCCGCGCTGGCAATCCGCGGTGTAGTCATCGCGCAGCCGCATATTGATCGC
The DNA here is from genome assembly GCA_036845065.1 of Xanthobacteraceae bacterium. Lineage (GTDB taxonomy): Bacteria > Pseudomonadota > Alphaproteobacteria > Rhizobiales > Xanthobacteraceae > VAZQ01. The sequence continues at coordinate 18,448 of DAIUEP010000075.1, read as the reverse complement.
GGTCAGCGCCGGCTCATCCACCCGCTTGATCACGCCATCGACCAGCTTGAGCACCGGATAGGTCGCGTGTTCGAGCTTATGGTCGTCCGCGATCCTGGTCTCCTGGTAGCGGCCCTTGAGGCTGGCATTGAAAGCATTGGCGGCGTTGGTCGACACCTCGGAGCCGAACAGGTCGAGCGACAGCGTATAGTGCAGGTTGAGCTTCTTCTTGATGGTCGGCAGATCGATGACGCCGAGCGCACGCACGCGCTCGATATCGTTCGGGTCCTCGATGCCGGCCGCTTTCATCGCCTCGCAGGTGCGCTGCAGCGTGCGCCCGATGCCGGTCTCGCCCACGAACATGTGGTGCGCCTCTTCGGTCAGCATGAAGCGGCAGGTGCGCGAGAGCGGATCGAAGCCCGATTGCGCGAGGCTCTCGAGCTGCATCTTGCCGTCCCGATCGGTGAAGAAGGTGAACATGTGGAACGACAGCCAGTCCGGCGTCGCCTGGTTGAAGGCGCCGAGCATGCGCGGCTTGTCGGGGTCGCCGGAACGCCGCTGCAAGAGCTCGGCCGCCTCCTCGCGGCCGTCGCGGCCGAAATATTTCTGCAGCAGGTAGACCATGGCCCAGAGGTGGCGGCCCTCCTCGACATTGACCTGGAAGACGTTGCGCATGTCGTAGAGCGAGGGCGCCGTCCTGCCGAGATGGCGCTGCTGCTCGACCGAGGCCGGCTCGGTGTCGCCCTGGATCACGAGCAGGCGCCGCAGCATGGCGCGATACTCGCCCGGCACGTCCTGCCAGGCCGGCTCGCCGCAATGGTGCCCGAACGGAATCTTGCGGTTTTCCTCGGCTGGCGCCAGCAGGATGCCCCAGCGATATTCGGGCATCTTCACATAGTCGAACTTGGCCCAGCCCTTGGGGTCGACCGACACGGCGGTGCGCAGATAGACCTGCGCCTCCTGGAAGCCGTTTGGCCCCATGGTCATCCACCAGTCGATATAGCCGGGGTGCCAGCTCTCGAGCGCGCGCAGCACCTGACGATCCTCGACGAGATTGACGTTGTTCGGAATCTTGGTCGAGTAGTCGACCGCCTGGATGTCCATGACAATTCCTCTCTTGTTCGGCCGCTAACGCCTCCGCTGTCATGCCCGCGAAAGCGGGCATCCAGTAGCCACAGCGTTGTCGGTGGCTACTGGGTCCCCGCTTTCGCGGGGACGACCGTTGAGTTGTGTCGCTTGGTTGCGCATTCCATCACACCCGTTTGGTGTCGTAGACCGGCTTCTGGCCGGAGCCGTAGCGGCGCAGCGCGCCCTCCTCGCCAACCGCGTTGGGGCGCTGGAAGATCCAGTTCTGCCAGGCGGTCAGCCGCGCGAAGATTTTCGATTCCATGGTCTCGGGCCCGCCGAAGCGCAGATTGGCCTCGAGCCCGGTGAGCCCGTCGGGCGAGAAGCTTGCGCGCTCCTCGAGAAAGACCCGCACCTCGTCGTCCCAGTCGATGTCGTCGAGCGCAAAGGTGACAAGGCCGAGCGCCGACGCGCGTTCCGCGTCGAGTGCCTTGCCGCACTCGGCCTTGGCGCGATCGACGTCGGCCGGGTTGGCAAGGAAACGGCTCGCCAATCGCGACAGGCCGTTCGACATCGGATAGGCGCCGAAATTGACATCGGCGAGCACGAGCGTGGCCGGCGGCTTGTTATCGCCCTCACGCGTCCCGATCAGCATGTAGGAACGATCGGTCGCGAATGCGAGCTCGGCGAGCGTGCCCGCGAAGCAGGAGCCGGGCTCGATCAGCGCCACCAATGTGCGCGAGGTGAGATCGACCCGCTTGAGCACGCGCTTCCACAGCGCCCTGATCTCGCGCGCCAGCCAATGGTCCGCATTGGCATCGAGGAAACGATCGTAGGCGACGACCTGCTCCGCATCGCCCGACGACTTGAAGATGATGGCCGCAGTGTCGAGCTCGTTGACGCGCAGGTCGAGGATGGCATTGTCGAGCTCGCGCGCGAGCCGCAGCGGCCAGAACTGCGCGCCCTGTGCCACCATCGCGTCGGCCGAAGCGGGCGGCGCCACGTCCGGCCCGCGCAGCGTGATGGTGGCGAGCCGCTCGGCGACCGCGACCGACAGCGTGCTGTAGTCGGCGCCGGTCGCGGTACGGGTACGCTTGAGCGGCTCGAGCTTGATCCCTGTGGCATCGGCCGGTCGGCGCGAGCGCGCTGCAAATTCCTTGGCGCGCTGCGCAACCGCCGTATCGAGCTTCGAGCCCGGTACCACCTCGTCGACCAGCCGCCAGTCGACGGCGCGCTTGCCCTTGACGCCCTCCTCGGTGGTGCAGAACACGTCGGCGAGATCGCGCCGCACCTTGCGCTTGTCGGTGACGCGGGTGAGCCCGCCGGTGCCCGGCAGCACTGCGAGCAGCGGCAGCTCCGGCAGCGACACCGCCGACGATCCGTCGTCGACCAGCATGATATGGTCGGTCGCGAGCGCGAGCTCGTAGCCGCCACCCGCCGCCGTGCCGTTGATGACGCAGATGGTCTTGAGGTCGGAGGCGACGCTTGCGTCCTCGAGACCATTGCGGGTCTCGTTGGTGAACTTGCAGAAGTTCACTTTGTGGGCGTGGGTCGAGCCGGCGAGCATGCGGATATTGGCGCCGGCGCAAAACACCCGCGGCTTGCCCGAGCGCAACAGGATCACGCGCACCTGCGGGTGCTCGAAGCGCAGCCGCTCAATCGCGTCGGCAAGCTCGATGTCGACGCCGAGGTCGTAGGAGTTGAGCTTGAGCTCATAGCCCTCGAACAGCGCGCCCTTCTCGTCGACGTCCATCAGGAGCGTCGCGACCTCGCCATCGACCTTGAGCTTCCAATGCCGGTAGCGCGACGGATCGGTCTCGAACTCGATCCGCGTGCGGCCGTCGGTCATCTTGCGTTCAGCGTCGGCCATTACAGTTGTCCTCTGCCGCCAACAGGTTTCTCTGCGCCGTCATGGCCGGGCTTGTCCCGGCCATCCACGTCTTCGGTCTCGGTCAAAGCAAGTCGTGGATGCCCGGCCCAAGGCCGGGCATGACGAAATCCGGCGTTTGCCGGTAGCTCGCCTTCATGGTGCTCGCGCAACAGCCGGTTGGCGAACTCCGATATGCTGGTGAGCAGGAGCGCCGGCGCCTCCCGGTGCGGCGAATGCCGCACGCCCGGATAGAGCGCGACCTCCACCGGGCAGTAGCATTCCTGTCGCGCCACCTCGATCTGGCGCTGCGTGCCGTACTGGTCGTCCTCGCCCTGCACGATCAGGATCGGCACCCGGATGTAGGCGAGCGGCTCGGTGATGTCCCACTTGCGAAAGGCGGGATCGAGCCAGGCGTCGTTCCAGCCGCGAAATGCGTTGTCGACGTCGGCGTGCCAGCGCGCGAGCTTCTGCCGCAGATCGGTCGTGGCATAAGCGTCCCTCGCGCTCGCGATCTCCGCAATCCCCATATCCTCGGTGAAGAAGTGCGGCGCGATCAGCACAAGCCCGCGCACGCGATGGTCCTGCACCGAGCCCGCATAGATCGCGGCGATCGAGGCGCCGTCGCTGTGGCCGACGAGGAGCCCGCGACGAAAGCCGATCGCGTCGAGCACCTTCGGCAGCACCTCGCGGGCTTCCTCGTGCATGAAAGTGAGCGGCCGCGGCAGCGTCACGGGCGACGAGCCGCCATAGCCGGCGCGCGAGTAGACGAACACGCCGGCGCCGGTCTTAGCCTGCAGCTTGTCCGGAAAGTCGCCCCACAGCCCGACGCAGCCGAGCCCCTCGTGCAGCAGCACGATGGTGGGCGCCGCATCCGGGCGCGGGCCGATCATGCGGTATTCGAGCCGCATCGCGCCCAGTTCGAGCACGCCCTGGTCGGCAAGCGTCATGACTTAGGCCCCCTGACCCCTCTGCCATAACGTGCCGCGATCTTTTCAAGCTTTGCAAAGCTCGCATCGATCGTGTCGCCCGAGGTGTCGAGCTCCGCTCCCGCGCGCGCGTAGTCCGCGCGCCGTGCCTCCAGAATCGCCACCAGGTCCGCCATCGCTTCGCGATTCCTCGCCATCGGGCGGAAGTCGCCTTGCGCCATCACGCGGCGCATATGCTCGTCGGGGCGCGCCTTGAGCCAGATCGTGTGCGTGCGGCGAAGGAGCAGCGCATAGGTCTCCGGGTTCGCCACGATGCCGCCAGCGGTGGCGATGACGGCACTCTCATGGTCGCCGATCACGCGTTCGAGGCAGGCGCGCTCGTAACGGCGAAAGGTCGTGATGCCGGCGATCTCGATCAGGTCGGGAACGCTCGCGCCGTATTCGCGCTCGACCATGCGATTGAGCTCGATGAACGGCGCGCCGAGCGCGGCGGCGAGCCGCTCACCGAGCGTCGACTTGCCAGCGCCGCGCAACCCCACGAGCGCGATCCGGCGCGCGCGGTCGGTCGCGAGCGCGGCGCGACCCTCGATAAGGTCGGCGATCGCCGGCAGCTCGGATCGCGGCATGCGCCGCAGCACCTCGACGATGCGCTCAAGGGTCTCGCTGCGGCCATCGGTGCGCGGCAAGAGGTCGACGATCGACAGATCGAGCGCCTCCGCGATCGCTTTCAGCACGATCACCGACGGGTTGCCCTGCCCGCTTTCGATCTGCGCCAGATAGCGCTCCGAAGCGCCCGACTGCTCGGCGAGCTGACGACGCGTCATGCCACGCTTGGCGCGCGACGAGCGCAACAGCCGTCCGACCGCGGCCGCAAACGCATCAGCGCGGCCGGTCTCGGCCGCCGCCTCATTGCGCGCCGTCGGGGTCGCCTTCGCCACTTGCTGGGTCCGCCTTATGCACTATACTACATGCAATATAGTGCAGGTCATCAGGCGACGTCAAGCCGGCCCCCGGTTCAGCGGAAATCGGTCGCCCAGAGCTCCTTGAGCTTGGTGATGGCGGCGCTCGGCAGCGGCCCCTTCTCGACCGCGGCGAGCGCCTCATTGAGATCGGCCAGACTGGCGATGCCGATCACGCGGCTCGACAGGTCGCGGTTGCCGAGCACGAAGCGCAGCGCGGTCTGTGCCGGCGAGCCATACTCATCTCCCAGCGCCTGATGGACCGCGGCGGCGCAGCGCATCTCGTTGTCCACGTCCGTGCCCGACGTGAGCACCGCAAGCCGATCCGGCCGCGTCGCGCTCGCGAGCGGGCCGCCGGCAAAGACCCTGATGTTCAGGATGCCCATGTTCTGGTTCCAGCATGCCGCCATGACTCCGGAGAAATCCTGCGCGCTCCACATCTGCGGAGCGCGTGACCAGGCCGCGCTCGGATTGATCGCGTTGTAATAGACCTGCGCGCAGTCGAAGCGGCCGCTGCCGATCACCTCCAGGCAGGCTTGCGCTTCGCCCGCAGCCGTAATGCCGCTGGCATGGAACAGCCCCTGCTCCTTCAGCCGGCTGAAGATATCAGCAACGCCGCCGCGACCGAGAACGTCCTCCGGCGGGAGGCCTGGCCGGCCGCCCACGGCCTCGCCGAGCTGGTTGTGAAGCTGGAACAGCGCCACGCTGTCGGTGCGCAACCGCTTGAGGCTTGCGGTGAGGCTGCGCTCGATGGCACCGCGCAGGTCGCGCAGGTCGCTGCGCTCGATCCGCACCTTCGTGGAGACGTAAGGCCGCGGCGAAAGCGCATCGAGGTGGCGCCCGATGGCCTCTTCGGAGGCGCCATTGCCATAGAGCGCGGCGGTGTCGATCCAGTTGATGCCGGCCTTGACCGCGCGGGTGAGCGCGGTGATGCGCGTCGTCTCGTCGCCCTTGATCAGGATTCCGCCGGTATCGCCACCACCGAACGCTATTTCAGAGATTTCAAGGCCAGTGCGGCCCAGGAAGTTCTTTCGCATAGCGTCCAGTGCCCCGTTTCCGAAGTTCGTGATACGTCGCAGCAACCTCTGACACGAACTTCGGAAACAAAGGGGCACTAGCAACTCTATGATTCTAGTGCCGCTTTTCGATTTGAAGTTCCTGACCGAGTTTGCCGCACGTGGTGCAGGAACTTCAAATCGGCGGCACTAGCTATCACGCCCCTGGCGACTCCGCACGCAACCTGAAGCGCTGGATCTTGCCCGTTGCAGTCTTCGGAAGGTCGGTGCGGAACTCGATCCAGCGTGGATACTTGTAAGGCGCGAGCTTGGACTTGCAATGATCCTGCAGCATGCGTGCCAGCTCATCGCCGGCCCGCTCCGGCGACTTGAGCACCACAAAGGCCTTTGGCTTGATCAGGGCCTCCTCGTCCGGCCAGGCCACCACCGCGGCTTCGAGCACCTCGGGGTGGCTCTGCAGCGCGCCTTCCACCTCAAATGGCGAAACGTAGATGCCCCCGACTTTCAGCATATCGTCGCGCCGCCCGCAGTAGACATAATAGCCATCCTCGTCCTCCATGTACTTGTCGCCCGAACGTGTCCATTCGCCCAGGAAGGTCGCGCGCGATTGCTCGCGGTTGTTCCAGTACATGATCGCGCTGGTCGGACCGCGCACCTGCAGCTCGCCCAGGGTGCCTTTGCTCTTGATCACCTCACCATCGTCGTCGACCAGGCGCACCGCATAGCCAGGAACCGGCTTGCCGGAGGTGCCATATTTCACGTCGCCGGGCCGGTTCGACAGGAAGATGTGCAGCATCTCGGTCGAGCCGAGCCCGTCCAAAATGTCGACGCCATAGCGCTCCCGCCAGCGCTTGCCGACGTCGGACGGCAGCGCCTCGCCGGCGGACACGCAGCAGCGCATGTGCACTTCCCTCCGCGTTGGCGCGACCGAGCTTGCCAGGAATGCGGCATAGAAGGTCGGCACCGAGAAGAACGCAGTAACCTTGTACTTGCGCAGGATCAGCGCCACCGCCTCCGGGGTCGGGCGGTCCGGCAGCAGCACCGTGGTGGCACCGACCGAGAGCGGGAACGTCATCGCGTTGCCGAGCCCGTACGCGAAAAACAGCTTGGCGACCGAATAGACGACGTCATTCTCGGTCAGGGCGAGGATGGGGGCGGCGTAGAGATCGTTGGTCAGCTTGAGGTCGGCATGGACGTGCACCGCCGCCTTCGGCTTCCCGGTCGAGCCGGACGTGTAGAGCCAGAACGCGATGTCGTCACGCGTGGTCGGCGGCGGCCGATAGACGTGAGTACCGGAGTTGTTGCTGGCGATACCCTTGAGCAGGTCCTCGAGCAGCTGATGGCCATGCGGGTTCTCGCCGGAGACGATCACCCGCAGCCCGTACACCGCGCCGATCAGGTTGGCGAACTTCGGATAAAGCTCCTGCGACACCACCAGCACCCGCGCGCGGCTGTCCTCCAGCATGTAGCGGTAGTCGTCCTCGGTCATCATGGTGTTGACCGGGATGGCGACGCGGCCGGCGAAGAGCGTGCCGAGAAACACGCTCGGCCAGTCGATGCCGTCGAGGAGGCACATCAGCACGCGCTCCTCCGGCCGCACCTGCAGCGCCTCCAGCACCTGCGCGAACCCTTCGGCGCGCTGGCGAAGCTGCTGATAGGTCCAGGAGCCGCGCTGGTCGATATAGGCGACCCGCTCGCGCCGGGGGGCGCCGTCGTTGCGCTCGAAGATGTCGCGGGCGAAATTGTAGGCGCGCGGAATGGCCTCCGCAGCCGCTGCAGACAGCAGTCCCGACACCGCACTCATTGATGCCTCCCCCAGTGTGGCGGTTCAGAAGTCCGTATCATTCTTGGCCGCTTAGTCCGAGATGCGGACTTCTGAACCAAAGCCACACTGGACCAATGAGTTGCTAGTGTCCTTCGATTCCGAAGTTCGCAAACGAGAGTGCCGCACAATGATGCGAACTTCGGAATCGGGACACTAGCGAGCCAAGCCATTATGGCGACGTCAGAAAACGGCCGCAACTCGGACGCCGCTCGGACACTGCCCGCCGCCCCGTGACAGGCCGGCGGGACAGGCGTAAAGGAGCGCGACGCCATATCATCTTTCCAAGCTGCGCCCGCCGGGCGCTTGATTTCCGTCAGGAGACCGCACCATGGACGACCGGGTCCGCCAAATCAGCGCCGACGACATCAACCCCCGCTTCAACTGGGGCCGCGCGCTCCCGGCGCTCGGCATCATGGGGGTCGACTTCGAGGAGCGGGTCGATTATCGCCGGTTGCACCGTTATCGCCTGAGCCGCGTCCGGCAGGCGCTCGACGCCTCCGAGCTTGGCGCACTGCTGGTCTTCGACGTCAACAACATCCGCTACATCACCTCGACCAAGATCGGCGAGTGGGAGCGCGACAAGCTCTCGCGCTGGGCGCTGCTCACGCGCACCGGCGAGCCGATCCTGTGGGACTTCGGCTCCGCCGCCGTGCATCACAAGCTCTACACGCCCTGGCTCAAGCCGGAGAACTGCAAGGCCGGGCTCATTGGGCTGCGCGGCACCGTCGATCCCGCCTTCGGGCTGATGAAGCGCCATGCCGAGGAGATCGCCTCGCTGATCCGCGAGGCCGGCGTCGCCGACATGCCGATCGGCGTCGACATCGTCGAGCCGCCGATGATGTTCGAGCTGGAGAAGGCGGGCCTCAAGGTGCGCGACGGCCAGCAGGTGATGCTGGAGGCGCGCGAGATCAAGTGCTCGGACGAGATCGCGCTCTTGAACCGCGCCGCCGCCATGGTGGATGGCGCCTATCACCTCATCCACGAGGAGCTCAAGCCGGGCGTGCGCGAGAACGACATCGTCGCCAAGGTCAACGAGTTCCTCTATCGCCACGGCTCCGATGACGTCGAGGCGATCAACGCCATCTCGGGCGAGCGCTGCAACCCGCACCCGCACAACTTCACCGACCGCATGGTGCGTCCCGGCGACCAGGCCTTCTTCGACATCCTGCAGAGCTTCATGGGCTATCGCACCTGCTATTACCGCACCTTCAATGTCGGCCGCGCTACGCCCGCGCAGCACGACGCCTACAAGAAGGCGCGCGAGTGGCTCGACCTCGCGATCGACCTGATCAAGCCCGGTGTCTCCACCGACCGTATCTGCGGCGTGTGGCCGAAGGCTGAGGAGTTCGGCTTCCCGGACGAGATGAGCGCCTTCGGGCTGCAGTTCGGCCATGGCCTTGGCCTCGCGCTGCACGAGCGGCCGATCATCTCGCGCGTGGTCTCGATCGACCATCCCACCGAGATCAAGGAAGGCATGGTGTTCGCGCTCGAGACCTATTGCCCCGCCACCGACGGCTACTCGGCCGCGCGCATCGAGGAAGAAGTGGTGGTGACCGACAAGGGCTGCCGCGTCATCACGCTGTTCCCGGCCGAGGAGTTGCCGATCGCGGCGAAGTATTGAGGGCGTCAACACTGTTGAATCATAGCCCGGATAGAGCGCAGCGAAATCCGGGATCGGGCTCTCGACTGAATCATAGCCCGGATAGAGCGCAGCGAAATCCGGGATCGGGCTCTCGACGAGAGCGATCGCTCCCGCCGGAATTTCGCAAAGATGGGGAATCCAGCTCATATCCAACTGCTCAATGCGGGTGAGGCCGCCCTGCGCGAATGGAGGGCTGCCAACCCGGGAGCGCCTTTGGATTTTTCGGCGGAGAACTTTGCAGGTCGGGATTTCAAGAACTGGGACCTTTCCGGAGCAAATTTCATATCTGCGAACCTCAGCTCGGCCAACTTTATTGCCGCAAGTTTGCAGGGCGCAAATCTGACCCGCGCGAATCTCACCGCAGCAAGATTAACCAACGCAAATTGCAAGAATTCAGTTTTTGACGAGGCAATCCTAGACAACGCCAAAGTCAAGGGCACCGACTTTCATGAAGCGAGGTTTGTCCGCGCGTCACTTACGGGCACGAACTTGCGGAGCGCTAGATTGGCAGGGGCTAGTTTCGAGCAAGCGTCACTGCATCATTTCAATCTCAGTCGCTGCGACCTCACTCGGACGCGATTTCATAGCTCAAAGCTCTCAGGTGCTGACCTATCTGAAGCTCGGCTGGGTCGCTCAGATTTGCAAGCCTGCGATCTTTCTGAAGCGAATCTCGATGGAGCACTGCTCGATGAGGCTAACCTTGCTAGCGCCGATCTGTCGCGCGCGTCTCTTGTCGGCGCATCGATTCGGAATGCAAATCTGACATCCGCCAATTATACAGACGCAAATCTCAGTCGGGCTGACTTACTCGAGTCTGACGTTAGCAACGTCAACTTCAACAGAACTAGGGGCCTCACCCGCGCTGAAAACTTGCTCACAGTTCGCGTAAGCGATGTCCGCTACTTTGATTTCGCAATCATTCCGGCACCGGAAAGATTACTCAGCTGGGAGAGAATAAGGTGGCTTGGTCGCTTGCCGCTCTTTGGCGCGTCGTATTCGGCCCTGATAGCCATTCCTTTCCTTTATTATCTGCTTGATATGTTCAATAGGCGCGTCGAGGTCTTCCGCGCTTGGGCAACGCAAGAGCTAGCAAATAGCGGCACGCACACGACAACGGCCCGTGTCGTGCTTGATCATGTCCATCGCGAACCTATCCCGAGCCTCTCGCTCTGCCTCTTGATCTCCACTTTCCTGCTGGGAGTTGGCGCAACTATCTTTGCTCTTTCTTGTCCACCGCGCGTGCGGGAGTTCAGTCGAGAGCAGTGGCGCGATGAATTGGGACATTCGCTTATCCACTACTTGCCATTTGCCTGGCATCATCGATGGCTACGTATGGCCTGCGTGATATGCTATGCAATTGGAGGCATAGGTGTGATTTTCGTTGTGGCCAGCAAGCTTTGGAACGTTTTTTGGTTCATTGTTGATAACATGTAGGTGCCTCGCAGCAATCGTGACCCGGATGGCGCGCGGCGCGATCCGGGACCGGCCTTCTGCCGGGAGCAATCGTTCCTGCATTCCGTTATAGCGGATCTCGCTGGAAATGAATCGGGAGACAGGCGCTGACGGTTTATCCGCCTCATCCCGAGGAGGGCGCAGGCACATGCGTTTCGGCAGACGCAATCATCGCGTAGCGCCCGTCTCGAAGGATGGGGCGGCCCACTGATCTCGGGTTTACCCGAGATCAGCAGTTAATGTGCGCAAGTCGGGCAAGCCCGACTTGCGTGTTCGAGACGCCGCGCACGAGGTTGCGGAATGTGGGTAGGTCCAAAGTTGCGGCTCCTCACCATGAGGCCGGGAGAGACCGCGAGTGCATTAAACTCAGCGGGATATGCTGTAGTGATCCATAGCCCGCGAAAACAGGCGTAAACGCCCGGGCGACTGAGGCTGCAATTGGGGTCAAACTCTGCTAATATTTTTCAATGAACGCTGTTGAAGACCTTGAAAAGGCCGTCGCGAAGCTTTCGCCCGAGGACCTTGCCCGGTTTCGGGCTTGGTTCGAGGAATTCGAAGCGGCCAAGCTCGATCGCAAGATCGAGCGCGACGCGCAGGCTGGTCGGCTCGACCGGCTCGCCGAGCAGGCGCTTGCCGATTATCGTCAGGGCCGCGCCCGCGAGCTATGAAGCATTTTGCGAGCCCGGCGTTCTGGGAGGCCTATCGGAAACTCCCCGAGCGTGTGCGTGCGCTGGCCGACAAGAACTACTCGTTGCTGAAGGATGACCCAAAGCATCCGTCCCTGCATCTCAAGAAGGTCGGCCGGTTCTGGTCCGTGCGCATCGGAGCGCATTACCGCGCCTTGGCAGTCGAGGTTGACGACGGACTATTGTGGTTCTGGATCGGCTCGCACGCGGACTATGACGCTTTGCTCGATTGATATAGGATGTACGGCCAGCGTGTCCTGTCGCTACGCCCTCCGCTCCTCGATCTTGAACAGCGTAAAATAGACCGACGGACTCGCGATCTGCAGGCCGCGGCGGAACTTCTCGTCTGCCACCGCGTTTCCGTCCTGGGCCGGGCGCCAGCGGGTTCACCAAAGGACCCGACCACTTTGTCAAACTTTGCAAGGGATTTGCGTGATGAGAACAGTGTTATCGAGCAATTGGCGTGCGCCATCGATGACGGCGGCCGGCTGCCTCATGCTCGGCCTCGCATTGGCCGCGCCTGCAGCCCCAGCGGCCGCGCAAGGCACTCCGGCGCAACGCGCCGCCTGCGAACAGGACGCCTATCGGCTCTGCAGCCAGTTCATCCCGGATGAAAATCGCACCACGAATTGCCTGCGCCGCCATCGCATAAGCCTTAGTCCGCCTTGTCGCGCCCTGTTGAGTGGCAAAGGCGCCCGCAAGTCGCGCTCATCGCGCGAGTGACCATCACCTCACGCCGCCCGTTCCTCGATCTTGAACAGCGTGAAATAGACCGACGGGCTCGCGCTCTGCAGACCGCGTCGGGTCTCGACGCCGACCACGAGCACCTCGACGATGTCGAAAGTCCCGGCCTTGCTGCGTGCCGTGCCCGCCTTGGCGCCGCGCACATAGGCGACGGTCGCGAGCGCACAGGCGGTCGGATCGTGTGTCTCGGCGTTGACGGTCCTGATCGCGGCGTGCGCGTCCTCGTCGAGCAGCAGGGCGAGGCGCGGCGCCTGTTCGCGGGTATCGCAGATCACCCCGGTCCCGGTTTCGATCTCATGCGCCCGGGCGGGACCGCCGAACACCAGCATCAGCAGGGACAGGCGAAGCGCAAGGGTCAAGACGGTCATGCGAGCCTCCATCATTTGCATGGAGGTACGTCAGACTCCGCCTGGGGGTTGCGACGCGATTTGCAAGAATTCGATAGCGCGCGCGTATGCTGCGATCTGCCTTAATCAATTGCGCCGATGGTGGTCACTTCCATCACTCTCAGCCGTTCGGGCTGTCGCAAGGCACGCTGCCACCTGCGGTCTCGGTCGTGGTGTCGGTCTTGACGAGCCGGGTGATCTCCCGCTCAAGCGCGACCAGCGCGCAGAGGACCGTTGGGTTCAGCGGCACCCGGTCTGGATTCTCCTCGGGAAACTCCGCGAAATAGCGACTGCCGTCCAGCATCCCACCCTCCCAGTCCAGCGCCCCCAAGCGCTCACACGAATCAGCTGCGATACGTGAATCTGATTCGTCGGATGCAAGTGTGGCAAAACGCGCCTTAATGCGTCCGATTTTGATCAAACAGTCGTGACGGCGCTTGGTTCCGCCGGTTTCTCGGTAGGGGCTGAGCGGCTGGAGCTGCGACTAAGGCGTCAGGGCTGCTTCGACTTCGACTTGGGGCTGTCGGGACGGCCCTTGCCCGCCGGCGCATTCTGCCCGGACGGAAAATACTTGGCGACCACCGTGCGATCGAGCTGGCCCATCGCGCTCTCGGGCAGCCGTTGCCAGGACTCGTCCATGCCGAGCAATGGGATGCCGAGATAGCCGCGCACGGTCAGCGTCTGGCTGTCCGGGCTCAGCGTCATGATGGCGTTGTAGACCTTGCCGTCGCGCGGATCGAGGATGTTGCCCTCTTCGTATTTCAAGCCATTCCGCCGCATGCCGCGCACAAAGGACAGCCCGAGAAGCGGCGCGTTCTGGCGGTCGCCCACACAGCGATTGCAGATCGGATTGGGCTCGTCGCTCGGTCGGGGAAACAGCTTGGCGATTGCCCCCTCATAAACGCCGCTGCGCTCCACGAACAGGAACCAGACAATCGGCTGGTTGGACTCATCGAGCTTCTGCCATAGCCCGAGAACGGTGGGGTCTTGGGCCGCGGCAGGAAGCGGCGTCGCGACGGCCAGCGCCGCGAGACCCGCTATGCCCAGCCATGCCAATGGTTTGCTCAATGCGATATCCCTTCGGCCTTCCATCTCAATACCAAGACGCCATCGCTCCGCAATATGGCCATTTCACGGAGGCGGGGAACTCGCCAATGGACTTGGCGAGGCGAACGTTGTACCACGCGATCAAGCGTCATAGTGGGTCGTCTCAAATCGGAACGTCTTTGCCGTGTCAGGCACGCGCTGAGGAATCCGGCACCATTGGCCCCAGAAGCCTATATTGATTCGCGAATCCGCCGCCTTGCGGGCCGGCCAATCTCGGGCCGGCGGTGCGGCAGGCGACAAAGCGCCGCGACCATGCGCGCCATCGATCCTGCGCCGATCCATCGCATCAGCCCGCCGGCGGGAGGCTGAATGTCTAAGACCAGTCTGGCGCTCAGCAATCTGCGCGCGGTCGTCATCCTGATCGTGCTGGCGTTCCATTCGGCCCTCGCCTACCTCGATTCGCTGCCGGCTGCAGCGCGCCGGTTCGATGCTCCACCCTACGAATGGGAAGCGTCGCCCATCATCGACAGCCAGCGCTGGCTGGGCTTCGACCTGTTCTGCGCCTGGCATGACGTCTATCTGATGTCGCTGATGTATTTCCTCTCGGGCCTGTTCGTATGGGTAAGTCTAACGCGCAAGGGCAGCGGGCCGTTCCTGTCGGACCGGCTGCTGCGGCTGGGTCTGCCGCTGATCCCGGCGGTGTTCATCCTGATGCCGATCGCTCTCTATCCGGCCTATCTCGCGACGACCCCCGAGCCCAGCGTTGAGGACTATTGGCAGCAATGGACAGCGCTGCCGTTCTGGCCGTGCGGGCCTCAGTGGTTCCTGTGGGAGCTTCTGGCATTGAACATCCTGGCCGCGGCGCTCCACCGCTTTGCTCCCGGCACCGGCGACACGCTCGGTCGCTGGGCGGCTTGGACGGGCGCCCATCCGGCGCGGTTCTACCTCGCGCTGACGGCAGCTTCAGCGGCTGCCTATATCCCGCTCGCCCTCATCTATTCGCCCTGGTCATGGTTCCAACTCGGCCCATTTGCGTTCCAGTGGAGCCGCCCGCTCCATTACCTGGTCTATTTCTTTGCCGGCATCGCGGTCGGGCACTACGGCCTCGATCGCGGCCTGCTGGCAACGGACGGTCTCCTGGCGCGACGCTGGCCGCTTTGGGTCGCGACCGCGGCGGTGACGTTCCTGCTGTGGATCGCTCCGACCGCCTTGATCATGGGGACGGATCACCCGCATCTTGCGCTGCTGTTTGGCTCGGCCCTCGGCTTCGTTCTGGCCTGTGCGGGCGGCGGCATGGTTGTGCTCGCGCTGGCGCTACGCTTCGCCACCCGCCGCAGACGGATCCTCGACAGCCTGTCGGAGAACGCCTACGGCATGTATCTCGTGCACTACGTGTTCGTCGTCTGGCTCCAATATGCCATGCTTGGCGTGGCGATGCCCGCCATCGCCAAGGCAGCGACGGTGTTCGCCGGCACGTTGCTCATGAGCTGGGCGACCACCGCAACCCTGCGCAGCATCCCGTTCGGGTCGCGCCTGATCGGCAATGATGGTCGCGCGCTGGCCAAGGCGTCATAGCCGCATGACCGTCATGTCACAGCTATTCGCATCGCTGGCTTTCAAGCTTGCCCGGCGGAATCTGTTTCACGACCGGCTGCGCTTCGTCGCCACCGTGATCGGGATCGTCTTCTCGATCGTGCTCGTGACTGTGCAACTCGGCCTCTATCTCGGGTTCGGGCGCATGGTGACGACCATGATCGACCACGCCTCGGGCGACCTTTGGATCATGCCGACCGGGACCAAGAGCTTCGAGGACCCCTCCCCGCTCGATGAGCGCAAGCGATTTGCCGCCCTGTCGGTCAACGGCGTGACCGACGTGACCGCGGTGGTGATCGGGTTTGCGGAGTGGCGGCTGCCGGGCGGCGGAGCGACGCCAGTGTTCATCATCGGCTCCGATGTGAGGGCGCCCGGGCTCCATCCCTGGAACGTGATCGCTGGCAGCATCGAGTCACTCTCGATTCCCAACACGGTCGCGGTCGACCAGACCTACTTCGAGCGTCTTGGCGTCACGGGGGTTGGCTCGATCGCCGAGATCCGCGAGCAGAAGGTTGAAGTGGTGGCGGTGACGAAGGGCATTCGCTCGTTCACCACCACTCCTTACGTGTTCACGTCGCTCGACCGCGCGCGGGCCTATACCGGCACGTCGGCTGCCAAGGCCACCTTCCTCCTTGTCCATCTGGCTCCGAACGCGGATATCGACAACATTCGCACGCGGCTGCGGACGACGTTGACCGACGTTGAAGTGCTCACCCAGGCCGAGTTCCATGAGCGCAGTCGTACATTCTGGCTGTTCGATACCGGCGCCGGCGCCGCCCTGTTCGCGGGCGCGCTCCTGGGCATGATCGTCGGCACCGTCATCGTGGCGCAAACGCTCTATTCCAGCACCAAGGATCACATCAACGAGTTTGCGACACTGCGCGCGATCGGATCGTCGGGACGCTACATCCACACGGTGATCATCTGGCAGGCGCTGCTCAACGCATTCATTGGATTCACCATCGCGGCTTCGATCGGGTTTGTCATCGTGCATCTGACCGCCGAGTCGGCGCTGCCGATCCTGATGACGCCCGGCCTGACGGTCGTCCTGTTCGCGCTCACCGTATTCATGTGCGTGACCTCGGCGATTTCCGCCATCGTCAAGGTGATGCGCATCGATCCCGCCATGGTGTTCACGCGATGACCATTCACGCGATCGCTGTCCAGGAAGGCACCGGGGCCGTGCTCGAGGCCACCGACGTCGTCAAGGTTCTGGGCGTGGGCGCGGGCGAGGTGCGCGCCCTCAAGGGCGTGAGTTTGTCACTCGCTCCGGGCGAGCTGACGCTGCTGATGGGCCCCTCTGGCAGCGGCAAGACCACGCTTCTGTCCGTGCTTGGATGCATGATGACTCCGACCGAGGGCACAGTCCGGATTTGCGGCCATTCCACCAAGGGGGCCGGGCCCGAGGAATTGGCCAAGCTCAGGCGCAATCACATCGGGTTCATCTTTCAATCCTATCACCTGTTTCCGACGCTGACCGCGCTCGACAATGTCAGGCTGGCGCTGGACGTCCGCGGCGAGCACGGTCGAGAGGCGGTGGCGCGAGCGAAGGAAGCGCTCACAACCGTCGGGCTGGCGCACAAGACAAAGTCCTTTCCCCGCGAGCTCTCAGGCGGCGAGCAGCAGCGCGTTGCGATCGCGCGCGCGATCGTCGGCAACGCACCGATCATCCTCGCGGATGAACCGACCGCGGCGCTCGACAGCAAGAACGGGCATGCCATCATGGAGGTGCTGGCGCGGATCGCCAAGGATCCGACGCGCGCGGTATTGGTGGTGACCCATGATCCGCGTATAGTGCCGTTTGCCCAGCGCATCATCCACATCGAGGACGGATGTATCGTCGGTGAAGAGCGAGGTGGCGGAGAGCGAAGCGGCGAGGAGAGGAACGTCAGCGAAGACGGCAGCATTGACGAGGCGCACGGTATTGAAGAAGAAGACAGCATCAAGACCAAGCGCAAACGGATGCAGCGATGACGGTGGCCGCGAAGATCACGATGCAATGGAAAACCTTGATTCCCATGGCTGCAGGCCTGCTCCTGCTCGGCGCGACTGCAGGCGTTTTGGCTCCCAAGATTCTCGCGCAGGATAATCCGCGCGGCGGGGCGGGCGACGATCCCAGGCGATGGCAGGCGGTCGCGCCCGGCCGGGTCGAGCCATGGTCGGGCGAGATCAAGATGATGGCCCCGGTCGTGGGCGCGATCGGCGAGCTTCTGGTCAAGCCGACCGACAAGGTGTTTGCCGGCGAGCTGTTGATCCGACTGCAGGACGAGGAGGTCCGGACCCGGCTGGCGACTGCGGACGCCCAGGTTGCGATGCGCCGGCGTGCGCGCAACGATCAGACGGCCTCGAACCGGGCCGCCGACCGGCGGCGATCCGAGGATTTGGTTTCGGATGCGGAACGGGCGGTGGTGGACGCGCGCGCCGCGATTGATACGGCCTCGATCGCAAGACGCGCCGGCACCGGCTCCGCCGGCGACGTCGAGGCGGCCCGCGCCGCCTATGCGCGGGCGCAGGAGCGCCTCAAGCGGGAGCGGGCCGACCTTCACCGGTTGCTGACCGACAGCAGCGTCCCGCTGCCGGTCGCGACCGACGGTCAGCTCAATATCGCGCGCACCGAGCTCGCGACGGCGGAAGCGGCGCTTGAGAAGCTGATGATCCGCGCCCCCATCGACGGCACCGTGCTGCAGATCAACGGCAGGGTCGGCGAGCTGGCGAGCCCACAGGCGGCACAGCCGCTCATTGTGCTGGGCGACGTCTCGGCGCTGCGCGTGCGCGCGGAAGTCGATGAGCGCGATTTTGGAGACATCAAGATCGGACAGGGGGCAATGGTGCGCACCAGCGCCTTCCGCGGCCGCGAGATCACCGGCAAGGTGTCCTCGATCGCACCGATCGTCGATGCCGGCCGCATCAACCTGCGCGGCCAGCGCAACATGACCGACGTCAACGTCGTGGAGGTGGTGATCGATCTTGCCGAGCCCGGCCCGCTCGCGGTCGGGATGAAGGTCGATGTCTATTTCAAGCCGGAAGGCCAGTAAGGGGCGAATAGCGAATAGCGAGTGGCGAATAGGGGCAGGCAAGGAACCCACAGGACATTCGCTACTCGCTACTCGCTACTTCCCACCGATCCCCATCGCTTCCTCGAACGCCCGGCGCACCTCCGGCGGCTGGCCGGCGCAGTGGCGAAAGCCCTTGAGGCGCACCTGCAGGAGCGGATAGTTCTCGTGCTCCGCGAGCGTGATCCCCTCGACGCTGGTCTTC
>DAIUEP010000074.1:12210-20553 GCA_036845065.1 Xanthobacteraceae bacterium | reverse complement strand
TGCCCGCGCTTGATGGTCTGGCGGATCACCGGTGCCGTGACCTGATCGGAGATCTGGATGTTCCAGATTTCGCTTTCGCCCTGCGCGGCGAAGTCGGCGAACAGCTTCGGGATGACCGACACATCGCGTATCTCGTGGCCGCGCAGGCCGAAGCCGCGTGCGATGTTTTCGAGCGCGGGCCGGCCGAACACAGCCAGGCTATCGTCGATGCCGTCGGCGCGCAGCTTGTGAAACTCCGAGCCGTATCCGCCGTCGTTCATCGCGCAGATCAGGATGCGAAAACCTTGACGCTTGAGCGTCTCGAGCTCCTGGATATGGAACAAGAGCCCGCCGTCGCCTTCGAACAGCACGATCTTGCCCTCGCCGCCCTGCCAGCGCGCAGCCGCAACCCCAAGCGCATACGACAGGCCGTTGCCGACCGCGCCGAATTCACGGACCGTCGTGTAGCGCTCCGCCGGCCTGCCACGCATCTGGGTGTTGAAATAGGCCTGATGGCCGCCACCGACGACGATGTCCCAGTCCTTTGGAACGACCGCGTCGATGGCCCGGATCACCTCGCGTGGATCCAAAACCCCGGGCGCGATGTCGAATGGCATCGAGTCCGCTGGCTCGGTCGCGATGCGATGCGCGAGCTCCTTCGAGCGTATGGCCGCCGCCGTCGGTTTGCCAACGCCCAGCGTCTTGTCGAGGCCGGCAAGGATTGCCTCGGCGCCGACGAGCGCATCTGATCTGACATAGATGTCGGCGGCCTTCTGCCCATCGCGCAAGCCGCGGGGGGCATCGTCCAACTGGATCTTGCAGGCCTTTGCGAAGTAGTGCCCGCCACCGACGTAGTAGGACAGGCTCGTGCCGACCGCGAGCACGACGTCTGCGGACTCGTACATCTCCCTACCCAACGACGTGAAGTAGCTGCCGGTGGTGCCGAGCCCGAACGGATGGTCGTGAAAAAGACCGCGCGCGGGCAGCGTGTTGGAGAGCAAGGCGCCGCAGCGATCGGCGAGCTTGATCACCGCATCCCGCGCGCCGGACCACAGCACGCCGCGGCCACCGAGGATGATCGGCCGCTTGGCCGCGGCCAGCCGCTCGACGGCCTCGGCCACCACCTCGGGATCGGGGTGCGTGCGCCCGACCTTGGGCTGGTACATCGCCGAGGTCTCGTAGGGCTGGTTGGCCATGTGTTCGACCTTCTGCAGGTCGTAGGGAATGCCCAGCACCACCGGGCGCCGTTCGTACTTGGCGATGTGGAAGGCCTCGCGCACGTAGTCCATCATGCGCGGCACGCTATGCGCGGCGATGTAATGCGCCCCGGTCGCCGTCACCAGGGGCGCCTGGTCGATGTACTGGTTGTAGAACTTGGCGTTGATCGGCGACTCGCCGGCGAACACCACCATCGGCAGGCGGGCGCGAACCGCGGCCGGCAGCGCTGTCATCACCTGGGTCACGCCAGGGCCGCATGTGACGGAGGCAACGGCGACCTTGTTGGTGGCGACGTTGTAGGCTGTCGCCGCCGCTACGGCGCAGTGCTCGTGCCTGACGTGGACGGTATGCACGCCCGGCAGTTTGGCAAAGGCGGTGGACCAGTGCATGTTGCCGTCGCCCATCAGGACGAACTGCGTGTCGACTCCCTCCGCAAGGAACGCTTCTGCGAGGCCTTCGTAAAGTTTGGGCATGGGCGCGGGCTCACTGGGATTGTGAGGTGATTGGGTACGCAACAAGCATGCCCGGCGACGCCCAGTCAATTCAATTGAAGCGACCACACAAAAACACGCATCAGCTAACGAGGGAGAAGCCGTTGGGGCTTGCGGACCCTTAGCGAGGTACCGGCCCAGCTTGAGAAAGATGCCCTTGGTGGCGATGATGACGCCGGTCCAAGCGAACCTCCGTTCGGCGGGTCAATGAGTGCACGCCATAGGCTTCGATTTGAAGTTCCTAACCGAGTTGCTGCATCCGTTGTAGGAACTTCAAATCGGCGGCACTAGGCGGCCTCGACGTCCACCAGGAAGCGCCGCACCTCGCCGTTGAGGCTCTCCGCCTCCTGCGAAAGCGTGTCGGCCAGCGACTTGACGTCGGCGGCGGTAGCGCGGGCGTCCCGCGAGGTGCCGGCGAGGCGGCTCATGGCCTCGGCACCGGTGCGCGCTTCCGCGGAAGCGCGGTTGACGCCTTCGCTGATCGAAGCAACCGCGCGGTTCTGCTCCTCGACCGTCACCGCGACCGTGCCGGCGATGTGGGAGATTTCCTCGATGACGGTGTTGACCTGCTCGATGGCGTGGGCCGCGTCGGCCACCGCCGACTGGATGGCGCCAACCTGGCCGGCGATCTCCTCGGTCGCCTTGGCGGTCTGGCCGGCGAGCGACTTGACCTCGGAGGCCACGACCGCAAAGCCTTTGCCGGCATCGCCGGCGCGCGCCGCCTCGATGGTGGCGTTGAGCGCGAGGAGGTTGGTCTGGCCCGCGATCGCCTGAATGAGCCCCACCACCTCGCCGATGCGGGAGGCAGCCTCTCCGAGCTCCGACATGGTGCGCACGGTGCGGCGCGCATCCTTGACGGCGCGGGTGGCGACCTCGGTCGAGCGGTTGGCCTGCCCGGCGATCTCGCCGATCGAGGCGGCAAGCTCCTCGACCGCGCCGGCCGCCGCCGTGACGTTGCCGGACGCGACGCCGACGCGCTCCTCGGCGGTGCGGGATTCGCTCGAGACCTGATCGGCGGCGCTGTGCAGCTGGGTGGAAGTCACCTCCAGCCGGCCGGCGGCTTCGCGCACCTTGCTGAGCGCCTGGTCGACCGACGTTTCGAAACGCGTGATCGTGGTGGCGATGGCCTCGGCGCGGTGCTCGCGCTGGCGATGGGCTGCGGCCTCGCCAGCGGCCAGCCGTTCACGCTCGATCATGGTGTCGCGAAACACGATGACGGTGCGCGCCATCGCGCCAAGCTCGTCCTTGGCCTCGGTGGCCGGAATGGTCGCGGAGGTGTCGCCTGAGGCGAGCTTTGTCATTGCGCCCGTCAGCCCGTTCAGCGGACGCGTGATGCTGCGGCCGATCCACCAGCTGAAAGCGAGGCCGATCAAGACCGCGGCCGAGCCGACCCCGATGATGAACGTGCGGATGTGGCTCTGCGATTGGGCCAAGGCGGCCGTGGAAGCCTCGGCGCGGCGCTCCGCCATGGTGATGATCGCCTGCGATTGTGGAACCAGCTGCTGGCTCGTCTCGATGATGTCGGAGAGCGATTTCTGGATATTCTGCGACTGCCGGTTCCATTGTGCGAGGGTCGACGTGTATCCCTTCACGAGATCGCCCAGCCTGGCCTTGACCTGGGCGTCGACCAGGAGCGCCCCAAGCTTTTCTTCGAAGCTGCGGTATGACTTGAAGAACAGCTCCCACGTGGCCGCGTTGCGATCGAACCGATATTGGGCCTCGTAACGACGCATCATCAAGAGCGCCAGCATCAGCCAGTCGCGTTCGGCCTCCGAGAGCAACGGAATCCCGTCGGCGATCAGCTGCTCCACCTGCGCGGCCGCCTCGTCGAGCCGCTTGCGGGTGCCCTGGTTGTCGGAATAGCCCAGCGCCTTCTGCTCTTCCACCAGATAGTCGAAGTTGAGCCGGAGCTCACCCAGCCGCTGCCGGACCTGCCCAATGTCTTGCGGCTGCAGGCCGTTCGCCGCCGCGGCGATCCGGTCGAAATTGCTCGTGGTGAGCACCTGTGTGGCCTCGAAGACCTTGGCCCGCTCGTCAGATGGCTGGGCCACGTAATCCTTGGCGGCAATCTGCATGGTTGCCAGCGCGAGCTTGAATTCACGGCTTGCGTCGGCGAGCGCGGCGGCCGTGCCGACATTGGCAAATGCGTCAGTGACCTCGCTCTGCCCGGCCGTGAATGCAATTCCGTTGGCAAGAAAGCCGACGACTGGGACGACCGCGAGCCCGATGATGCGAGTGCGGACCGAGACGGAGGAGATCATTTGAGCAAACCATTGGACCATGGACGTCATCCCAGGCAGGAGCCGCCTTCAGAAGGTCGTGTCGGCGCCTATCGGAGCCGGTTGCGCTGCGGCATTATCAAGCGTGAAGAGTGCACGAAATGGTTAAACAAGTTGCAAATCACAACCCCGGATAATGGGTGTAAAATGTGTGCTGGCGTCACCCAAGCCGCGCGGGATGGGGCAAACCGACCGTCCGGAGGCATCCGATGCCCGACAGCCCCCCCGCATTGACGGCACTAGCCCATACGGTCGCAGATGCGGCCGAGGCGATCCTGCGCGCCGCCGTCGCGGCGGTGCGGGCCCGGCTGGATGGCGCGGCCGAACGCAGGTCCGCACAGCGCGCCCTGCACGCTCTCGCCTGGCTCGCAACCTACGCAACGGCGATCCGCGCGCTTGCGAACCATGCCGAGCGACTCGACGCCGCGGGCGGCCTGAACGAAACCGAAGAGCTCGCCATGGCGGCCGGGCTCGAGGAGTATCTTGCCCAGATCGCGGGCGGCATTCCGATGAGCCAGGGCGAGATCGTGCGTCCGCACGACTTAGGCCTGTCGGCGGCCATGGTGGCCGAGACGGTGGCGAGCCCTCTTGCGGCGCTGACCAACGGCGCCCGCGAGCGCCGCGCCCGCCTGGTCGCATTGCTGGGGGAGAGCCGCGATCCGACCATCCGCGATCTCGACCAGACGCTCGCCGCGATCCGCAATGAGATGCGCCGGTTCTCCGAACGGGAGATCGCGCCGCAGGCGCAGGCCTGGCACCTGAACAATCGTCTGATCCCGGACGACGTGATCGCGCGGATGTCGGCGCTCGGCGTCTTCGGTCTTGCCATCCCGCAAGAGCACGGCGGCCTTGGGCTTGGCAAGCTGGCGATATGCGTCGTTGGCGAGGAGCTATCGCGCGGCTATATCGGGGTGGGCTCGCTCGGCACGCGCTCGGAGATCGCGGCAGACCTGATCCTGTCCGGCGGCACCCAAGAGCAGCAGCGCCGATGGCTGCCGAAGATCGCCACGGGCGACGTGCTGCCGACGGCGGTGTTCACCGAGCCCGATGCCGGCTCGGACCTGGTGTCGCTCAAGACCCGAGCGGTGCGCGAGGGCGACGTCTACAAGGTTTACGGAGCCAAGACCTGGATTACCCATGCGGCGCGTGCCGACCTGATGACGCTGTTGGTCCGGACCGATCCGCGCGACAGGAGCCATCGTGGGCTTTCGATCCTGCTGGCCCCCAAGCCACGCGGCACTGACAGCGAGCCGTTCCCGGCGACCGGCATGTCGGGAAGCGAGATCGAGGTGCTCGGCTATCGCGGCATGAAGGAATATGAGATCGCCTTCGATGGCTTCGAGGTTGCGGCCGCAGGTCTTCTAGGCGGCGTCGAGGGGCTGGGCTTCAAGCAACTGATGGCCACGTTCGAAAGCTCGCGCATCCAGACCGCCGCGCGCGCGGTCGGTCTGGCGCAGGCCGCGTTCGACGAGGCGCTGCGCTACGGGCGTGAGCGGCGGCAATTCGGCGAGCCGATCATCACGTTCCCGCGCGTTGCCGACAAGCTCGCCATGATGGCGGCGGAGATCATGCTGGCGCGGCAGCTCACCTATTTCGCGGCGCGCCAGAAGGATATGGGCCGGCGTTGCGATCTCGAGGCCGGCATGGCCAAGCTCCTGGCCGCGCGGGTGGCCTGGGCGGCCGCCGACAATGCGGTGCAGATTCACGGCGGCAACGGCTTCGCGCTGGAATCCCCGGTCTCGCGGCTTCTCTGCGACGCGCGCATTCTCTCGATCTTCGAAGGCGCGGCCGAGATCCAGGCAGACGTTATTGCCCGGCGGCTCTTGGAAGACCGCAACTGAAACGCCCGTCGCGGCGTTTGATCCTGGTCAAGGTTCGGCCACCGGGCTGCGTCATGGTGCCGAGGAAGAGCAAAGGAGAGTGTGGATGTCCAAAGTCAAAGTCGAGCATGGCGACTGGGTGGTCGTGTGCGACGGCAAGAAGGCGCTGGTGCTGGAGAATGCCGGCGACGAGAAGTTTCTCAACCTGAAGACCCGGGAAGTTCACGAGCAGCCGGACTTGAAGACCAGCGAGCAGGGCAGCGACGCACCCGGCCGCTCGATCAGTTCCGGTGGACGGCGCAGCGCCGTGGAGCAGACCGACTGGCATGACCAGGCGGAGCAGAAGTTCCTGCACACGCTCGTCGGCCATTTGGAGGCGGAATTGCACGCCGGCAAGACCAAGGCCGTGGTCATGGTCGCGCCGCCGCGCGCGCTCGGCATGCTCCGGAAGGTCTACACGCCCAATCTGCGCGGCGCGCTGCGCGCCGAGGTCGACAAGGACCTGGTCAAGCTGACGGTGGACGAGATCGAGAAGCACCTGGCGGCGTGATTCTTGGCACCAATCTATGATCCGTCATCCTGAGGTGCGACCCCGGCTCAAGAGGCCGGGGTCGCACCTCAGGGTGACGGTCACAATAAGTCAATCTGGGCTGACGCGATTTCACGCCGCCTTCGCGGGCGCCTTCAGGAGCTTTCCGACATTGCCCGACAGGATCGCCTCGCCGTCCTGGCCGAGCGCGCGGATGTCGCGCACGAAGTCGCGCACCGCTTCGCGCGCGCGGATCTCCTGCGGATAGTCGGTCGCGAACACGATGCGGGCGGAGGGGATTTCCACCAGCGCGGTCTTCACCGACGAGATCGCGCCCGCGAAGCCAGCGGTGTCGAACACCATGTTGTGGTTGAGATAGTAGTCGAAGTCCTGCTTCGGATTCATGCCGTGGCGGGGATTGCCCTTGGTGCCCCAGAAGTCCTTGTCCTGGTAGCTGCGGATGCGCCCCAGCATCGAGGCGATGCCGCCCGAGAGGTGCGCCATGTGCACGGTGAGGCCGGGGTGGCGGTCGTACACGCCGGAATTGATCAGCCGGATGGTCGACATGATCAGCGAGAACTCGCGGCCAACCGAGCGCGCGGTGTCGAAGCCGTCAAACTGCTGCGAATAGTTGAGCTTGAGCGCGGGATGCACGAACACGAACAGGCCGAGCTTTTCCGCCTCGGTCCAGAACGGCTCGTATTTGGGATGGTCGAGAAAGAGCCCGTCGGTTTCCGACGTGATCACGACGCCCTGAAAGCCGAGCTCGTGCTTGCAGCGGGCAAGCTCCTTCATGGCTTCGGGGCCGCCATGCGGGTGCGTGTGCGCGGCGCCGATGAAGCGGCCCGGATAGTCGCGCTCGGCCTTCTTGGCTTGGTCGTTGACGAAGCGCGAGGTCGCAAGATCGGCGCACATGCCCTGCGCGCTGGTGAGCCAGGCCGCGTCGATGCCGGCCTCGTCCATCATGCGCACGTGCTCGTCGAGATCGTACAGGAGCTTATGGATGGTGTAGCTCGGCGCGCCCTGCGCGTCATAGTGCAGGATCAGCCGGTCGCCCGGGTCCTCCTTGATCAGCTCGCGTGGTGTGAAGTGGTGCTGGAAATCGACGATCATCGAGCCAGGTTCCTCTTGAGAATTGCGCGATCCGGGTCGGCTGGACCTAGGCGGAACTGTAAACCCGAGTGCGAGCCCGGGTGTCAACCGCGCGGAGCAGACGATATGGCCCGCTTGCGCGGGCCATATCGCAGGGTGGATCGCGAAGGTTGGCGCGCCTACTTTGGCAGCACCAGCTGGTGCACCGTGTTCGACGTGCCGCCCTCTGGCGGCGGGTTGAACACATGCACCGAGACAGCGCGATACCCGATTGGCGCGGCGCTCTGCGCCGGCCCGGGCGCGAAATAGGGGTTCGGGGTGGCGCGCTCGATCGCGCTTGCCGGCATCTCGAATTCGAGCCGCCGCGGATCGAGGAACTTGGTCTTGACCGAGACGCCGTTGACCCGGACCAGTGAGGTCAGCATGAAGCCGCTGCCTTCCAGCACCACGCGGACGTTCTGCGATCCCTCCGCCACCTTGCTGGGCTCGATCGCGCTGATCGTCGGCGCAAAGGTCGCGGCCGCGAGCGAGCGGGGACGCTGGGTGAACGTGTAGTATTCGGGGTGGTAGCCGAGCTCGACCCAGCGACCGTCCTTCATCACCCGCTCGATCTTCTTGGTGTTGGAGATATCGGTTGTCGGGTCGGCGCTCACCACCACGAGGTCGGCAAAGTTGCCGGCGCGAATGGAGCCGATCTTGGCCGGGCCGCGCGCCTTGTTCTTGCCCTCCAGAATCTCGGCGGACCAGGAGGTCGCCGCCTTCAAGGCCTGCATCGGGGTGAGGCCGGACTCGACCAGCATCTCCATCTCGTGATGCAGCGAAAGGCCCGGCACGCCACCGGTGATGATGTCAGTGCCGGCCTGGATCTTGCCGCCCGCCGCCACCCAGCGCTTGTTGAACTCCATCACGTTCTTGTAGCCGGCCTCGAACTCCGC
>DAIUEP010000074.1:3495-12110 GCA_036845065.1 Xanthobacteraceae bacterium | reverse complement strand
TCGAGCTTGCTCCAGTCGTTCAGCCGCGTCGCCCAGGTCAGCATTTTGCCGTCCTGGAATGCTTTGAGCTCATCGGGCGACATCAGGGCTTCGGCATAGCCCCAGACGTGCTCGAGAATGTCGATGCCGTCGCGGACCGCATCCGGCGCGTGGTCGGCATGGCTGAACACCAGGAAGCCCGCCTTATGCGCTTCCTCGGCCGCGAACTTGTAGGCGCGGGAGAAGCGCTGATTGTATTGCGGGAACCACGCCATGTCGGGCTCGGATTGCGCCCAGTTTCTTATCGTCTGGCTGATGTCGGCCTCGGAGGAGCCGGCGTTGAACTGCGGCCGGGCGCCGGTGTGGAACAGCCGCGGCAGGTCATGCGCGTTCTGGCTGCGCGTGCGCAGCGCCTTGGGCAGGTTGTCGAGCGCGAGGATCGAGGTCACGCCATGGTTGACCAGCATCTCGCCCATGAATGGGTCCCAGTGCACATGCGAATCGAACAGCCCCGGGATGATGAACTTGCCGGTCAGGTCGATCACCTGCGCGCCCGCAGGCGCGGCGGCGTCCGCGGGCAGCACGTCGCGAATGGTGTTGCCCTCGATTAAGAGCGAGCGATCGCGAATGGGCTGGTCGGCGAGCCCGTCGATGATGGTCGCGCCCCGGATGAGCAGCGTCGAAGGCGCCTGCTGCGCCTGGGCGTAAGTGAAAGTGGCGGACGAGAGAATGCCGGCGCCAACAATGCCAGCGCCAAGACAGCCGAGCAGAACGCGTCGTGCGATGCGCATATTTACCTCCCTGAGCAACTCTTTTTTGTCGCGTCGGATCAAGAGATTATTGCATCGCGGCGGCATGATCCAGGCGGTTCTGGCGGTCGACCCGTGACGCCGGCCGTATGCGCGCTGTCGCCTTTTGCGCTCGATCAAGGCTCGGACCTGACTCGGCGGGTATCGTGCTTCAGCGTGGCGGACGTTGGCGGAGACGATCAAATGACCCGGCGCATCGTGATCATCCAGGGCCATCCCGATGCAACGGCTCGGCATCTGCTGCACGCGATGGCCGATGCCTATGGGGAGGGCGCAACGGCAGCGGGGCACGAGGTGCGCCGCATCGAGGTGGCGAGACTCGAATTCCCGCTGTTGCGCACGCAGCAGGAGTTCGAGACCGGCGCGCTGCCGCCCGCGCTAGCGCAACCTCGCGACGACATGCGCTGGGCGGAACACTGGGTGTTTCTCTTCCCGCTCTGGCACGGAACCATGCCGGCACTGTTCAAGGGCTTTCTCGAACACATCTTCCGGCCCGGCTTTGCCATGGAATATCAGAAGGAGGGATTTCCGAAGCGGCTCTTGGCCGGCCGCTCGGCTCGCATCGTGGTCACCATGGGGATGCCGGTACTCATGTATCGCTGGTACTTCGGCGCCTTCGGCGTGCGCGGTTTCGAGCGCAGCATGCTGAGCTTTGCCGGCATCAAGCCGATCCGCGAAAGCCTCTATGGGCTCACTTTTGCAGACGACAAGAAGCGCGCGCGCTGGCTCGAGGACATGCGCAGGCACGGCGCGAGGGGCGACTGATCCTGACGGCGGATCGGTGCGCCGACATGCCTGATCTTGTTACTCCGCCTTGATCGCCCGCCGCCGCAATGACTTTCGCGCGTCCATTCGATCGCCCTGGTCGGTCGCCGCAAGCCTCATCGATCGACGCGCCGCCGAAGGAAACAGCTACACCGCTGTGTCAGGCTCTTTGCCGTCGCCTTAATCAGCGAGCTTTGCAACCGCGACCTGACGAACGGACTCGATCACAGCCTTTGTGGTCGCGTTGGGCTCATCGAGCGTCACCAGATTGAGGACCTGAGCGACTGGGCGATCAAGCACCAATTCCGGCACCTTGGATTGTCGCAAGACGCCAAGCTGCGCAAGGCCGAGGCCTCCGGGTTCCTGCTCGACCATCTTGATGACCTGCGAGCTGATGTGAACCCGGATTGGGTCCTTTGATGCAATGCGCTTATTGTTGAGCAATTCGGCCTCGACCGACGCCTGGACCCCTCCGCCGTCGCGTACCATCACGAGCCGAATGGGAAGATCGGCGCCGCCCAGCTGGCGCCAATTGGTCAGATTGCCCAACAGTACGTCCTGCATCGTCTTCCGGTCGCTTGAGCGGACCGGATTGGTCGGGTGAACGGCGAACGCGATGCGCGTTTGAGAAATCTCGAAGCTACGCAAGCGCTCGAAGGGTAGATCGGGCCTTTCCTTGCGCAAGGCGGCAACCTCGCTGTCGAGCGAGGCAGAGATCATTGCCAGATCGGCGCGCTTCTCTAGCAAGGCCAGCAAGCCGAGACTGGACTTGTTGGCGACAACGACGAGCTTGCGCTTCGCTAAAGCCTCAATGTCGGCCTGATAAGGCTCCACGATCCGTGAATTGAACGTCATCGACCCGTGGATCGTCGAGGTTTGGGCTGATGCGGCTGTGACAATTGAGACAAGGATCGCTGCATAACCGAGACGTGCGGGAATCTCAGAAAACCGCCGAATTACGATCATCGCGCATTCCTTGCGTTCACAAATACTCCACTGCAGCATAAACAAAGTATGGTTACGAAATACCTAAGCGGCGTTCTTTTTGGCTTGGCAGGCCTCTAACCGGATTGATCCAGCAGAGGTCAGAAGCGTCGGCCGGTGGGATCAATTTATGAACTATCAACCATTTCCGTCTTGAATCATCATAAATCAGTTGGGATTGCGTAACGCTTTGATAGTCAGCGACAGCTTTGGGGCTGTTGCGGCCCGTAATGCAAATATCCGGCAGTCCGCGCGACAGACTAGGACACGAGCGTGACCTTCTTGGCCGAACGGATCGCACGTATTACCGTGGTGCTGCCCACCATTTTTGCATCGTTATTTCTACTCATTGCATTTCTCGTTGGGACGGCCTGGCGGCAGGCGCATGACCAGGCCAGGACTCTGTCTGAAATCGCCAGTCGCGATGTCAATGTTCGGGCCGCTGCGTCCGCTCTGACGATCGCAGTCAATGACACCAACACGCGCCTTCTTGGTGTCTTGGGCGGCGTGTATTCGGCGTCCGGCTCAGCGTCGAATGTCGAACGGCTGCTGGCCGATCTTCAGTCGAATTGGGTGAAGATCAATGGCCTGCTGGCGGGAACTGAAAATCAAGCGTTGCTGGACCCGCTGGCCAAAGGATATGCCGAGTTAGCGGCGCTCAACCCCAAGATTCTCGCCGCGCTAAAGGGCTCGTATGTCGAGCAAGTCGCGCAGGTCTACGACAGGTGGCTGGACGTCGGCGGCCCGTTTCGAGAGGGCTTGCAAGCCGCCTTAGCCGGTCTGGATGCGCGCGGCGCGCAAAAGATTTCAGGCGTCTTGGCCGGTGCCGATCGCGGCGCCAAGCTTGCGCTTATCCTCGGCGCCATTTCCGGTCTGATCGGTCTGATCGCCGGCTGCTATGTGCTGCTGGGCGTGGTGCGACCTCTTGGCAGAATAGAGCGAACTGTCTGGGATTTGAGCAGCGGGCGCCGCGATATCGTGATTCGAGATACCCGCCGACACGACGAAATCGGAAAGATTGTCGAGGCATTGCGCTTGTTCCAGTCGAGCCTGGCCGAAAATGACGTGCTGCGGGCCAATCAGGTGGCCCAGGCCGATCGCGCGGAGCGTGAGCGCCGCGAGTTGCGGGGCCGGTTTACGGGCGACCTGCGATCCACCATCTGCGCGGTCGCGGAAGCGTTGGGCGCGGCAGCGGAAAAAATCGAGGATAGTGTTGGCAGAACCCAAAACTTGGTGGCGCATACCGAGGATCAAGCGCGTCGGGCGGCGGCGGCTGCAGCCAAAGCCAACGAAAGCTCCCAATCCGTCGCGGGCGCCTCAAAGCAGCTGACCTCCTCCATTGTCGAGATTGGATCGCGCGTATCGCGATCGGCAGAGATCGTGACCCGTGCGACCGCGCAAGCGGCGCAAACCAATGAAACGATTTCCGCCTTGCAGACGGCCGTGACGCAGATCGAGCAGGTCGTCGATTTGATTCGCGCGGTGGCTGGCAAGACCAATCTGCTTGCTTTGAACGCCACCATCGAAGCAGCGCGCGCGGGGGAGGCCGGCCGCGGATTCTCTGTCGTGGCAAACGAAGTGAAGCAATTGGCCGCTCAGACCGCGCAAGCCACGAGCGACATCGCTCCGCAGATTGCTGCCGTTCAGCAGGCCGGCCAGAATGTGCTCCATGCGATCGGCGGCATTACCGCGACGATCGAGCAAATCAGTCAATTTGCCATGGAGATCGCGGGTGCCGTAGGGGAGCAGGAGCTGGCGACCGATGAGATCGCGCGCAGCGTGAATGAGGTCGCCTCGGGCGCCAATCAGATCTCGCAAAGCGCCAATCGGGTCACCGACGCCGCAACCGAATCCGGCAGGCAAGCCGCCGACTTGAAGATCGCGGCGGACGAGCTCAAGGTCTATTCCGCGACGCTTCGGGATGAGATCGACCAGTTTGTCAAACGAACAGAGGCAGCGTGATGCGTCGCTTGCGGTGACGGTGCACTTAATAGGGTTTCGCGAGGACCTGTGTAGCCGAAGCAGTCGGCTCCATGGTCACCGGAATTCCGTGAACGAAACGCGCCTCTACTCCGCCTTGATGCCGGCCGCTTGAATGACCTTCGTCCATTTCGCGCTGTCGCGCTTGAGGATCGCGCTGGCCTCCTCCAGCGAGGTCGAAACCGCGATGAATCCGAGCGCGTCGAGGCGCTGCTGCACGTCTGGGAGCGCGGCCGCGTTGCCGACCTCGCGATGGAGCAATGTCACAATATCTGCTGGCGTACCGGCCGGCACGAACAAGCCAACCCAGAAATTGCCTTCGATCTCCGGGAAGCCTGCTTCCGCCATGGTGGGAACGTCGGGCAGCGCCGAGAGCCGCTTGCCGGTTGCGACCGCGAGCGCGCGCAGGTTGCCGTCCTTGGCTTGCGCGATGCTCGAAGCCGGCGAGCTGAAGGCGATCGGCGTGTGGCCCGCGATGGTCGAGGTAATGGCAGGCCCGGCGCCATTGAAGGGAACGTGCACGGCGTCGAGCCCGAGCGAGATGCGGAACAGCTCGGCCGTCATATGCCCGGGCGTCCCGATGCCCGCCGAGGCGTAGCTGTATTTGCCGGGATTGGCTTTGACGAGCGAAACCAGCTCGCGGACGCTCTTGACCGGCAGAGATGGTGTGACGGTGAGGACCTGCGTCGTGGTGAAGGCGAGCGAGACCGGGTCGAAGTCCTTGAAGGGATCGAAGGGCACCTTGGCGTAGATGAGCGGATTGATGACCAGGCCCGTATCCATCACCAGGATGGTGTAGCCGTCGCGCGCCGCCTGCGCGGCGCGGCCTGAGCCGATCGAGCCGCCGCCGCCACCAACGTTCTCGACCAGGAACTGCTTGCCGAGATGCTCGGAGAGCTTCTGCGCGATCAGGCGAGCGATGGCGTCGTTCTGCCCGCCCGGCGCAAACGGCACGATCATGCGCACCGGCCGCGCCGGATAGGCTTGCGCCCTCGCGGCGTATGGCAGGGCGGGGAGCGCGGCCGCACCCGCGGCGAAGCGCAGGACGTCTCGGCGACGAAGAGTCATGGTGTCCTCCCTGGACGATGTCTACAGGCACGGTGGCGCAACTATTCTAGACGTTGCTTGCTGGTCGTGAGTGCCAGATTTATCCAACCACCCCCAACTCCCGCAGCGCCCGCTTGACCGCCGTCTCGAACGGCGTATGCGGAACGTCGCCGATCGTGGCCTTGAGCTTGTCGCCCGCGATCCGGTGCGGGACCTTCCACAGATAAGCGATCTCGGACAATTCGCGCGGCAGCGCGAACAACGGCGACAGCGCCTTGATCATCCACCACTGCATGTTTCTGACCTTGAGGTCGCGGCTGTCGCGGCCCATGGCCTTGGCGATGGCGTCGACGAGCGCGCGCCCGGTCACCGCGTGGCCGGGAAAGCCGAAGGTCTCGAACACGCCGAGCCGCTCGCGCGCCGCGGCGAGCCGGACCATCGCGGCGGCGAGGTCCGGCACATAGGCCCATTCGTGCACGACATCGAGCGGCCCCGGATAGGTGACCTCGTTGCGGGCGAGCTGCTTGGCGATGACGAGATCGAACCAGGCGCCGCGCCCGCTGCCGTAAAAGTCGCCGGCGCGCAGGATGATCGTGCGCATGCCGCGGTCGGACGCTTCCTGCATGCGCTGCTCGATCTCCATGCGGATGTCGCCCTTGCGGGTGGTGGGCGCCATCGGGGTCTGTTCGTCGATCACGCTCGGCATGCCGGCGCCGTAGTTGTAGAGATTGCCCGGAAACAGCAGCGTGGCGCCTGCGGTCTCCGCCGCTTCGATCGCCGCATAGGCGTGCGGCAGCGCCATACGGCGCCAGTTCTTGTAGGCCGGATTGAGCGTATGCAGCACCACATCCATGCCGCGCGCGGCCTCGACCGCGACGCGACGGTCGATGGTCTCCACGATCTTGGTGTTGCGTGGCGCGCGCTGCGCCGCGCCCGGCCGCACCAGGCTCGTCACTTTCCAGCCGGCCGAGCGGAACGCCTCGGCGGCCGCGTAGCCGAGCCGTCCGGCCGCGCCCAGCACCAGGATTCGCCCAGTCATGGGGCTCTCGTGGGCGGGGTGATGGAGCGGAATTCCGGCGGGAGCAACGGGTCGGTCATGGCAATCTCCAGGGGCACCTCACATCAAAATATGGCGGAACGCAAAATCCAATTTTGTTAACCTGCACTTGTGGTGCGATGACGCCAATAACCCAATGGTGGCGTTGGATGGAATGAGCTCGCTATGGTTTACTTTGAAATAAAATGCGAAAGGACGCGGACAAACCGAGCGCGATCACTCATCCGCCGATCGCGTGGACGATGGCAGTCAGAGCGGGTTTGGGGCTGGACTGGCCGGTTCATCGCGGTCGGTCCCGGCGTCCGTGCCTCGCGTTGGGCCGTCAGGGTCTTTTTTGCGATGGGAATTGGGCCGGCGAAGCGCTGCATCATCCCACATCGCGCTTCAATGATGTCTCGCCTTCGGGCCGATATTCGAGGATGTCGCCGGGCTGGCAATCGAGCACGGCGCAGATTTTTTCCAGCGTGTCGAAACGAATGCCCTTCACCTTACCGGACTTGAGCAGCGAGACGTTCTGTTCCGCAATACCGATCCGCGCCGCGAGATCGCGCGAGCGTATCTTGCGTTTGGCTAGCATCACGTCGAGGTTCACGATAATCGCCATGGTGCTTACACGATCTGCGAATGGTCATCGGCGATCTCTGCCGCCGTCTTGAAGATCGTGGCGAGGGCGAAGATGAAGCTGGCCAGCAGAAAGTGGAGCAGGTCGTTCGGCTGGACATAAGCGGACCATGGAAGTTTGCTGGGTAGGTGACCCATGAGCGTCAAATAGTAGAGCGGGCGTAGGCCGACGTCGGCGAATGTCGCGACGAAACCGGCAATCGCGGCTGCGTGCATGCGCATCGCGGCGTCAACGGTGAAGATGCGTCCCTCGAGATAACCGCTGAACAATCGCCAGATGAACCAGCCCAAGGCCGCGGCGCAAGTCCAGACGAGAAGACTGAGCGCCACGGCAAGCGCATAGCGGGCCTGCGAGAGGCTACTCAGATCGACATCGAAGAATTTGAAAAAATTTTGCTCAAGAGTTGGCCGATCATACCAGCTCATGATGATCCGCACGAGAACCCAGCCGAGCCAGAGCATGACAGCGATGCGGATGGCGTGGCAGATCCAGCCGATCTTCGCGCGCAAAATGGCGAGCCGCGGGTTGTTGGCGGGGGCCTGAATCCCCGGTGAGGCAACATCGGTCATGGCTATTCCCTCCCTGATCTGACTGAGCATCACTGCCACGAGCGGCACCAGGGTGGCCCATTTGCTCCCCCGGCGCGCGAGTTGCGGCGGTCGATGGCATCGATTGACACATTTAATTTTTAATGTCAAATATGAAATAATTCACGTCATTGATGACGTCCACTATGCGCGCAAAGCTTTCAGTTCTCGCCAGTTTCCTTGTCGTCTGCGCCCTGACCGGCTGTGGGCATATCCCGCTATCCACCATGTACCAGATGCGCGATTTCGACCCTCGCATGGTCGATCCCGCGCTTCTGCGCATAGCGGTTCGGGTGCCGGACGCGCTGGAATTGCGGCCAGGTGGCGTGAAGCTTACCGTCGCCTATTGGCGCGCCGGCGAAGAGGCGAACAAGCGCGAGGTGAAACTCCTGCTACAGGAAGTGCAGGCGCCAACCGAGGTCGCGGCGCTGACCGTCGAGAAACGGCCGGGCACGCACGTTCACGCCTTTCGTATCAATCTCGCCGACGTGCCCCACGTGCGTGCATTGCAGGCCGAATCGTCGAAACGCGATGGGCAAGGTCGGAGCCACGTTACCCTCGGTGTCAGCGCGGATACCTGCCACCGCGACCAAAGGCCGGCTGGACCGATCTACATGACGACCTTCATCAAGACCGACGAGGCGCGCGGCTTCCTTACGCTGCTCGAAGACATCGATTTGCGCAGTACCGTGCCGAAGGGGAAAACGCTGGACGAATTTCTGCCGTCGTGCACGAAAGTTTCGGGGGAAAGAACATGAATCAGCATCTGCTTGACGAGTTGCTGG
>DAIUEP010000074.1:0-3395 GCA_036845065.1 Xanthobacteraceae bacterium | reverse complement strand
CACGAAAGTTTCGGGGGAAAGAACATGAATCAGCATCTGCTTGACGAGTTGCTGGTTATGGCAAAGCGAGACGCCGACGCGCGGGCGCGTCTGCTCAGCGCGGGGAAACTATACGGCGACTACGCCGAGGAGATGCAGCAGGTTCACGAACAAAATGCAAAACGGCTTGACGAGATTGTTACCGAACATGGCTGGCCCGGCGTTTCGGTTGTCGGGCTGGAGGGCAGCCGCGCGGCCTGGCTGATCGCCCAACACGCAAGACCGCTGCCAGAACCAGTGCGGCCAAGGTAATGAAAAGGCCAAGGTTGGCGAACCATTCGGTCGCGTCGCCTTTGAGCGACCGGCTCCATGCGTAGAGTCCGACAAAGACAAATATGAGGCCGACACCCAGGAAACCGCCGAGGTGGGATGCAACCCACAGCTTGTCTGCGGCGTATTCTGCGAACGCCGCAATCGGATCGCCTGGGTCCGCGCCCATGGGATGGAGCATTGTCGCAACCATCAGCACGATGGCGCCAATGATCGCTGACACCGATCCGGATTTGAGAATCATGGTGGAATGCTAACACGCACAACCCTTGTGTTGCTCGTGTCTCTGGAGGTCCATCAGCCGGCCTCACGCTGGCGCTCCGGCGGCGGCGAGCGCCTGGTCGAGGTCGGAAAAGAGGTCGTCAGGGTCCTCGAGCCCCACCGACAGCCGCAGCAGGTCGGGAGGGCAGGGCGGGCCTTCGACCGAGCCGCGATGCTCGATCAGGCTTTCGACCCCGCCAAGTGACGTGGCGCGTTTCCACAGCTCGACCTTGGCTGCTGTCGCAATGGCAGCCGTTTCGCCGTCTTTGAGGCGGATCGACAGCATGGCGCCGAAGCCCGACATCTGGCGAGCCGCGACCTTGTGGCCCGGATGGCTCGGCAGGCCGGGATAGAGCACGTTTGCGATGGTCCGGTGCTGCGACAGTCGTTCGGCCAGCATCCCGGCGCTCGTGGCCTGCGTACGGACGCGCACGTCGAGCGTGCGCAGCCCGCGCTGCAGGAGATAGGCCTCGAACGGTCCCAGGATCGCGCCATGCTGGATGCGGATTGCCCTGATGCGTTCCCAGGCGTCGGACGTGCGCGCGGCCGCGAGCGCGCCCGCGATCACGTCGGAATGGCCGTTGAGGTATTTCGAGGCCGAATGCATCACGATGTCGGCGCCGAGCCGCAGCGGCTGTGTGAACACCGGCGTCGCGCAGGTGGAATCGACCGCCAGCAAGGCGCCGGCCGCATGCGCGATCTCGGCGATCGCCGCGATATCGCTGATCGGCCAGAGCGGGTTGCCGGGCGTCTCGATGTAGATGAGCGCGGTGCCGGGCCTGATCGCTGCGCGTACCGCATCCGGGTTGGTGGTATCGACGAAGTCGACGACGTAGCCGAAGCGCGCCGCCTCGTTCGTCAGCCAGCGGCGGAACGCCCAGTACATGACCTGCGAGGCGATGATGCGCGACCCTGCGGGCAGCGCCAGCACGACACTGGTTGCGGCCGCCATGCCGGAACCGAACAGCAGCGCCTCCTGCGCGCCTTCGAGCGCCGCGATCACGGCCTCGGTCTGGCGCACGGTGGCGTTGTCGGGCCGGCCGTAGGCATAGCCCGAGCGGTACTGGTTGTCCGGGTCGCGGATGAAGGTTGTCGCCACATGCAGCGGCGGCACCACCGCCTTGGTAACGGGGTCGACCGTCCCCAGCGCCTGCGCGGCCAGCGTGCGGGGGGTCCAGCGGGGCGGTTCATCGGCCATTGCAATCTCCAGGGCTGGAGCCCCGTTTCCGAAGTTCGTGATACGTCGCAGCCCCTCTGACACGAACTTCGGAAACAAAGGGGCACTGGTGTCCCGATTCCGAAGTTCGCATCATTCCGCGGCACCCTCGTTTGCGAACTTCGGAATCGAAGGACACTAGCAACTTATTGATCTAGTGTGGCTTTGGTTCAGAAGTCCGCATCTCGGACTCGCGGCAAGAATGATGCGGACTTCTGAACCGCCACACTAGCAACTCAATGATTCTAGTGCCGCTTTTCGATTTGAAGTTCCTAGCTGAGTTTGCTGCAACTGGTGTAGGAACTTCAAATCGGCGGCACTAGGCATCACATCATCACAATGTGGCGCCGTGCAAAACTGGAGTTTGGTGGCATGGTTTCACGCGGCTCCCGGTGCTAAGAGAGGCAAGCCATGGCCCAATTCTTCTCCTACGCGCTGGTCCCGATCTCCATCATCGCGGTCGCGATCGTGCTGGTCTTCGGCCTCGTCAACATGATGCGCGGCGGCTCGCCTCATACCTCGCAGAAGCTGATGCGGCTGCGCGTGCTCATGCAGTTCGTGGCGATCATCATCATCATGATCACGATCTGGGCGATGGGACGCTGACCGCATGGTGGTCCTCAACCGGATCTATACCCGCACCGGCGACGATGGTACCACTGCGCTCGGCACCGGCGAGCGGCGCAAGAAATACGATCTGCGCATCGAGGCCTACGGCACGCTCGACGAAGTCAACGCTGTGATCGGTGTGGCGCGCCTGCATGTGGCTGGCGATCGCGCATTCGACGCGGTGCTCTCGCGCATCCAGAACGACCTGTTCGACGTCGAGGCCGACCTCTGCATGCCATCGGAATCCGGCAAGGGGCCGGGCGGCGCGCGGCTCGCCGTGACCGAGGCGCAGGTGAGCTGGCTCGAAGGCGAGATCGACCGGCTCAACGCCGAGCTTGCGCCGCTCAAGTCGTTCATCCTGCCGGGCGGCAGCCCCGCCGCCGCCTATCTGCATCTCGCCCGCACGGTCTGCCGGCGCGCCGAGCGGATCATGGTGGCGCTCACCGACAGGCCCGGCGAGACCGTCACGGCGGCGGCGCTCAAATACGTCAACCGACTGTCCGATTTCCTGTTCGTGGCGGCGCGCTGCATGAACGACAAGGGCGCAACCGACGTGCTGTGGGTGCCGGGGCAGAACCGCTAGTGTCCCGATTCCGAAGCTCGCATCATTCCGCGGCACCCTCGTTTGCGAGCTTCGGAATCGAAGGACACTAGCAACTTCTTGATCTAGTGTGGCTTTGGTTCAGAAGTCCGCATCTCGGACTAAGCGGCCAAGAATGATGCGGACTTCTGAACCGCCACACTAGGGGACACCGGCGCCATGGTCGTTCCGATCTACGACGACAATCCGTTGCGGCTCCCCCATCGGCCGATCGTCACCTGGTGCCTGATCGCGCTCAACATCCTGATCTTCCTGGCCGAGGCCGGCATCGTACGCGTTCCCGACGGCATGCTCGCGCAGCTCGGGATGACGCCGGCGACTTTCCTCGGTAACAGCGTGACGGGCATGCTGGGGCCGGTGAGCACCCTGTTCACCTACATGTTCCTGCACGAGGACTGG
>DAIUEP010000073.1:0-20574 GCA_036845065.1 Xanthobacteraceae bacterium | reverse complement strand
TCGAGCCGCTCCACCGCAGCTTCATTGGTCTGAGCCGCCGCCAAGGAGCTCGACAACGCGCCCACGATCGCAATCATCAGGGCTCTGGTCATTCCGCCCTCCCCTCGTTCGGTCGTTGCCGCCGCACGCTTGCGTTGCGCGACGTGGCCGCGGGCATGTCGTTGCATGCCGTATTATAAAGTCTAGCTGGTGATCCGTTCCGGCAACAGTACGCTTCACCGCAAGGTCAGGCTTGCGCACAATGGGCGGACCGCGCACCCACTCACGCATGGGCCGCAGGTATGCTAGTGCTGTACTGCCCATGGTAGTGCCGGTGACCGGGAGGGAGGCCCTCGCTCCATGCGCAGGTCGCGGTGTAAGGTTCGCCAAAACGGAAGCCGAATTGGCCACGGGAGGAACTTCATGCTCAATCGACGTTTGATGGCTGCGTTCGCGCTGGCGGCTTCGCTCGGCATGGCAAGCGAAGCGGCACGCGCACACGACGAAACCAAATTCCCCGACTTCTCGGGCCAGTGGTTCCGCACCTACGGCGGCAATCCGCGCTACGATCCGACGAAGCCGATCCGCAAGCAGGAAGCGCCGCTCACGCCGGAATACCAGGCGCGGTTCGAGGCCAGCATCAAGGACCAGGACGAAGGTGGCCATGGGCTCGACCGGGGCTATACCTGTCTGCCGCAGGGCATGCCGCGGCAGATGTCGGGCGTATCGAAGTTCGAGTTCGTGATCTCGCCCAAAGTGACCCACATGCTGTTCGAGCGGACCGAGTTTCCGCCGCGCCGCATCCATACCGACGGGCGCGACTGGCCGCAGACCGAGGAGACCTGGTTCGTCGGCTACTCGATCGGCAAATGGCTCGATACCGACAGCGACGGCCGCTATGACACGCTCGAAGTCGAGACCCGCCATCTGCGCGGGCCGCGGGTGTGGGACCAGTCCGGCATGCCGATGGGCGACGACAACGCGACCGTGATCAAGGAACGGATCTACCTCGACAAGAGCGATCCCGGCACGCTGCGCGTCGAGATGACCACGACCGACAGCTCACTGACGCGGCCGTGGACGGTGATGAAGACCTTCAAGCGCCAGGCCACGGTCTGGTGGACCGAGGACAATTGTCCGGAGGGCCAGGCCCACGTCACCATCGGCAAGGAGGTCTACTTCCAAAGCGGCGACGGCACCATCATGCCGATGAAAAAGGACCAGCCGCCGCCGGACCTGAAATATTTCAAGCGCGACTGATGGGCGAACGACACGTGCCGGCCTGCGCGCATAAGCGCTAAATCAGGCCCCTGTGTCCCGGGCGCAGCGCAGCGCGGCCGAGGCATCGGGGAAAGCGCAGAGAACAGCGGCCGCGGTGCGCTGCAGACCCGGGACCGTCCCGGTCTGTGGCGGTCCCGGATCAGCGGCGCACCACGAGCGCATTCTCGGTCACAGGTTGCGTCAAGCGGTTTTCATGCGCTCGTGCTGCACCGCATCCGGGACACGGGCGCCTATCTTGGCGCCTCTGGGCCTGCGCGGGGAGCGCGGGCCGCGCTACTTCTGCGCGGCGACGTAAGCCACGATGTCGTCCTTGTCGCGGTCGGCGACACCCGGGAACACGCCCATGGCGGTGCCGGGGACCATGACGGCGGGAAGCGCGATCCAGGGACCGAGCAGCCCTTCGGTCCATTCGAAGGTGGCGGTGGTGCGGAACGCATTGGTGTACTTGAACCCCGGCACGGTGCCGGCGCGCCGGCCCACGATGCCGAACAGGTTGGGGCCCAGCCGGTTCTCGCCGCCTCTGTCGATGGTGTGGCAGATCGCGCATTGGCGCACGAACGCGGTCTCGCCCTTGCCGATATCGGCAGCCTGGCTCGCGCTCGCGCCGAGGGCTGCAGCCAGCAGCGTCAGGGCCGATCGGCGGAGTATGGCGTCGATCGGGTGTCGCGGGCCCATCTGAGTGTCTCCCCTGTTCTCGTCTTTGTAAACCGCTTGTT
Source organism: Xanthobacteraceae bacterium (assembly GCA_036845065.1). Classification (GTDB taxonomy): domain Bacteria; phylum Pseudomonadota; class Alphaproteobacteria; order Rhizobiales; family Xanthobacteraceae; genus VAZQ01. Next base: position 18,598 of record DAIUEP010000073.1, on the reverse strand, counting down.
TCTCTCGGCTTCCAGGCTGAGTTTGTAGTAGGATTGCTGCCACAAGGTCAAAGGGTCAGCGGGTCCCATCGCCCGCCCGATCGACGCCGAGCTTGGGGAGGAGATGACACCATGCGCATCAAAGCGGCACTCTATGCAAGCGTAGCCCTCCTGCTCGCAGCAGGCTATCCGGTTTCGATCGAGGCGCAGCAGACGCCCGCTCAGCCGGCCGCGGCGGTCGAGATCGACGGCGACGACATCGGCGGCGTTGTCGTGAGCCGGTTCGGGCCGGAAGCGGGCGTTTGGGTGATCGCCGAGACGACCGAGCTCGGCACGCGCTTTGCCAAGATGGTGGTCACCGACGAAGTCGGCCGCTATGTGATCCCCGACCTGCCCAAGGCCAAATACCGCGTCTGGGTGCGCGGTTACGGCCTCGTCGACTCGCCCAAGGTCGATGCCGAGCCCGGCAAGCTCCTCAACCTGACCGCGGTGATCGCGCCGAGCCTCAAGGATGCCGCGCAATACTATCCGGCGATCTATTGGGCCGCGATGATCAAGGTCCCGGACCGCAGCCAGTTCCCGGGCACCGGCCCGAACGGCAACGGCATCCCGACGACCTTCAAGACTCACGATCAATATCTCAACTTCGTCAAGACCAACGGCTGCGGCAATTGCCACCAGATCGGCAACTACGCGACCCGCACGATTCCCGACGCGCTCGGCAAGTTCGATTCATCGATCGCGGCCTGGGCGCGGCGTCTGCAATCGGGCCCGGCTGGCACCACCATGATCAACAACATCGCACAGCTGATGACGCCCGACGGCGGCCACCTCGCGGCGCTCGCCGACTGGACCGATCGCATCAAGGCCGGCGAATTGCCGAGCGCCACGCCGGCGCGTCCGACCGGTCTCGAGCGCAACGTGGTCGTCACCGTACGCGACTGGTCGGATCCCAAGCACTACCTGCACGACCTGATCGCCACCGACCGGCGCGACCCGACCGTCAACGGCTACGGTCCGATGTACGGAGCGGCCGAGCTGTCGACCGACAAGCTGCCGGTGCTCGATCCGGTCAAGAACCTAAAGAGCGTGCTCGACGTGCCGGTGGCCGATCCCAAATATGCGCCGTCGTCGGCGCTCGCCAATCCGGTGATCGCGCCCTCGCCCTATTTCGGCACCGAGCAGATCTGGGACAGCCAGGTCAACGCCCACAATCCGATGATGGACCAGGACGGACGGGTCTATTTCACCGCGCAGACGCGCTCGCCGAAGATGCCGCCGGACTACTGCAAGCGCGGCTCGCCGTTGCGCTCGGCGCAGCTCTATCCGCTCGCCGGCACGCCTGACGGGTTTATCCAGAACGCGCGCCAGATCACGATCTATGATCCGAAGCTCAAGAAATATTATCACGTCGACACCTGCTTCGGCACGCATCACCTCAACTTCGCCGAGGACGCCAACAACACGCTCTGGCTGAGCAACAACACGCAAGGTCCTCTCGCCGTCGTCGGCTGGCTCAATACCAAGATGTATTTCGAGACCGGCGACGCCGCGAAGTCGCAAGGCTGGACCGCGCTGATCGTCGACACCAACGCCAATGGCAAGCGCGACGAAGGCTACAACGAGCCCGGCCGCGCGCCCGACTACAGCAAGGACACCCGCATCCCGTTCAGCTTCTACGGCATCGCCTGGTCGCCGCGCGACGGCTCGCTGTGGGGCTCGAACCTCGCGCACCCGGGCTACATCCTGCGGATGGCGCCGGGCGAGAACCCACCCGACACCGCGCTCGCGGAAATCTACAAGATCCCGCTCCCCGGCTTCGGCATCCGCGGCATGGACGTCGACCGCAACGGCGTGGTGTGGGTGCCGCTCGATTCAGGCCACATCGGCAGCTTCGACCGGACGCTGTGCAAGGGGCCGCTCAACGGCCCAGGCGCCGAGCTCGGCAACAAGTGTCCGGAGGGCTGGAATTTCTATCCGCTGCCGGGACCTGGTTTCGCCGGCGACGCGGGCGCGGCCGAGAACCCCTATTACACCTGGGTCGACCAGCACAACATTCTGGGGCTCGGCGCCAATGTGCCGATCGCAACCGGCAATCAGGCAGACTCCCTGTATGCGGTCGTCGGCAGCGCGGTGCTCCAGCTGCGCGTGCCCTACCCGATGGGCTTTTTCGCCAAGGGCCTTGATGGCCGCATCGATGATCCCAAGGGCGGCTGGAAGGCGCGTGGCCTCTGGGTCACGTCGGGCAATCGCACGCCGATCCACATCGAAGGCATCGATGCGCCGCATCCGGGCGCGCCCGGCACGAGCGAGAAGACGCAGTCGAGTCCGCTGGTGGTGCATTTCCAGCTCCGCCCGAATGCGCTCGCGCATTGATCTTGGCCCGCGCAGGAGACGGCGATGAAGGCGCTGGATGTCGTCGTGTTGGTCGTGCTGGCTGCGGCTGCAACACCGGCGCTCGGGCAAGGCGCGATGCCGGCGGAGCAGCCAGCCGGCAGGAGCCAATCAAGCGCCGCGCCGATTCCGGATTTCTCCGGCATATGGGCGCACCCGTTCCTCACCGGCTTCGAGCCGCCGGCATCCGGTCCCGGCCCGGTCTTGAACACGGCGCGCACGCCGAGCGGCACTGCCAACTTCCGCCGTCTGATCGGCGACTACAAGAACCCGATCCTGCAGCCGCACGCGGCCGAGAGCGTCAAGAGGCACGGCGACATCACCCTCTCCGGCGTGGGCTATCCGACGCCGAGCAATCAATGCTGGCCAGGCGGCGTGCCTTACGTGTTCTGGGACTTCCTGATGACGATGCTGCAGGAGCCCGATCAGATCACGATGATCTATCGCCACGGCAATGAGGTCCGCCGCGTGCGCATGAACGAGCCGCATCCCGCACAGGTGACGCCATCCTGGTATGGCCACTCCGTCGGCCACTATGAGGGCGACACGCTGGTGATCGACACGGTGGGGATCAAGCGCGGGCCGTTTGCCATGCTTGACATGTATGGCACGCCGTTCACCGACAAGCTGCACGTGGTGGAACGCTATCGGCTCGTCGACTACGCAGAGGCCAAGGACGCCATCGAGCGCAACATGAAAGAGAACTTCCGCGCCAGCGGCGGCGCGGTCTACGATCTCAATCACCGCGGCAAGTATCTCCAGCTCCATTTCACGGTCGAGGATGAAGGCGTCTTCACCACACCCTGGACCGCGACCGTCACCTATTGGCCCCATCAGGCCGAATGGACCGAGCTGATCTGCGCGGAAAACCGGCGTGAATATTATGCCGAGAAGGACACCGCGGTCCCGCAGGCGGACAAGCCGGACTTCTGACCTTCAAGGTCGGCGCACGCCCGCAACCGACGACAGATCGCGATGCGGCTCGCCGCAGACATAGTCTTCGAGCCGCACATCCTTGCGCAGCGTGTAGACGAACCGCGCCTGCCAATCGCGCGTGTAGTAGCCCGGGTCGCGCACGGTGACCACGATCACGAGCTCGGTCGGGCTGATCTTGCGGATATGCTCGGTGGTGCGCATCTCGTCGGTGTGCGGCGCGCCGGTCGCATCAAGGAATGTCTTGTCGTTGAAACCGATCGTCTCGACCACCAGCGTGTCGCCTTCAAAGCGGCCATAGGAATGGCCATTGTAATACTGTGAGGCCACAAGCTCCTCGTATTTGGGCACCGGCTTGTTCAGCTCGATCATGCGGACCTGATGATTGAGCTCATGGATCATGGCGATCCGGCCTTGAGAAAGAATGATCTGGAATGGATAGGGCGTGGCCAGCACACGCGGCACGCCATCGGGAACGCAGAACTTGCGCGCCTCATCGATGATCGAGCCATCCTTCAAGCCGGCGATGTTCTGCTCATAGGCCGCCTTTCCGGCCGCGGTCAGCGGCAGATCGCCACCGCCAACAAGCTCGATCCTGGCGCTGTACCGGGTCGCCCAATAGGTCCCGGCGATTTCCGGCGGCGCACCTTGGCCATGGGCCAAGCCGGCCGGCAGCGCCATCGCAAGCAGCGCACCCAAGACGACGCCGACGCATGCGCGAAGCTTTTCCATTGAACGCCTCCCAAGCTTGGACGCTGCCTGACTGTGGCTGTCAGCGCCTCACGGGTGGCTGCCACCCGCTTTCACCTTGTCGACAACCGACCGCGCGAGCGGCGTCCAGCGCGCCGCTTCGGCCTTGAAGTAGGCCGTGAAGGCCGTCGCATCCAACGCCTTGGTGTCGATCGCCTCGCGCGCGAACCGCGCCTGCAGCTCGGGTGCATGCAGGATTCTCACCACCTCGGTGTTGAGGCGATCGACGATCTCGCGCGGCAGGTTGGCCGGACCCGATAATGCAAACCAGGTCGAGCCGATGAGGCCAGAGAAGCCCTGCTCGGCGTAAGTCGGCACGTCCGGATAGGCCGGCAGCCGCTGCTCGGTCGCAATTGCAAGCGCGCGCACCGCTCCCGACGACACCTGGCCACCCACCGCCGCCAGCGCCGTGATGCCGGTCGCGATGTGCCCGCCCAGCACGTCGGTGACGATCTGTCCGGCGCCGCGATAAGGCACGTGCGTCATCTTGATTCCGGCCTGGGCCTGGAACTGTTCGTTGAGCAATTGCGTTTGCGATCCGATCGAGATGGTCGCGTAGGTGACCTCGCCCGGGCGGGATTTCGCGTAGGCCACCAGCTCGGGAAGCGTGCGGTAAGGCAGAGCCTTGTTGGCAAACAGGGCGACCGGCTGACCGCCCAGGTAGGCGATATGGGTGAAATCCTTGAACGGATCGAACGGCACCGGCGTGAACACCGGGCTGATGATGAAGCTGCCCAGGCTCGACACCACAAAGGTGTAGCCGTCGGGAGCTGCACGCGCGACTTGTTCCTGGCCGACAATGCCACCGGCACCGGGCCGATGCTCGACCACGACCGGCTGGCCCAGGATGGGGCCGAGCCGGTCGGCCACGATGCGCGCGAGCAGATCGGCGGTGCCTGCCGCCGAGAACGGCACCACCAGCTTGATCGGCCGGATCGGCCAGGGCTCGGCGGCCGCAGCCGGCAAGGACGCCAAAGGCGCCAAGGATGCAACGGCCGCACACAACAGTACCGCGATGCGCAGCATGGTCTCCTCCCCCTCATGACGGACGCGCGACTTGCTTCTTGATCTTAATGATAGTGCAATGGGCGGCGCGATGCGATGTCGACCTCGCGTGTACGGCATGGCGTGGTCCGGCCGAAAACGACGAGGTGCTGGCCGTTAATGCGTAAGACGATCCTGACCATCGCGGTTTTGGTGCTCGCCTGGATCGCTTACCTGGCATGGCCGGCCTACGATCTTGCCCAGTTCGTTCGAGCGATCGAGCGCGGCGATGTGGCCACAGCGGCGCGCTACGTCAACCTGGCGCGGGTGCGAACGTCGCTGATCGAGCAGGTGACCGAGGCCTATCTGCAGCGCACCGGCGCGCGCGGTGGCGCGCTGGTGCACGGCGCGGTGGCCGCGATCGCCGACCCGGTGGTGGCCAAGCTCATCTCCCCGCAGGCACTGACCGAGCTTCTGCGCCTCGGCTGGCCGCGCGCCGTGATCGCCGAGCCGCCGCGCGATGCGACCGGCATCTCGATTGTCGGTCTCGGAACGGCCTGGCAACTGTTCGCAGCGTCCGAATACGGCATCGGCCGCTACGAGGTGGCGGTGCCGGTGGCAGCGCCGCCGGAGCGTGCCTTCATGCTGCAATTCCGGCTGGCACAATGGCGCTGGCAGCTTGCCGCCGTGCGCCTGCCCGAGTCGATCCGTCTGCTGCTTGCCGACGAGATCATCAAGTCGACCAGGCCGCTGCCACCGCAGCTGCGGCAATGATCAATCCTCGCCGTCGGCGCCCGGCACCGCGGCCGGCAGGCGCGCACCACCATCATAGGCATTCGGTGCGGACCGCGATCCTGACTGGCGCCGCGGCGTCACCGAGCCGGTGACCGGCGGATCGCCGCGCCTGCCGCCATAGCGCGCACGCGCGCGTGCGGCGGCCTCCGCGCCCGAGACCGCATGCGGATTGCAGGCGCGATGTCCGCTCGCGCGCCGCATCAGGTCGACGTGAATGTGGTCGAAGTGATAGGCGTCCGATCCCGGCGCCAACACCGTTGTAAAGCGATCGCAGGCTGCGCCCTGCACGTCGCGCAGGAAGCCTTGTTCTTCCGGCGCGCCGTGCCAGCCGCTCTTGACCGCGAGCTTGCGGCCGTCAGCGAGCGTGAAGGCGGCAATGTCGAGCGCGTTGCCAAAGGCATGCTCGGAAATGCGCGCATGCGAATTGCCGTTCATGCCACGGCACGAATAGGCGGAGATCTGCTTGATCTCGACGACCGGCTGGCCGAACCAGCGCATGGCAGACGGCTGCACCGCGGCGTCGATCCACTCATCGAGCGCCGAGACCAGCGGACAGGCGAGCGTCGCCGACGGCGAGACCGACACCGGCCCCGCCGGTCGCATCCGCGCCGGCCCATACCCCGAACCAGACGACGGCGCGCGCTCGCGTGCGATTGGATATTGCGTCGCCGGCGGGCGTGCGTCCGGTCGGCGGGCACCGTAAGGCTCAGCCGGCAGGTCGCGCGGATCGAGCGACAGCGGCCGATCGTAGCGCGCGCGTTGATCGTAGGGGTCAGCGGCTGGATCGAGCGGGCGCGGCTCGACCGCCGGATAGCGCGGCGAGCGTTCAGCGGGCGCCACCGGCCATCGCTGCGGCATCGCGGCGTTCGGAATGCTCGACGGCGGCCGCAAGTCATCCCCGAACGCAAGCGGCATGCCCTGCCCCAGCGCCGACACCTTCAACGGGAAATCGGCGCCGCAAGCGCCGGGACCGTTGATCGGCTGGATGCGGACCTTGCCGTGGCCTTCGCTGACGGCGCCTGAGTTGAGGCACGCAATCTCGGCATCGTGCCGCCAGGGCTCGCGCGGCTCGGACAGAAAGCGGCCGCTGCAGCCCGCCAGCACGGCGAGCGAGCCAAGCACAATCAAGCCGACGAGAGACCCGCAAACGCCACGCACCATGGTATGGAGAATGCGTCGGCGGGCGTTAACACCTCATCAATGCTTTGGGTGCGCGCGCCGCTGCTGGCCTCGCCCGCGCACGGTATGGTTAAGAATGACGAAGGCTGCCTCAGGGAAGCGACAATGGACGCCAAGGCGAGACTGATACTGGCGATGCTGATGTCGAGCATCATGGTCCTGATGGTGACGCTGCTCGTGACCTTCCTCAATCTCGGCCTGCGCTCGGACTTTCTCGTCCAATGGGCCAAGGCCTTTGTCATCGCCTGGCCGGTCGCGGCCGCGACCGCCTTCGTGATCATGCCGGCCGCCCGCCGCCTGACCGATCGCATCATCACGCGCCTTGACGGGAAGTCCTGATGCTCTCCGTGCTCGACCTTGTCCTGCAGATCGAGACCGGCACGCTCACCCCGCGCGCAGTCGTCGATCTTTGTGCTGGCGCCATCGCAGAGCGCGAGGCCTCGATCGGCGCATTCGTCGCGCTCGATCTGGAGGCTGCGCGCGAGCGCGCGGACGCATTCGCGTCGCTGCCGCTGCGCGGCCTGCCGGTCGGCATCAAGGACATCTACGACACCGCCGATTTCCCGACCGAATACGGCTCGCCGATCTATGCTGGCCATCAGCCGAAAGCCGACGCCGCGATGGTGGCGCTCGTTCGGCGCGCCGGCGGCGTCGTCATCGGCAAGACCGTGACCACCGAATTTGCGAGCCTCGAGCCCGCCCGTACCCGCAATCCGCGCAACCTCGCCCATACGCCCGGCGGCTCATCGTCCGGTTCGGCCGCCGCGGTGGCCGCCGGCATGGTGCCGATCGCGCTCGGCAGCCAGACCGGCGGATCGGTGATCCGGCCCGCCGCCTATTGCGGCGTGGCGGGCTTCAAGCCCTCGTTCCGGCTGATGCCGACGGTGGGCATGAAGTGCTTCTCCTGGTCGCTCGACACGGTCGGAGTGTTCGCCGCGGGCGTCGCGGATGTGGCCTTCGCGGCGGCCGCGATCAGCGGCCGCGACCTGCGGGTCGATCGCGCCAAGCCATCAGCGCCACGGATCGCGCTGGTGCGGACGCCATTCTGGCCGGAGGCAAGCGCCGACATGCAGGCTGCGCTTGCGCGCGCCGCGCAAGCCGCCGCAGCCGCGGGCGCACAGGTGCGAGAGCTCGACCTGCCACCATTGTTCGAGGCAGCAACGCAGGCACATGGCACGATCCAGGATCATGAAGCCTATCGCGCGCTCGCCGACGAGATCGACCGTCACCGCGATCGGCTCGGCCCGATCCTGCGCGAGCAGCTTGTGAACGCAGCCACGATTTCCCCCGAGGCCTATGACGACGCGCGGCGCCTTGCGCGCCAGGCGCGCCGAGCCTTCGTCGAGCTCATGAGCGAGACCGACGTGATCCTGACACCGTCGGCGCCGGGAGCCGCGCCCCATGGGCTTGGCTCGACCGGAAAGCCGACCTTCAACCGGCTCTGGACGCTGCTGGGAGCGCCCTGTGTAAATGTGCCGGGCCTGTTCGATTCGGCGGGCCTGCCTCTCGGGATCCAGATCGTGGGCCGTTTCGCCCGCGACCGGCTCGCCCTGGAGGCCGCGGCGTTTCTCCAGCGCGCGCTCACAACCTTATGATTAGAAAGGGTTTTTTGTCCTACCCAGCCATCGCACAACTCTGAATGTATACTAAGCGTATGGACAACTCATGTTCAGTTCTTCGTCGATGCCTGCGAAGCCCATGTTGCATCTCGTATTATTTTGTACTGACCCGCCTTGTTCAGGTTGAAAAGACCGACGGGCATGAATAATCCGGTAGAGTTTTCAGTGCCGATTTCGAATACTTATGGGCAGTAACCACAAGTATTTTGACGAGTAATTTCATCATGTTGGCACAGTGATAGGGTGATTCTTCGGGTTCAGCGGTTTGATTTTGCCGACGCAAGAGAAATGCTGTTTTCGAGCACGCCCAGTTCTTGCTATGCTTCAGTTATGTCAACAAGGATGGAGCTCCGCGTGGATCTTCCCTTGAACTTGAACGTGCTCGCGGTCTTCGCAGTCTTCGCCTTTGTCGCCGCGCTCCTGCTGGGTGCGTTCTAGGTCCAGATCAACATTGTACGGCACTGGCTTCACGCACCGGAGAGGGACACCTCTCCGGTGCTTGCATTTCGGGACCGTGCGAGCCACGGACGGGAGTGATATGAATGGGCCTCTTCAGGCAGAGAACCCGGCTCGCGAATGAATCGGAAAGAGCGACGCGCCGCCCGCAAATCCGGTCAACCCGGCGGGCCATCCCAGAGCTTCTCGGGCGAGCTGCGGGACATGGGCGACCGGCATGCCCAGGCCGGAGATCTCGCCCAAGCCGAACATCTCTATCGACAAGCGCTCGCGAGTGATCCCAACGATGTCGTCACCCTGCATCGTCTCGGCCACATGGCCGCCCGTACCGGCCGGACCGACGAAGCGCTCGGCCTGTTCGCCAAAGCGATTGGCATCAACCGCCGCGTTCCCGAGCTGCATATGGGCATGGCCGCAGCTTGCCACGCCGCCGGACGGCTTGACGATGCAGCAGCGCACTGCGCCGACGCTGCCCGCCTGCGCCCGGACTATGCGGAAGCGCACCTGGAGCAGGGCAACGTGCTCATGGAGCTCAACCGGGCAGCCGATGCCGTTGCCTGCTATCGCCGTGCCGTCGCGAGCCGGCCCGGCTACCTGCAGGCGCTCATCAATCTCGGCCGGGCGCTCTACGGATTGGGCCAGCCCGAGGAGGCGATCGACGCCTGGCGGCGGGCACAAGCGGCAGACCCGCAGCATCCGCTCCCCGCCATGAATCTCGGCATTGCCCTCGTGCGGCAGGGCCGGCACGCGGAGGCGATCGAGCAATTGCGCCGCGCGCTCGCGCTCGCCCCCGACTCGGTCGAGGCGCTCACCAACCTCGCCAAGGCCTATGTGGCGGCAGAGGATATCCTGCAGGCACTGCAGACGGTCTGGCGCGCGCTCGCGATCAGCGAGACGGAGGACGCCAAGGCGGTGTTCGTCGAATGCCTGCGGCGCTTCCGCTTCACCGCCGACATGCCGGAGCTGCGTGGCGTGGTCGCGCGCGCGGTGACCGACGCCTGGGCGCGCCTCGACGACTTCAACGCAGCGGCGACCGATCTCGCCAAGCACGGCGCGGCACTCGCGCAATGCGTCGCGCGGGTCGTGCAGGCCTGGCCGCGACGGCTGGCCGGCGACGAGCTATGGACCCCGGCGGAGCGGGCGACGATCTGCGCCGATCCGCTGCTGCGCGCGCTGATGGAATCGGCGCCGGTCTGCGACCTCGACCTCGAGCGCTTTCTCACCTGCGCACGGCGGGAAATGCTCGACGATGCGCTCGCGGCGGCACCCGACGTAACGGTCGAGCCGGGCCTGCCCGCGTTCAGATGCGCGCTGGCGCGCCAGTCGTTCATCAATGAATACGTGCATCCGTTCGATGACGAGGAAGCCTTCAAGGTCGCGCGACTGCGGCAGCAGCTTTCGGACGCGCTCGCCGCACAAACCGAGCCACCATCGCTCTGGCTCGCGGCACTCGGCGCCTACGAGCCGCTCCATGCGCTGCCGCTCGCGCAGACGCTGACCGCAAGCTCCGAGCCCGTGCAAGCGCTGCTCGACCAACAGGTGCGCGAGCCGTTGGAGGAGGCGCGCCTGCGCGCATCGATCAAGGCGCTCACGCCGATCGACGATGCGGTGTCGGTCGCGGTGCGCGACCAGTACGAGCACAACCCCTACCCGCGCTGGGCCAAGCTGCCGCTCCCCGCCGAGCCCGACACGGTCGAAGGCGCCTTGCGCACATTGTTTCCATCGCTGCCCGCAGGCAGCGCGACGCGCGACGGCTGCGACGTGCTGATCGCGGGCTGCGGCACCGGCCATTGCGCGATCGAGGCGGCGCGACGCTATCGCGGCGCGCGCGTGCTCGCCGTCGACCTCAGCCTCACCAGCCTTGGCTACGCCATGCGCAAGACCCGCGAGCTCAAGATCGCGAGCATCGACTACGCGCAGGCCGACATCCTCAAGCTCGGCACGCTCGGCCGCACGTTCGATGTCATCGAAGCCGGCGGCGTGCTGCACCACCTCGACGATCCATTCGCCGGCTGGCGCGTTCTGCTCGGGCTGCTGCGGCCGGGAGGCTTCATGTATCTCGGCCTATACAGCGCGCTCGGCCGCCAGCACATCGTCGCCACGCGCGACCTGATCGCGCGCCGCGGCTATCGCTCGACCCCCGCCGACATCCGCCGCTTCCGCCAGGACCTGGTCGCCGAGGCCGAACGGAGCGACATCGGCCGGCTGTGGCAATCGCCGGATTACTACAACATGAGCGGCTGCCGCGATCTGTGCTTCCACGTGCAGGAGCACCGGCTGACCATCCCGCAGATCAATGCCTTCCTCGCCGACAACGGCCTCAAGTTCATCGGCTTCGTGGTCGACCCGCGGACCCAGCATGACGTCGAGAGCCGGTTCCCGCACGAGGGCGAGCTCGATCGCTGGCACCGCTACGAGACCGAGCACCCGAACATGTTCTCCGGCCAGTACCATTTCTGGCTGCAGAAGCCACGCCCATCCGATTGACGCAGAATGAACGATTCGGAGTAAGCTCAAGTCACGGCGCATCGTCGAACGCCAGACGGAAAATACGCGAACGCGGGAATGACGCGGCCCGGCGCATCGCCGGCGGCCCGGAGGGGGATGTCCATGAGCTCGCTGCTCAAGCTCAGCCACGGCATCGACGCGATCAATCGCTGGATCGGCCGATCATTCGCCTGGATGGTCGTGGTCGCCATTCTGGTGTCGGCGGCGAACGCGATCGTGCGCAAGAGCTTCAATCTCTCGTCGAACGTCTGGCTGGAATTGCAGTGGGTTCTGTTCAGCATGGTGTTTCTGCTCTGTGCGCCCTGGACGCTGCTGTCGAACGAGCATGTCCGCATCGATGTCGTGAACGGCATGCTGCCCCAGAGCGTGCGCAACACCATCGACCTCATCGGCCATGCCGTTTTTCTCCTGCCATTGACGATCATCATGATCATCACGGCGGTCCCGTTCTTCCTCAACTCGTTGTTGCTGAACGAACAGTCTTTCAATCCTGGCGGATTGCCGCAATGGCCGGCCAAGTCGCTCATCATGATCGCCTTCGCGCTCCTGGCGGCGCAGGGCGTCTCGGAGCTGATCAAGCGCATAGCCGTCATGCTCGGCCGCATCCCGGACCCCTACGCGGCCCTCAAGCCCACGCTCGAGGCGGAAATCGAGCACATCATCGATGGGACTGAGAAACGCTGAGCCGGGATATCGCGATGGTAGCCTTTCTCATCCACAATATGGCGCCGATCATGTTCGCGGCGCTGGTGCTGCTTCTCCTGCTCGGCTATCCGGTGGCGTTCTCGCTCGCCGCAACCGGGCTGATCTTTGCCCTCATCGGCATCGAGCTCGGGCTGTTCCGGCCGGATTTCCTGCAGGCGCTGCCCGAGCGTGTCTACGGCGTCATGGCCAACGATACGCTGCTCGCCATCCCGTTCTTCACATTCATGGGAATTGTGCTCGAACGCTCGGGCATGGCGGAGGACCTGCTCGACACCATCGGCCAGCTGTTCGGCACCATTCGCGGCGGCCTTGCCTATGCGGTGATCTTCGTCGGCGCGCTGCTGGCTGCGACCACCGGCGTGGTGGCAGCCTCCGTGATCTCGATGGGACTGATCTCGCTCCCGATCATGCTGCGCTACGGCTATGACCGGCGCGTGGCCTCAGGCGTCATTGCCGCCTCGGGCACGCTGGCGCAGATCATCCCGCCCTCGCTCGTCCTCATCATCATGGCCGACCAGCTCGGCCGCTCGGTCGGTGACATGTACGAAGGCGCTTTCGTACCCGGCCTCGCGCTCGCGGCGCTCTATGCCGGCTATGTCTTCGTGGTCACGCGGCTTCGCCCGGAGGCGGCGCCCGGCTTGCCGGTCGAGGCGCTCACCTACAAGGAGCCCGACGGCACGCGCGGCGTCATCTCGCTGTTCGTGGTCGCGCTGGTGGCAGCGATTGCCGGATACCTCTACATGCGGACCACGACGGTGAAAGCAGGCGCCGACTTCGTGGTTCTCACCATGTCGATTACGATCGCGCTCGCCTTCGTGATCGCGCTCCTGAACAGGCTCCTGCGAGTGCGGCTGCTCTCGGTGCTCGCCGAGCAGGTCATTTTCGTCATGGTGCCGCCGCTGGCGCTAATCTTCCTCGTGCTGGGGACAATCTTCATCGGCTTGGCCACGCCCACCGAAGGCGGCGCGATGGGCGCGGTCGGCGCGATGGTCCTGGCGCTGTTCAAACAGCGCCTCACCTGGAGCTTGACCCGGCAGGCCGCGGAGGCGACCGCCAAGCTCTCCGCATTCGTGGTCTTCATCCTCATCGGCGCGCGCGTCTTCTCGCTCACCTTCTATGGCGTCGATGGGCACAGATGGGTGGAGGAGCTGCTGCTCAACCTCCCCGGCGGCCAGGTCGGCTTTCTGATTTTCGTCAACATCTTCGTCTTCGTGCTCGCCTTCTTCCTCGATTTCTTCGAGATCGCCTTCATCGCCATTCCGCTGCTCGCGCTGCCGGCGCAGAAGCTCGGCATCGACCTGATCTGGTTCGGCGTCATGCTCGGCGTGAACATGCAGACCTCGTTCATGCACCCGCCGTTCGGGTTCGCCCTGTTCTATCTGCGCTCGGTCGCGCCCACCGAGCCCTATGTCGATCGCGTATCGGGCAAGCGCATGGAGCCGGTGACGACCGGGCAGATCTATTGGGGCGCAATTCCGTTCGTCGTGATCCAGTGCATCATGGTCGGCCTCGTCATCGCCTTCCCGTCCATGGTCATGCACTACAAGTCGGCGGGGAGTCCGGTTGATCCCTCAAAGATCGAGATCCAGATCGAGCTGCCGGAGCCGCCGCCTCCGATGGAGCTCAGATAGCAGCCGCGAAGCGCCTGCGATCAGCGCCACGAAAAAGCCCCGGCGCGATCGCCGGGGCGTCCAGCTCTAATATGAAAGTGCGTAGTGACTGACGCACTCTCCAGGTCATGGCCGGGCTTGTCCCGGCCATCCACGTCTTTGTTGTTGCACGGCTTTCAAGACGTGGATGCCCGCGACAGGCGCGGGCATGACGAGTCGAGAGTCCTGCGCACTGGTGTCAGCTCTTGGTGCCGGTGCGGATCATGAAGTTGTCGTAGTTGAATTCCGCGACCTGCCACCACTCGTATTCGAGATTGCGGAACGCCTTGATATTCTCCCAGATCTTCTTGAAGTCGGCGTTGGTGGCGGAAATCTCGGTGTAAACCTCGTTCGCGGCCTTGAGGCAGGCCTCCATCACCGGCTGCGGAAACACCCGCAGTTGCGCACCCTCGCTCACGAGCTTCTTCAGCGCCGGCGGATTGACCGCATCGTACTTGGCCGTCATCCACATGTTGGCCATGTCGGATGCGGTGCGCACGATCGATTTGTAGATCGGCGGCAGCGCATTCCACCTGTCGAGATTGGTGAAGAGATGGATCTGGGTGCCGCCTTCCCACCAGCCGGGGGCGTAGTAGAACTTCGCCACTTTGTGCAAGCCGAGCTTTTCGTCGTCATAGGGCCCGACCCATTCGGCTGCGTCGATCGTTCCCTTCTCCAGCGCCGGGTAGATTTCGCCGGCGGGGATCTGCTGCGCCACCACGCCGAGCTTGCCCAGCACCCGGCCACCAAACCCGCCGATGCGGAACTTCAGCCCGTTGAGGTCGGCGACGGCTCTGATCTCCCGGCGGAACCAGCCGCCCATCTGGCAGCCCGTGTTGCCGACCGGAAGCGCATGAATATTGAACTTCTTGTAGAACTCATTCATCAGCTCGATGCCGCCATGATGATACTGCCAGGCGTTCTGCATGCGCGTGTTGGGCCCGAACGGCGAGGAGCACGGCAAGGCAAACGTCATGTCCTTGCCCAGGAAATAGTACGACGCCGTCACGCACTGCTCGACGGTGCCATTCTGGACGACGTCGGCGGCCGAAAACGGCGGCGCGATCTCGCCGGCCGCGAAGACCTGGATCTGGAACTTGTTGTCGGTCGCCTCCGCGACCGCCTTGGCAAAGACCTCGGCCGTGCCGTGCAACGTATCGAGCGACTTGGGGAAGCTGGTGGTGAGCCGCCACTTCAACTCCGGCGTCGATTGCGCGATGGCCGGCGCCGCGATCGCGGTTGCGGCCGCGCCGACGCCGGCCGTTTTCAAGAGCTTGCGACGACTGAGCTTGGGCATGCGATCCTCTGTTGTTCTGCCGCAGGCGGCCGCTGCGGGCGCCGGGCAATTCGTGGCGGACATCAGAACCGGGCGTTTGGCCAGAGCGCTACCAAAAAATCAGGGTTCTCCGCCCGCCTCACGTATAGCGCAAATGGACGCTGCCTGTCTCGCGACGTCCGGCAGCCCAATCGCGGCAGATCGCGCTCACCCGAATGTCCGGCGCGCTAATTCGGCGCCGCGGCCGAGCGCGGCGAGCTTGGCATAGGCAATGTCCGAGCGCATCGGCGCCATGCCGCAATTGGTGCAGGCCACGATCTTGTCCTTGGCCACGTATTTCATCGCCTCGCCGATGACGGCGGCCACGTCCTCCGGCGTCTCCACCGCGTCATTCGCGACATCGATCGCGCCGACCAGCACATCCTTGCCATCGAGCAGCTTGAGCAGATGCATCGGCACGCGGGCATTGCGGCATTCGACCGAGACCTGATCGATCCGGCTTTGCGCCAGCGCCGGGAAGATCGCCTCGTACTGCCGCCATTCGGAGCCGAGCGTCGCCTTCCAGTCCACGTTCGCCTTGATCCCGTAACCGTAGCAGATGTGGACGGCGGTCGTGCAGCTGACGCCCTCGATCGCGCGATGGAGCGTCGCGATCCCCCACTCCTTGACGTCCTCCATGTAGACGTTGAACGCCGGCTCGTCGAACTGAATGACATCGACGCCGTCGGCCACCAGCGCGCGGGCCTCCTGGTTGAGGAGGCCCGCGAACGCCATCGCCATCTTGACCCGGTCGCCATAGTGTTCGTCCGCGATGGTGTCGACGATGGTCATCGGCCCCGGAAGCGTGAACTTGAGCTTGCGGGTGGTATGGGCGCGCGCCACCCTCGCTTCGAGCGCGTGTACGCGACCTTTGAGCCGCAGCGCGCCGGTGACGACCGGGACCATCGCCTTGTAGCGGTCGGCGCGGATGCCGATCTCGACCTTGTGCGCGAAATCGATGCCCTCGACCGATTCCAGAAAGCCATGCACGAAATGCTGGCGCGACTGCTCGCCGTCGGTGACGATGTCGATGCCGCAGTCCTCCTGCAGCTTCAGCGCCAGAATGGTGGCGTCGCGCTTGGCCGCCTCGAGCTCGGTACCGGCCAGCCGCCAGGGCGCCCACAGTCGGTTCGGCTCGGCAAGCCACGCGGGCTTCGGCAGGCTTCCGGCAATGCTGGTGGCGAACATCAATCGGCCTCGGGTTAGCATCAAGATGGCCCCAAACCATAGCGGCAACCACGACACTTGAGCAGCCCCTGCCGGGCTGCACCCGATGGCGGCCTCTGATGCTCCCACCCTTTTGCACCCCCATTGGGCCGAGGAAAGGACGGTTAATAGTCCATAAATCGGTCTGCCTTAGGATTCATCGATCCGGGGCCAACCGACCAGCGTTATTCCGATGCTCGAACAAGACTGGCGCCTTGCAGTCGTTGTTGCCTGCGTTCTGCTGGGCGGCGCATATGTGCTGTGGCGATGCGCTTATGTGCTGTGGCGATTCACGTGGGGCCGCGGCAGGCGCGCTCGCGGCCGCCTGCTCGCCATCGCGATCGATAACATGACGCAGGGCGTCGTCATGTTCGATGAGGCCGAGCGACTGGTTGTCTGTAACGATCGCTTTCTCGACATGTACGGGCTATCGCGCGAGGTCGTAAAGCCTGGCTGTACATTTCTCGATGTCATCAACAATCGAAAGACAACCGGCAGTCTCGACATCGACGTGGAGAAGTACCGCGCCGAGGTCCTCGCCGAGATGGCGCAAGGCAAGACCTTGAGCCGGGTGGTGGAGACCCCGGACCATCGCGCGATTTCCGTCGTCAACCGGCCGATCGCCGGACACCCATTCTGGCTCGGCACGCACGACGACATTACCGAGCGCATTCAGGCGGAACGGCAAAGCACGTTCCTGCTGGAGCACGAACGGCGTCGCGTATTCATCGAGTCCGAGATCAAACTGTTTCGCGAAGGCGTCGAGAGGGTGCTGCAGACGGTCGGCGAGAGCGCAACCGCCATGAAGACAACGGCGGTGGCGCTGGCGACATCCTCCAATCAAACCTCCCAGCGCGCAGCCAATGCCGTCATGACCTCCAACGAGGCGTCCGCCAACGTGACCGCCGCAGCGAGCGCGGCCGACGAGCTGATGTCTTCGATCGCTGAGATCGGACGGCAGATCGGCGAGGCCGCGGAGCTGGTCGCGCTCGCCGTGAAGGAAGCAGACACGACCAACGAACAGATCGCGCGCCTCACCAAGTCAGTCCAGGAAATCGGCGACGTCGTCAACTTGATCCGACACATCGCCGGCCAGACCAACCTGCTCGCCCTCAATGCCACCATCGAGGCGGCACGCGCCGGCGAATCCGGCCGTGGCTTCGCGGTGGTCGCGTCCGAGGTGAAATCGCTCGCGGTGCAGACCGCGAAGGCGACCGAGCAGATCGCGGTTCTGATTGCGGCAGTCCAGACTTCGACTTGCGACGCGGTCGAAGCCATTCAACGTAACAGCGGGCGCATGCAGGACATCGACCACCGCACGTCGGCGGTGGCAGGCTCGCTCGTGCAACAGGACAAGGCGACCGGCGAGATCTCGCAAAACGTCTCGAGTGCCGCCGAGGTGACGAAGACGGTCGTCGCCGTGCTCGACGAGGTCACCTATGCCGCCAACGCGACGCGCGGCGTGGCCGACACCGTGCTGGCGGCGTCCGATGCGGTCGATGCGGCGGCGATCGATCTGCGGAAGCGGATCGAGGGCTTCTTGCGCAGCGTCGCGGCGTGAGGACCGTTTCGGGCGATCAGCTCTCTCAGAGTCGTCCCCGCGAAGGCGCTAGGGCATGCACACATCGTGGAGCGCATACGCGAATGCTGGGCTTGCCTTTGGGCAGAGCAGTGCCTCAGCGTTCCCTCCCCCCCTTGCGGGGGAGGGACAGGGAGGGGGGTACAACAAGCACTGTGCCTGTTTCCAATCCGATGCCAGAAAAAAGCAGCTCCCAGAGCAGTCATGTCTCGGGTCTCCGTGGAGGACTAGCTTCGCGCTCGGAGCTTATAGCCACCCCCCTCCCTGTCCCTCCCCCGCAAGGGGGGAGGGAACCGTGCGGCACGCACCTTCGCAACTCACGACCAGCGCATTTTGAGATGTGTGCATGCCACGGGTCCCCGCCTGCGCGGGGACGACAATCGAGAGTCATGGGATCAAAATGGGACAAGCCCTGAACTGGCAGCCGCTCACTCCGCCGCAGTCCTTGCCGCCGCCAGCGGATCGTAGTTGAGGATCGGGGCGAGCCACTTTTCGGCTTCCTCGACGCTCCAGCCCTTGCGGCGGGCATAGTCCTCGACCTGGTCGC
>DAIUEP010000072.1:18430-20697 GCA_036845065.1 Xanthobacteraceae bacterium | reverse complement strand
ATCATAGAGTTGCTAGTGCCCCTTTGTTTCCGAAGTTCGTGTCAGAGGTTGCTGCAATGTATCACGAACTTCGGAAACGGGGCACTAGAGCGAAATGATCGGCTGAGTACGGACGCCCCCAGCGCTAGCGGGCGGCGCGCGCCTCCTTGGCGATCTCGCCTAGAACAGCGTTGTACCGGGTCATGACGTCATTGACCAAGGCGGTAGCCTTGGCGACGTCCGGCTTCTCCGGCATCAGCACGTCCTCGATCTCGATCATGCCCTTCTCGATCGCCACGTAGGCATCCGCCGAGCGCGCCTTGATCAGATCCTCGATGCTGTCCCAGTTGTCGTCAAAATTCTTGAACGACTTGCGGGCCTTGACGAAGTTGCTGGCTTTGAGGGCGGGCGGCACCTCGCGCAGATGCGCGCGCACGATCCGCAGGCGGGCGACCTCGTCATAGAGCGGATTGAGCGGAGCCGCCTTCTCGACCAGTGCAACCAGCTCGTCGAATTTTGCGAGCATGCCCTGCAGCTCGGGGACGAGCGCCGCGAAATCAGGCGTCGCGGCCTCGAGCGCCTTGGTGACCTTCGGCTGATACTGGTGCTCCAACAGTTCGTACATCGGCCGGCTGCGGGTATTGATATAGAACTCGATGCCGTTCCAGGCCGAGTCATAGGCTTCAAAGGATTCCCGGGCACGCGCGGCATCGCGCTTCTGCAGAGCGTCGAGCGTGTTCACCAGGGTCGGGCGGACGGCCTTGATGCTGGTGACCTCGAACCGCTCGGCCGGCGCCGCGCGGACAGCCGAGATCGGATCCACAAGCGCACCGATGGCCAGGATCGCGAGCACGGCAGCAGCCAAATGCTGGAACCGCTTCATCATGGGGGCAACTCCCTTGTCGTGGTTTGTTCGACCGGCGAGCCGGCCCGTTGGTCCCGCGCTCTGCGGGGACGCCGAAGTTTAGTTTCGCGGGAACCCAATCACAAGAGTGAGAGCCGGCATATGACACAACCCAGAGCCGGATTGGAACCGCTCGTCGGAATGATTTGCATGACAACCGAACCGGCCGGTGAGGTATCAAGAGCTGCTTGCGAGGTATCAAGAGCTGCGGTGGTCGGGGCAGCAGGATTTGAACCTGCGACCTTCTGGTCCCAAACCAGACGCGCTACCAGACTGCGCTATGCCCCGCCCCTGAAAGTGGCGCATATCCTTTTGTCGGCGAACCGGTAACCACTTCGCCGGGACATGCGCTGCGGGAGCCTTCGATACACGCTTCGCTTTTGGCCAGCAAGGCGCATGGGCGACCCTGGGCGACCTTGGGCGACGCCGCTTGGCCGGAAGACCCACGCAAAAAGGCCCGGTTTCAGTCGAACCCGGGCCTGCAGCGCGATCAACTGGAAGCGTTCAGTGCGACGATGGCCCGAGTGTAGCGCCTTCCGGCCGCACCTCGGCCGCCATCAGGCCTTTCGGACCGGGCCCGAAGCGGACCATGACGAACTGCCCGGGCCGCAACTCGGCGATGCCGTAGCGGCGCAAGGTCTCCATGTGCACGAAAATATCGGGCGTCCCCTCCCCGCGCGTCAGGAAGCCAAATCCGCGCAGCCGGTTGAACCACTTGACCTGGGCCCGCTCGAGGCCGCTGGTCGGCGTCACCGACACATGCGTGCGCGGCGGCGGCATTTGCGCCGGGTGTACCGCGGTCGATTCATCCATGGAGATGATACGGAATGCCTGCAGACCGCGCACACGCTGCAAGACCTCGACAACGACACGCGCGCCCTCATAGGCAGCCTGGAACCCATCGCGGCGCAGACATGTCACGTGCAAGAGAATGTCCGGCAGCCCGTTGTCGGGCACGATGAATCCGTATCCCTTGGATACGTCAAACCATTTGATGACGCCGCTGAGCTCGATGACGCTCGCAACTTCATCGCCGATATCGCCGATCGCTACGCGATCACTGCTGATACCTAGTGCCGACC
The DNA here is from genome assembly GCA_036845065.1 of Xanthobacteraceae bacterium. Classification (GTDB taxonomy): domain Bacteria; phylum Pseudomonadota; class Alphaproteobacteria; order Rhizobiales; family Xanthobacteraceae; genus VAZQ01. The sequence continues at coordinate 18,732 of DAIUEP010000072.1, read as the reverse complement.
CTTTGGGTCCAATGCTATCCGCCGCAGTCATGACCCGCCCGACGCTCGCCGCCTGCTACGAGCGCCTATCGGCGCCCCCCGAATCCCTTAGACAAATTAAGGATATCATTAGGCAGCGCTGTGCAAAGCAATAAATGCAGCCTGTGCAAGACTCTGCCTCCTCCTGTGAACATCTTTTTTGCGCGACGGCACCGCAACGACATTCAATGAGCGATAAACGGCGATAGAACCGTACCAATATCGTCGCGGATGACCAGATCGGCCATGTCGTCGAATTCGGTCGCGTCCCGATTGAGAATGAC
>DAIUEP010000072.1:4075-18330 GCA_036845065.1 Xanthobacteraceae bacterium | reverse complement strand
CGCTACACCAACGTGTTCCTGGCCGCTCCGGACGACGCGACGCTGGTGGCGGGGAGCCGGCAGTCCGGCCGCGACGCCCCGCTGGTCGAGCTCACCTACAACTGGGACAGCGAGGACTATGGCGAGGCGCGCTATTTCGGCCACCTCGCCTACGAGGTCGACGACATCTATGCGCTGTGCGAGCGGCTGATGCAGGCCGGCGTCACCATCAACCGGCCGCCGCGCGACGGCGTCATGGCGTTCGTGCGCTCGCCCGACCGGCACTCGATCGAGCTGTTGCAGAAGGGCGCGCCGCTGCCCCCCAAGGAACCTTGGACATCGATGCCCAATACCGGACGGTGGTGACACCCCCAAGGGGACGGGCCGGCAGCGCCAGGTCAGGCCGGCGCCGTAGGCAGAGGCGCTCGCTTGCCCGCGCGGGCGAACGCCTCTATATGTCGGCGCGCTTCATTTGAGCCGCTTTTCCGCGCCCTTCGTCTAGCGGTCTAGGACGCCGCCCTTTCACGGCGGTAACATGGGTTCGAGTCCCATAGGGCGCGCCAATCACAAGCTAGAGAGGTGCGCGCGGGACGGCTGACGCGGCTGCGGCCAACCTCTCATCATCGCCTGCCCTCGTCTGTTGGCAATGGCCAGTGACGCCAGAGGTCCATCTGGTCGTGCAGGATGCGGCCGATTTCGATCATGTGCCCTTCGACGACACGGTATAAGAGCAAGTGGCGTCCGCGCCGGCCATGCCGGGCAACGTGGAGCGTGCGCACGCCGGGCATGATATCGTCTCGCACCTTCGAGCCCGCGACATCGGGACCGCCGGCAAGCTCGCCAATTGCCCGCGAAAGCGTGTCCTGATAGGCGCGGGCCTGCCGTAACCCGAAATTCTCGGCGGTCCACCGCAGGACATTGGCAAAATTAAGCTCAGCGACGGCACCGAGACGAACGCGCCACCGTCGCGCGGGCATGATGCATCATTTGCCTGTGCCTGAAATGATCTTCTCGGAAAGATCATTCAGATAAGCCTGCAGATCATCGACGCTTTCAAACTCCTTGAACTCGCCTCGGTCCAATGCGCTGAAGCCCGCGCCGGCCGCCTGCCGGAGGACTTCCAGCTTTGCGTTGTCCTCGGCTTCGCGCTGCTCCACCAATCGCAAGCCTTCACGCAGGACTTCGCTCGCGTTCTGGTACCGGCCGGAGCCGACCAGATACTCAATAAGCGTTTCCTGATGTTCCGTCAGCACGACGTTTCGGGTTGGCATCGACAAAACCCTGTTGAAGTCGACTAACGGGACAATATGGCATATTATGCCATAGCTTTCCAGGCCCGCTTCGTTTGGGGCGATGCAAAGGGCGCCGACAAGCCGAAAGAGCGGGAGTAACGCCCCGTATCGCCCGATCCAGTTCGGCGGACGTTGGCGGATGAGCAAGCGCGCTATCCTCCGCCATTCCCAAAATCAGCGGCGCAATGCGCGTCGCTACTGCGCCCAATGTGATGCATACAAACCCGAGATCAAATATCTCCAAAGCGCCGCGCCTGATGCACCCGGAGACTGGCAGGACAGCGTTCCATGCGGCGGCGATCGATTGTCCTGAACGGGAAGCGAGGAGTCGGATGATCGCGGTCATTTTCGAAGTCTGGCCAGCCGATGGCCGCAAGGGCGATTACATGGAACTTGCCGCACGCCTCAGGAGCGAGCTTGAGCGCATGGACGGGTTCATCTCGGTCGGTTTCAGAGCCTCACCGATCCCGACAAGCTCCTGTCCTTGTCGTTCTGGCGCGACGAGGTCGCGGTCGCCGGTTGGCGCTGCCACGCCGACCATCGGGCAACTCAATCGGCGGGACGCGCAGGCATCTTCCGCGACTATCGGCTTCGCGTCGCCGCGGTCGTGCGCGACTACGGCATGAACGCGCGGCGAGAGCAGGCGCCCGAGGACAGCCGGGCGGCGCACGATCCGATGGTCTGATTTGCGGTCGGAGTGGCGAAAGCCAGTCCAGACAACCTGAGCACAAGACGCAGGTCCATCACGGCAATCCGCGCAGTCGCTTTCCTATCTGCCGGCACGCGCGCTAACGTTCGCTGGTGAGCGACAGGGCATGAGGATCCACGACCTGGCGCCGCACGAGGTGGCCGAGTGGCGGGCCTGCAGCTCCGATGTGCTGGTCGAGTACATGACCAACGGCGGCGAGCTGACCCAGCAGCTCATGAGCGCTTACGGCAAGCTGCGCACGAGCCCCTGTTGCAGCGCCGGGCCGCCGGGCAACGCCAGCGGGCCGGGACGGCGTTGAGCTCCCGAGTGTCAGGCTTGGTCGTGGTCCATCGCGGCGCTCCCTGACACGCGGACGGGATGCCTGTTGCATGGCACAGCCCGCGGTCCTGGGGCACACTGTGGTCAGACCCGCTTGAGGATTTGACCATGTCCATTCCGTTGCGAGCCTCCATCATCTTACTGGCCGCGCTCGTCGCAACAGCGCCCGCCCCGGCCCAGGACGCCTACCCCAACCGGCCGGTCCGCATGATCGTGCCACTCTCGGCCGGCGGCTCCGCCGACGTGATCCCGCGCATCGTGGCCGAGAAGCTCACGGCGAAATTCGGCCAGCCGTTCGTGGTCGAGAACCGGCCGGGCGCGACCGGCGGCGTCGGCGCGGAGGCGGTCGCCAAGGCCGACCCCGACGGCTACACCCTGCTCGCGACCACGCCCCCCGTGCTCGTCATCAACCAAAGCCTCTACGCCAAGATCAACTACGACCCGCGCGCATTCGTGCCGGTCTCGATCGTCTCTGCGCTGTCGAACGCATTGGCGGTGCGCCCCAACGCGCCGTTCTCGAGCGTCGAGGGCCTGATCACCTACGCCAAGGCCAATCCGAACAAGCTCAACTATGCCTCGCCGGGCGTCGGCAGCTCGCAGCACCTCGCCATGGAGTGGTTCAAGACGCTCGCCCGCATCACCATCACGCACGTGCCCTATAACGGGACGGGCCCCGCCCTCAACGACCTCGTCGCCGGCCATGTCGACCTGATGTTCGCCGGCACCGTCTCGGTGCTGCCGCTCCTTGCCGGCGACCGGCTGCGCGCGATCGCGGTCGACAGCGAGAAGCGCATCGTGGAATTGCCCAACGTGCCGACAGTGGCGGAGACCTTCCCGGGCTATGTCGTGACCAGCTGGAACGCGGTTGTGGCGCCGCCGAAGACCGACGCCGCGATCGTGGCCAAGCTCGCAGCCGCCATTGCCGAGGCCGTCCGGCGGCCCGACGTCGACAAGCGGCTGCGCGATCTCGCGGCGATCCCGGTCGGCAACTCACCCGCCGAAGCGCTCACGCGGATCGAGCAGGAGCGCGAGCGCTGGCACCGGATCATCGTGTCGGCCGGCATCAAGGCGCAGTGAGGCCGCGGGAGCGCGAACCTTAAGGAAGCGCCTTGGCCCGTCGCCGCTTCCTGTTGCGCCGCTCACGCCATGTGGGCTTACGCTTGCGCCGCCTCTGGCGTGGCGGGTCCTCCACCTTCGCGGCGCCCTCGACGTCGCGCCAGCGTGACTCGTTGCCTTTCTTGGTGATGCAGACCTTGATCTTGTGCGGCCCGTCACCATGGATACAGGAATGGGCGAGCTCACCGGCGATCATTGCGTCGCACATCACATAGGCGTGCAGATAGAACCGGTTCGCCTTCCACCGGTTGCCGCCGCTGATGTTCGACCAATGCCAGCCGCGCAGATCGGCGAGCCGATAGGCGGCCTGCCGGTAGTCATCGAAGTGGCGGCGTACCCAGACGACCGGCCCGAGCGCCACATCGAACTGGGTCGTCTTGCGCTGCGCCTCGATCTCCCGCCTGCGATCCTTCCGGGTCTTGAATTGCGTGCGCTTCGCCCGAAAGAACGGATGCTTCTGCACGAACGCAAAGCACACGCTGGCGCGTTCGCCAGTCGCTTCGATCATGATCTCGAACGGATCCTTGCCGGTCTCGATCGCGTGCTCGATCGCCGCCTCGGCCGCCTGGAGGAGGCGCGCCGCCTGCTCGTCGCTCGTTTCCGTTCGCCGCCGCGCCAAGATCGCCTCCGAATCAAGAAAGTCTAATACGCGCGAGGCCCGCGCGGACCACGGTGACAACCGCCAGGATTTGACCAAAGTCGCGCAGCGGAGGCCCGCTTCCACAACCCCATACCCATTGCGGATCGGCGCAAGCGCTGCCACAAATGATGGGCGTCCCTGCCGCGGCCGTCGTGGCTGCAGGGGAAGACCGCGCACGATCGCAGCACCCCGTTCTCCTGAAAGGCGCGGCATGCGCGGTTTCATCCTGCTGATGCTGGGAGTAGCGTCCATCATGAGCGCCAAGGCGGACTGCGGCGACGGCCCGCAGGTCCTCAAGCCGGTGAACGGCAAGCTCGGCTACCGCATGGAGATCGTGACTGCGGCCGACGGCACCGCGCTCAAGGCGCTGGTCTACCGACCGTTCACGAACTCGCCCGACGTCTATGAGATCGTGGTGGAGCGGCGCAACTCGGCGGAGACACATTATCGCCTGAGCGGCCGCGCCGGCTCGCTGCGGCTCGACGTCAAGACCGAGGGCACCGCCACGCTCGAGGCCAATCGCGAGATACCCTCGCTCTGGAAACTGGATTGCCGCCCATAGCACACACGTGCCATGACACACACGCACCATGGCACACACGCACCATCACAAACACGCGGAGAGCAACAGTGCGCCCATTGATGACCATCACCATCGCAGCGCTCTGCTCGCTTGCTGCGGCCAGCCTGGCCTTCGGCGAGCGCGCGACACCGGCGGAAACCCTGGTCATCGGCTATGAGAACGAAGGCAAGATCGACGCCTCGCCGCAAGCCTGCCTCGCCACCGTCAAGGAGATCACCGAGTGGAACGAGGCCGACACGAGGCGCGGCGCGCGCGAGGTCTGCGCCGCCCGCAAGAAGCATATCGACGCCTACGCGGCGCTGCAGGCGAGCTACCGCAACTTCATTCGCGCGCTCACCGGCGACCGGCGCCTCGACTGGGACGAAGGGACCTCGACCGTGCCGACCTTGGTCAAGACCTGCATCGCCCACAAGTTCAGCCTCACCACCGGCGGTCACAACATCCGCATCGACATCATCAATAACGAGATCGTCGCGAGCTGCCTGACGCTGATATCGAACCTGTTGCGCGACGAGACGCGGCAGCTCGCGCCGCGCTGACGCAAAGCTATTGCTGCGGGCTGAACTTGCGCGCGCGCTCGAGCACGTCAGGCGCGATCATGAAGGTCGCATCCACCACTTTCGCAAGCTCGGCGCCCGACAGCGGGTCGATATCGACGCCGCTGCGGCCTACCTCCTCGATCAATGCCGGGTCATGCATCGCCTGCTCGAAGGCCCGGCGCAGGACCGCAACCGTGCGCTCAGGCAGCCCGGGCGGGGCCAGCAATGCAGTGCCAAGCGCAGCCCCGCCGGCATAGAGCGCGAAGATCTGCCGCTGCGTCTCGTCCTGGCCGAGATCGACGATCGCCGGGACATGCGGCAGCTCGCGGTGGCGCTCACGCGTGTACTGCACGATCAGATTGATCTTGCTGTCGCGCAGCCAGTCGGCATTGCCGACCTTGATGCTCGACCACGGCTTGACGATGCCTTCCACCTCGCCGCGCTCGAGCGCGAGCTGAGCCGAGGTCGGCCCGGCAAAGCCGGTGACCACCTTGAACCTGGTCCCGATCAGCTCGTTCATCAGGCGTGGCATCACCACCGAGGAGGAGGTCGGCCCGGTGCCCGCGACCACGACCTCGCGGCGCCTGGCGTCCTCGATGGTCCGGATGCCCGAGGCATGCCAGGTATGCTGCACCTCGACGTTCGCGTTGATGCGCCCGATCCAGGAATACTTGCGCGCGTCGTACTGGATGCCCGCGGTGGTGGCGAGCACCTGCCCGACCGCCACGGTCTGCGACACGACACCCAGCACCGTGCCGTCACGCGCTGCAACGTTGTAGAGATAGTTGGCACCGCGCAAACCGCCGGCACCCGGCATGTTCTGCACGATAACCGCCGGATTGCCGGGAAGATGCCCGCCCAGGTGGCGAGCCACCAGCCGGCTGTAGAAGTCGTAAGGACCGCCAGCCTCGAAACTCGCAACGATGGTGATAGTCTTGCCGCGGAAGTCCGCCCCGACGTCAGCCCCGACGCCGGCCTCTCCCTGGGCGCGAGCACCGCATCCGAGCGACAGCAGGACAACCGTCGCCAGCGCACCCGCGATCCGGCTCCGCCAAAGCCCGCATGGTGGCGCGTGCATCGGTACCCTCGCCTAAGAGGCGGCGCACCTCTGCGCCGCAGAGCACTCACGCCGCGTCTTAGGCGATTATGGTGGTGATGGCCAGTGCCGCCGGAATCAGGCAGCCGCCGATATGACCCTTGCGCGATTCATCCAGCCTTCCTGCTCAACCGCGCGCAGCAATTCGTCAGTCGCGATGCGAACGTCCTCCTCCCGTCCCGACTCCGCGGCTTGGACCAGAAGGTTGGCGACATCGACCCAGTGGACGCGCTTGAGGTAGCCGCTCGGCAAATCGCGCGACAAAGCGTGATTGGCGTCGATGAGCGTGGCCATTCCGCGCATTGGTCCGCTCTTGGGCGTGATCCAATACGTGAGCTCTTTGTTCCAATGCATTCAACCCCTCCTGCTTTGGATGCTCCCCGTTTATACCGGTGCAGGACGAGTCGGCGCCAAAACATGATCCAATCGTGTCGCGGCAGTACCATGGTATGCAATTCACAGCAAAATTCACGGCTCGACAATCTGTCTGAGCCGATCGATGACCTCGCGCGGCGCCGCGTAGAGGTCCTCGACGATTCGCTGAATGTCCTCGCCTGCCTGCGGCATGACATCGATCCGCAGCTTCTCCGCGTCGGCAAGAAATTCCGGATCGTGCAGGACGGCGCTGAAAGCCTCGCGCAGAATCTGCACCGCCTCGGCAGGGACGCCGGGCGGCGCCATGTAGGTTCGTCCGAAAGCTTGCTGGAATTCGACCATCAGCTCGACCGCCTTGCGATCGACCTCGTCCTTGATGTAGGTCCACGGCGTGGGCACGCCGAGCAGCTCGGGATGGGGCATGAGCGCGCCCTGCACCAGGAGATTGAGCTTCCCCTCCTTCAGCCAATCCGGCCGCTGCGCCTTGAGCGCGGACCAGTCGAGCCCGCACACGCCGTCGATCTCGCCGCGCTCCATGGCAAAGAACAGATCCGCCGGCCCCTTGTATCCGCTGACGATCTCGAAGCGGGCGCCGACCGCGCGTCTGACCATCGCGGCGTATTCCCGCGTCGGGCTGCCGACCGTGGTCGCGCCGATGATCGCGCTTTGCACCAGCGCATCGGCAAGGGTCCGGACCGGCGAATGCTGGAAGGTCATGCACAGGCGCGTGGTGCTTTCGGCCCCGGCCAGGAAGATGAATTTGGCCGGCTCATAACCCGCCCGGCTGTCGCCGAACAGCCCGCTGAGGATCGCGTTCGGCGCCACCGTCGCGATGGCGGTGCCGTCCTTGGGCGCGATCTGGTACAGCCAAGTGCTGGCCGTGGCGCCGCCGGCACCGGGCATGTTCCTGATCAGGATTGTCGGATTGCCGGGAATATAGCGCGGCAGATGCCTGGCAATGGCGCGAGCGTAGATGCTGAAGCCACCACCGGTTTCGGTACCGACCATGATAGTGAGGGTCTTGCCGGCATAGTAGTCAGCGGCGCCGACGGGGCTGGCAACGGCCGCGACAGTGGTCAAGGCGATACAGCATCGCCTCAGCCAACCAGATCCAGCCAGGATATCTCCCCTTCGCATCAGCTGTCGTCTTGCTGAGCAGGCGGATAGAGATGGCGGCCGCCGTTGAAGTCCTCGATCTCGAAGCGCGGCTCGCCACCCGGGCTCGCAACGCGGCCGAGATATGTCGGCCCGATCGGCGACTTGCCGTGACCGCCCGGTATGTCGAGAACGTAAGTGGGCTGGCACAACCCCGACAAACGCCCATGCAGAGCACGAACGAGCGCCTGACCCCGCGCGATCGTCGTGCGCAAGTGGCCGGTGCCGGGCGCCAGATCGCCGTGATGCAGGTAATAGGGCTTGATGCGATTCTCCACGAACGATCGCATCAAGGCGGCGAGCGTTTCCGGATCGTCGTTGACGCCGCGCAGCAGCACACTCTGGCTCAGCATCGGAATTCCCGCATCGATGATCCGCGCGCAGGCTGCGCGTGCGCGGGTGGAGAGCTCGCGCGGATGGTTGGCGTGCAGCACGACATAGGTCGCTTTGCCCCGCCCCTTGATAGCATGCACGGCTTCGGCCGTGATGCGCGCGGGTGCGACCACAGGCACGCGCGTGTGCACACGCACAATCTTCACATGCTCGATGTCGTCCAGAGCAGAGACGACCTCGCTCAGCCGTCTTGGCGACAGCACCAGCGGATCGCCGCCAGTGAGGATGACCTCCCAGATCTGCGGCCGCGCGCGGATATAGGCGAGCGCGCGATCGAGCGCGGCGCGAGACAGCGAGCGCCGGCGTCCCGGTCCAACAGTCTCGCGGCGGAAGCAGAAGCGGCAATAGACGGGGCAGATATGAACGAGCTTGAGAAGAACGCGGTCGGGATAGCGATGCACGATCCCTTCAACCGGGCTGTGCGCGTCGTCGCCGATCGGGTCGGCCCGTTCCTCCGGCCTGCCGTCGAGCTCCGCCGGATCGGGCACGAACTGGCGGGCGATCGGATCGGATGGATCACCCGAATGGACGAGGTCGATCACGTCGGGCGTCAGCGACACCGCATAGCGCGCGGCGACGCGCTCGAGCGCCGCCAGCCGCTGCGGCGGCACCAGCGCTGCCGCGACGAGCGCAGCCGGTGTCCGCAGGGTCTTCGTCGTCGCCCTTCCCTGCCGCGGCCTTGGCATCCGGTGCATGCGCGAGGCTTAATTGGATCGGCCGCGATCGTCCAGTAGGGGCCGATCAATCAACAGTGATGCCGACCGCCCGCACCATCTTGCCCCAGTTGGCGATCTCGCTTTTGAAGTATTCCACAGTTGCAGGCTGATCTTTCACAATCGGGTCGAACCCGATCGCCTTGAGCTTCTGCAACACGTCAGGGTCCTTCATCACTTCGTTTATTTCGGCGTTCAGCCTGCCAACGATCGCATCGGGTGTCTTGGCGGGAGCAAAGAACGCGACCCAGGATCCGGACAGGACGTTGGGAAAGCCCATCTCGCCATAGGTGGGGACATTCGGCACCGCCGCGTTGCGCGTGGCGCTTGCAAGCCCAATGCCCCGCAATCCGCCCTGCACGATCTGCGGCGTCACCGTCGGCAGCGTCAGCACGACCGCATCGACGTGGTTGCCGACCGTGGCCTGCACCGCCGGCGCCCCGCCCGTGAACGGCACATGCACCGACTTCACCTTGGCGACCTCGCGAAAGAAATATTCGGCGCCGATATGCGGCCCGGTGCCGACGCCCGCGCTCCCATAGGTGAAGCTCTTCTCCCTGGCATTGGCGACGAACTCCTTGAGGTCCCTGGCCGGATTGCTCGGATGGACCGCGATCACGTCGGGACTGATGGCGACGAACGCAACCGGGCGCAGGTCCTCGGTGGCATAGCCCTTGTTGCGCGAGGCGGAATCGTTGACGGCGATCGCCGAGGTGGTGGCCAGGAGCGTGTAGCCGTCGGGCGCTGCCGACGCCACCGCCCGCGCCGCCAGATTGCCGCCGGCGCCGCCGCGATTTTCGACCACCACCACACGGCCAAGCCGCTCGCCGGTCTTGAGCCCCACCAGGCGGCCGACCACGTCGGCAATGCCACCCGCCGCGAAGGCGACGATCACGTTGATGTTCTGCGACGGATAGGCCTGCGCCGTGGCCGCAGATGCGCTCCCGGCCAGGAGTAGCGCCACCAGCGCGCAGCCTTGCGCGGTTTGGAAGACGGGCATGGGCTGTCCTTTTTTTCCTGATGCCGCGCCCAATCCTAACACGGAGAGCGACTTCGCCCACCGCCCACCGAAGGTTGCCGCGATCTCCCGATCCTGCGGCCAAAGTTCACGCCACACAACATGCACGCTCCCGGTAGGCCACGCTTTGCGCCCGTCACAGCTCTGCAACCGGCGCCCACATCACCTGCTCGATATGAGTGGCACCGGCTGCAAGCATCACCAGCCGATCGAGCCCGAGTGCGACGCCGCAGGACGGCGGCATGATCCGCAGCGCGTTGATGAAGTCCTCATCGATCGGGTAGCGTTCGTGATAGATGCGATCCTTTCCGTCCATCTGCGCAATCAGCCTGCGCCGCTGCTCGTTGGCATCGGTCAATTCGCCGAAGCCGTTGGCAAGCTCCACGCCGCAGAGAAAGATCTCGAAGCGCTCCGCCACGCGCGGATCGGACGCCGTGGGGCGAGCGAGCGCCGACATCTCGGTTGGATATTCGTCGAGGATGGTTGCGCGGCCGAGGCCAAGATAGGGCTCGATCTTCTCCGCCATCACGCGGCTGAAGATGTCGGCCCAGGTGTCGTCGTTGGCGATCGCAACGCCGGCATCGTTGGCTTGACCGGCAAACTGCCGACGGTCGGGTCCATCCTCGGTCAGGGTTGCAAGCAGATCGATGCCGGCGTGCAGCGCAAACGCATCCGCCACCGTCACGCGCTCGGGGCTGGCGAAGGGATCGGCGAGGCGCTCCTGCCAAAGGAACTGGCGGCTGCCGGCGGTCTGCGCGGCGCGCCCGATGAGGGCCATGCAGTCGTTCATCAGCAGGTTATACTGGCCATGGGCGCGATACCATTCGACCATCGTGAACTCGGGATGGTGCAGCGGCCCGCGCTCACCGTTGCGAAAAACCCGTGCAAATTCGACAATACGACGTTCACCCGCCGCCAGGAGCCGCTTGCAGGCAAACTCCGGCGACGTCCGGAAGTAGCGGCGGTCGCGCCGGCCGGAATAGGCGAGCTCGGTCTTGAACGCCTGGATATGGATCTCGTTGCCGGGGGACACCTGCAGCGCCGGGGTCTCGACCTCGATGAAGTCAAGCTCGGCAAAATAGTTGCGCAGAGCCCGCACGATCTCCCCACGCAACAGCAGCATGGGCCGGCGCTCGGCGTGGATACGGGGCGTCCAAAGCGGGGTCCGGGCGGCCATCACTGCGGTCTTTCAAAGCCATCCGCCATGCGAAAATCGCTGGCGCAGGCACGCAGGATCGGTATGGTGCGCCCCAAAATGCTGCCCCGGGCGCAAGGCGGCCGGGGCAGCCCCACGCTGCGGCCACCTCCAGGCAGCAGGCACATTAAGGAAGCAGACCCGTGAGAGTCATCGCCAGCTCGCTCCGCAAAGGCAATATTGTCGACGTCGACGGCAGGCTCTACGTCGTCTTGAACGCCGAGAGCTTCCATCCCGGCAAGGGCACGCCGACCACCCAGATCGACATGCGCCGGATCAGCGACGGCGTGAAGATCGCGCAGCGCTACAAGACCACCGAGCAGGTGGAGCGGGCCTTTGTGGAGGATCGCGAGCATCAGTTCCTTTATCAGGACGGCGACGGCTTTCATTTCATGAATACTGAAAACTACGATCAAGTCACCCTGCCCGCGGATATCATCGGCGACAGCGCGCCCTATCTGCAGCCCGAGATGAAGGTGACGCTGGCGATCCACGAGGGCGTGGTGGTCTCGATCGAGCTGCCGCAGAAGGTGATTCTGGAAGTGGTGGAGACTGAACCGACGGTCAAAGGCCAGACGGCTTCATCATCTTACAAGCCAGCGGTGCTGTCGAACGGCGTCCGTACAATGGTGCCACCGTTCGTCGGGCCCGGGACCAAGATCGTGGTCATGACCGCCGACGGCTCCTACGTCGAGCGCTCCAAGGAATAACCGCCACTCACCGAACGTCTCGCTGGGCTTGTGACTTCACAGCTCTGCAGCACCGCTTCGCCGACCCGAGGCGCGGGCTCACGGCGCGGGCTCCGAGACAACGGCAACTTTCTGATTCCAGTAAAGTTTTGGACTTGAGCGGCGCGAAAGACGTGCGCCACAGCAGGTTGCGTCTCAAAGCCGGCGCACGACGGCCTCGACTTCAAAATTTCGCGAGACAAGCTGCAGCGCGCCACCAAGCAAAATCCCATGGAATGCTGGCAACGTGATGATTCTAGTGCGGTTTCGGATTTGAATGAGCAGCGCCACTGCCGCAACGATCGTGAAAATATCGTGTCCGACTGACACGTTAGCGTGCACACCGACAGTTACATCTTGGCAGCGCTGCACAAGATAGCGATACTGAACCACCAATTCCCTCGGGTGGCCACATTTTCCCGGAGAGCGACGTTGCGCGCCTGCAGTATTGCCGCGCTGGCCATGGCTGCTTGCGTCGCGAGCGCGGCCGCCCAGGACATGCGCACCCAGGACATGCGCACTCAGGACATGCGCACTCAGGACATGCGCCCTCCGAAGATCGTCCGCACGCCGGCAGAATGGAGTGACGTCGCTGCCCAGCTGGACAAGGACGCCGAGCCCGGATCGATCGAGCGACTCAACCGGGCGACCGAGACGCTCTTTGCCAATATCACTGCCAGCCCGGTGCCGGTGCTGCTGCCATTCAATAGCGGACAGTTGCTGCGCGACGCCGCGGCCAGCACGCCCCAGGCCGCTGTTACCTATCTGATCGATGTGCGGCCGCCGCCCTTCTTCCAGGCCGGACCTGGTGGTTACGACACGGTTTTCTCGGTCCGCGCCAAGGATATGCCGGGCAGCGACGTGCAATTTTCCGGCCGCATCGACGTCCATATTTCGGGTTCCGCGCTGCTCTACGAGCTTGACGAGCCGGCCGGCATCATCGGCTGGCCGGTCAATGGCGGGCTCGGGGCCGATTTCCCCGGCATCAGGCGGCTCTACCTCGAGAGCAGCTTGCGCTACACCTTCGTGCGCTACGGCGTGCCCTATGCGGTGTCGATCGAGTGCCACGACGGCGGGACGCGCTTTCACAAGATGTCCTGCCGCGAGGCCGACAAGGTTGCCATCCGGACCCTCAAATCCCTCCAGGTGGCAGGCGGCACGCCGCAGCCGCAGTCCGGACCGGTCATCGTGGACACGATCGAGCGCCCGGAGGCGCCCTCGCCCGTATTTACCTACCACAGGCCGGGTGACATCCTGCCCGGCAGCGGCATGAGGGGACGATCGGGGCGGTCCGACTATACTGTCTATTCCAGGATGCGATTTCCCCTGGCGGAGACCCCGGCGTTCGCCAACTCGCAATCATTCATGCACTGGGGCGACTGCGACCAGACCGGGCGCGTGCAGATCGACAGGCTCGGCAATACGCCGCTCTATCGCTGCCGGGTCAACAGCCAGCTCTTGATCGCGGACGAGTCCGTCAACTACGCCTACCCCTGGCGCGACAATTTTTGCGAGCATCGCTTTTTCTTTGTCGGTGAATGTCCGGGCGGCCTCGGCCACCAAGGCCAGGACATTCGCCCGAGCTTCTGCAAGCAGCGCATCGAGGGTGCCAACCGCTGCGAGCCCTACCAGCACGACGTGGTCGCCGTGCGCGACGGCATCGTGCTACGCGCACCCGGGGAGGTCGCGCTTCATATCGTGACCAACACGGCCAACGAGCGCGTGCGCTTCCGCTATCTGCACATGTTCCCGAAGCACCTCGACCAGGACGGCATGCTGAGCGGACGCGCGGTGCGCGAGGGCGAGGTGATCGGCAAGGTCGGCAACTATTTCCGGCGCGAGCGGGCGACGACCTATCACCTGCATTTCGACATGCAGGTGCCGACCAAGCATGGCTGGGTCTTCGTCAACCCGTACATGTCGCTGGTCGCTGCCTATGAGCGGCAGATCGAGGGCCGCGGACGCGAGCTCGACCCCGATGGAACACCGATTGCCCCAGGCTCGGCGGCCCTGCCCCCATCCGTGTTAGCGCCAGAGGCCACCGCCACATTCGAGCCAGCACCCAGCCCCTGGTCCGTCCCGGACACGGCCGCCACAGCCGTCCCCGACGTCCCGGACACGCCGCCGCCCCCTGCTGTGGTCGCAGACGCTCCACCCGCTCCTGCCGTCGCGGATGCCGCAATCGCGGACACTCCACCCGCCGCAGATCCACCTCCCGCTGCAAATCCGGTCAAAATCGAGGTACAAACGAGCGTGACCTTCGGAATCGGTTCCGATACGGCGGCCCATGAGCGATCGCGTTCCAAGCAACCTTGATCTCAGCCGGCGCGCCGCGCTGCGGCTGGCAGCCAAGTCGCTTGCTGCCATGTCGCTTGCTGCCATGTCGCTTGCTGCCATGTCGCTTGC
>DAIUEP010000072.1:0-3975 GCA_036845065.1 Xanthobacteraceae bacterium | reverse complement strand
GTCGCTTGCTGCCATGTCGCTTGCTGCCATGTCGCTTGCTGCCATGTCGCTTGCGGCCTGGAGCGGTCCGGCCCAGGCGCAAGGCGGACGCGTGCCGTTCCCGAAGTGGGTCGACTCGTTCCGGCCGCGGGCGCTGGCGCGCGGCGTATCGGAGGCGACCTACACGCGCGTGATGGGAGGCCTCAAGCCCGACACCTCGGTCTATGCGCTCGACCGCAGCCAGCCCGAATTCACCGAGACGCTCTGGCAGTACCTCAATCGCCGCGTCTCCGACTGGCGGATCACGGAGGGGCGCGACAAGGCCAAGGAACAGGAGGCTCTGCTCGGGCGCATCGAGCAGGATTTCGGCGTCGCCCGCGCGGTCATGCTGGGCCTGTGGGGAGTCGAGTCCGCTTACGGCGACCCCTACGTCCAGAAGAACCACATGCGGCCGATCTTCCCAGCGCTCGCGGCGCTCGCCTGGGGCGAGCCGCGGCGGCGAACCTACTGGGAACAGGAGCTGCTCAACGCGCTCGTCATCGCCGAGCGCGGCTGGGGCACGCCCGAGGAGATGCGCGGCTCCTGGGCGGGCGCCATGGGTCATACCCAGTGGATGCCGGAGGTGTGGCTCAACGTCGGCATGGACTATGACCGCGATGGCAAAGTCAGTCCGTTTGGGCGCCCCGACGACGCGCTGGCCTCGACCGCGCGCTACCTCATGAACCGGGGCAAGTATCGCCGCGGCGAGCACTGGGGCTATGAGGTGCGCGTGCCACAGGGCGCCAAGAGCGGCAACGCGTCGCGCTCCTACGAGGCCTGGACCAAAGCAGGCGTCGTGCGCGCCGACGGCAAGCCATTCCCGCAACCGAACGCGACCGCCAAGCTTTGGATTCCGGTGCCGGGCGGCCCTGGCTTCCTGCTCGGCCCGAACTTCTATGCGGTGCGCTCCTACAATCCGTCGATGAACTACACGCTCGCCATCGTGCACCTCGGCGACCGCATCATGGGCGGTCCCGAGGTCGCTCCCAAGTTCCCCGGCGGCGAGCGCGCCCCGACGCTCGCCGAGATCCAGGAAATTCAGCGCCGGCTGACCGCACTTGGCTTCGACACCGGCGGCAGCGACGGCCGGGTCGGCAACGGCACCATGCGGGCGGTGCGCGATTTCCAGCGCAAGATCGGGATGGCGCCCGCCGACGGCTACGCCGGCGTGAAGCTCCTGGCGCGGTTGCGCGAGACGCGCTGATCCGGTTCTATGGGGCCCTGCGGCCCTCCCCGAACCCAAGGATTGTCCCGTGACGACCACGAAAGCATCAACGACGACTGCTGCCCATCCGTCCCTGCGCGAGCTTGACCGACCGGTCAAGCTCACCGGCGCGAACGCGCCCGGCTGGGGCAGCGACGTGGTCGCCGAAACGCTGCGCGCTTTGGAGATCCCCTATATCGCGCTCAATCCGGGCGCGAGCTATCGCGGCCTGCACGACTCGATCGTGAACTTCCTCGGCAACGAGACGCCGCAGATGCTGCTCTGCCTGCATGAGGAGGTGGCGGTCTCGATCGCGCATGGCTACGCCAAGGTGACCGGCAAGGCGATGGCGGCGGCGGTGCACTCCAATGTCGGGCTGTTCCACGCCACCATGGCGATCTTCAATGCCTGGTGCGACCGCATGCCGGTCCTCATCCTGGGCGCGACCGGGCCGGTCGACGCCGCCAAGCGCCGGCCGTGGATCGACTGGATTCACACCGCCGCCGACCAGGGCGCCATCATCCGCAACTACACCAAGTGGGACGACCAGCCGGCCTCGCCGGCGGCGGCGCGCGAGTCGATCCTGCGCGCGCATTGGATCACCAACACCGCGCCGATGGGACCCACCTACATCAACCTCGACGCCGAGATGCAGGAGAACAAGCTCGCCGAGCCGCTCGCACCGATCGACGTCAAGCGCTTCCAGCCCGCGACCGTCACGGCGGCCGCGCCCGAGCTCGTGAAACAGGCGGCCGACCTGCTCAAAGCCGCCAAGAACCCGGTCTTTCTGATGGGCCGCGTGTCGCGCAGCCTGGACGGCTGGAACCATCGCGTGGCGCTCGCCGAAGCGCTCAACGCCAAGGTCATCACCGAGCTCAAGCTCGGCGCCGCTTTCCCGACCGATCATCCGCTGCACGCCGGCGCGCCCGGCGGCACCGCGCTCGGTCCCGACGCGCAGGCAGCCGTCCGTTCCGCGGATGTGATCGTCAGCCTCGACTGGGTCGATCTCGCCGGAGCCTTCAAGGCGACGTTCGGTGATACGCCTCCGCAGGCGAAGGTGATCGTGGTGAGCAACGACTTCCGCATCCACAACGGCTGGAGCATGGACTACCAGGGCCTGCCGCCGGCGGATGTGCTGTTGCCGGTCACGCCTGAGGAAGCTGTACCCGACCTGCTCAAGGCTGTCGGCGGCGGCAAGCCCAAGCCAGCGGTCGCGAAGAAGACGGAGATTCCGCCGCTCTCCACCGACAAGCTCGTCGTCAACGACCTGGTGCGTGCGCTGCGCACCGCGGTCGGCGAGCGCGACGTCACGCTCGCGCACATCTCGCTGTCGTGGGACGGCGCGACCTGGCCGTTCCGCCATCCGCTCGACTATGTGGGCTCGGAAGGCGGCGGTGGCGTCGGCGGCGGGCCCGGCAACACCGTCGGCACCGCGCTGGCGCTGAAAGGATCGGGCCGCATGACGATCGGCGTCTGCGGCGACGGCGACTTCATGATGGCCAACACCGCGCTGTGGACCGCGGTCCACTACAAGATCCCGATGCTGATCGTGGTCGCCAACAACCGCTCCTTCTTCAATGACGAGCTGCACCAGGAGCGCGTCGCGCGCATCCGCTCGCGCCCGGTCGAGAACCGCTGGATCGGCCAGCGCATCTCCGAGCCCGACATCGACATCGCGACGCTCGCCCGCTCGCAGGGCGCGCAAGGCTTCGGGCCGGTGACCAAGACCGGCGATCTGGTCGCGACCTTCAAGCAGGCGATCGCCGCCGTCGAGGCCGGCAATGTTGTCGTGGTCGACGTGCGGGTCGAGCCCGGCTATTCGGCGGTCGCGACGGCGGCGATGCTGCGCGGTACGGAGAAGAAATAAACAGCAATCAGGAGATAGCCATGGCTCACATCCGACATCTGGCTCTGGCTTTGGCGGGCGCCGCCTTGCTCGCCAGCCTCGCTCCGGCGTCGGCCCAGGACAAGCTGAAGCTGACCATCGGCCAGCGCGGCAACTGGGATACGGCGATCGCGCACCTCGGCTCGAAGGCCGGCATCTTCAAGAAGCACAATCTCGAACTCGAATTGCTCTACACCTCGGGCTCGGGCGAGACGCTGCAGCCGATCATCGCCGGCTCGGCCGACATCGGGCTTGCGGTCGGCACCCAGGGCGCGATGAGCGCCTATGCCAAGGGCGCACCGGTGCGCATCATCGGCGCCGAGGCAACCGGCGCCGCCGACTACTGGTACGCCAAGACGTCGTCGAACATCAGGACGCTCAAGGACACCAACGGCCGCACCATCGCGTTCTCGACCCAGGGCTCGTCCACGCAGGCGATCGTGCGGGCCTTCATCGACGAGTTCAAGCTGACGGCGAAGCCGGTGGCGACCGGCAACCCGGCCGCCACGCTCACGGCGGTCATGACCGATCAGGTCGACGTCGGCTGGGCCTCGCCGCCGTTCGGACTCAAGGAGATCGATGCGAACCAGATCCGCATCGTGGCGCGCGCGACCGAGTCTACGCTGGTACGCGACCAGACCGTGCGCGTCATCGTCGCCAACGTCGACGGACTGACCAAGCGCAAGAACGTCATCGAGCGCTTCATGACCGCTTATCGTGAGACGATCGATTACATGTATGGGAGCAATCCGCAGGTCATCAAGGATTACGCGGAATTCGTCGGCGCGCCGGAAGCGACCGCGAGGCGCGTGCGCGACGAGTTCTTCCCCAAGGCCCTCGTCGACCCCGACAAGATCAGCGGGCTCGA
>DAIUEP010000071.1:0-21112 GCA_036845065.1 Xanthobacteraceae bacterium | reverse complement strand
ACGCCGTTCTTCCAGCGCGCCAAGGACAAGAAGCCCGACGTGTTCTTCGTGTTCGTTCCCGCCGGCGATCACGCGACCGCCGTCGCCAAGACCTATGGGGCGCTCGGCATGCGGGCGGCCGGCATCAAGCTGATCGGGCCGGGCGACATCACCCAGGATACCAAGCTGCAGGACATGGGGCCGGCGGCGGTTGGCCTCATCACCATGCATCACTACAACGCCGACCTCGACAATCCTGAGAACAAGCGCTTCGTCGAAGCCTGGAAAAAGGAGTACGGCGCCAACTCGACCACCGACTTCATGGCGGTCGGCGGCTATGACGGCATGGCGGCGATCGTCCACGCGGTGCAAGCCACCAAGGGTAAGATGGACTCCGACGCGGCGCTCGCGTCGCTCAAGGGCTGGAAGTTCAACAGCCCGCGCGGCCTGATCATGATCGATCCCGATACGCGCGACATCATCATGAACGAGTACCTCTCCGAGGTGATCATGAAGGATGGCCGCCTCGTCCAGAAGGTGATCGGCCAGATCGACAATGTGAAGGATGCCTGCAAGGCGCTGAAGATCGCGCCCTGCACCTGATCTTGCTGCGTTAGAAATGCGGGAGCGTGCAGCAAACAACACCGCTGCCGCGGGCTGCGGCAGGCGTTATTGCGCCCTCTCCCCTCGCGGGAGAGGGCGCAACAACCAGCGCCGGACTTTCTGACTCAAAGTGGAATAGGGTCTTGCCGGCAACGCTGAGGCCCGTGTTGTGGCCTCGCCAACGGGTCCCTTGCACTGGCGGGTCGGGAAACCGGCCCGTACGCGCGAGCGGAGACATGATGTGCGAGCACTTTCGGGGCGGGGGCTAGCGTGATCTTCGGTATCGACGTCGCCAGCATGCTGCTCGGCGGCCTGGCGGCCGGCATGGTGCTGTTCATCGTGTCGGTCGGCCTGTCCGTCACCATGGGCCTGATGGGTTTCGTCAATCTCGCCCACGGCGCCTTCGCCATGCTGGGCGGCTACGTCATCGTGTTGAGCATGCGGCGCTGGGGGTTGGGCTTCGCGCCCGCGCTCGCGCTCGGCTTCATCACGATTGCGGCGGTCAGCGTCCTGTTCGAGCGCCTGCTTTATGCGAGGCTTTATCGCGCGGCCGAGCTCGACCAGGTGCTGTTCAGCATCGGGCTCGTGTTCATCACCATTGCGTCGGTGACGCTCTTGATCGGTCCGGAAAACCAGCCGCTGACATTGCCGGCGGCGCTGCAGGGGCAGATCGACCTCGGCTTCGTGCACTACCGCACCTACAGCATCTTTCTGATCGTCGTCGGCATTGTCATCGTGCTCGGCCTTTGGCTTGGCTTCGAGCGTACCCGCATGGGCGCGCAGATTCGCGCCGCCGTCGACAACCGGCGCATGGCTGAATCGCTTGGCATCAACATCGGACGCCTGTTCACGGTCACTTTCGCGTTCGGCAGCGGCATGGCGGCGCTGGGCGGCGGGCTCGGCGCCGAATTCCTCGGCCTCGACCCGCAATATCCGCTCAAGTATCTCGTCTACTTTTTGATCGTGGTCGCGGTCGGCGGCTTGGGCCGGGTCACCGGCGTGTTCTATGCCTCGGTGCTGATCGGCGTGCTCGACTTCGTGCTCAAGAAATACCTGCCGGCGGGCGGCACCCTGTTCATCTACGCGCTGACCATCCTGCTGCTGCTGTGGCGGCCGCAAGGCCTGTTCGGAGGCAAGGCGGCATGAGCGGCCCGCTGAACCATCCGGCGGCTGCCGCGCTCGCCAACCGCCATCGACTCAGGCTGTGGGAGGCGATCCCCTGGATCCTGCTGTTGGCCTTCTACTTCGTGTTTCCGCGCCATCTCGGTTTCGGCGTCGAGCTGCTGACGATGATCCTGTTCGCGCTCTCGCTCGACCTGGCGCTCGGCTACGCCGGCATCGTCACGCTCGGACACGCCGCGTTCTTTGGCACCGGCGCCTACACGGTCGGGATGCTGGCCAAGCACGGGATCTGGAACGAGCCGATCTCGAGCCTGATGCTGGCGGCCCTGGCGGCGGCGGCGATCGGCTTCGCGTCCGGCCGCGTGCTCTTGCGCACAACCGGGCTGACGCTCCTGATGCTGACGCTGTGCACCATGGCGCTCCTGGAAGAAGCTGCCAACCTCGGACAGGACTATACTGGCGGCTTTGACGGTCTCGACAACGTGCCGATTCCGCCGCTGCTCGGCGTGTTCGAGTTCAGTCCGCTGTTTCCGCGCGTGCAATATCTCTACTGCCTCGGCGTGCTGTTCATCTGCTTCCTGTTCGTGCGCACGCTGGTCTATTCGCCGTTCGGTCAGAGCCTGACCGGCATTCGCGAGAACACCTTGCGGATGCACGCGGTCGGCGCCCCGGTGAACCGGCGGCTGGTGATGTGCTACACCATCTCGGCCGCGCTCGCCGGCATCGCCGGCGGCCTTTGGGCGCAATCCAACGCCTACGTCAACCTGAGCACGCTCGGCCTCGATCGCGCCGCGACCGTGCTGATCATCCTGGTGCTCGGCGGCTACGGCCGGCTCTACGGCGCCTTCATCGGCGCCATCGCCTATCTGGCACTGTCGCACTTTCTCGCCAAGCTTTATCCGACGGCCTGGCAGCTTGGCCTCGGGCTGCTGCTTGTCCTGATCGCGTTGTTCGCGCGCAACGGCATCATCGGCCTCTATGACCGGATCGTCGGGCTCCTGCGGCCGAGGCGCGCACCGCCATGAGCGCGCCGCTCCTCGAAACCCGGCGCCTGTGCATCAATTTCGGCGCGCTTGTTGCCACGCGCAATGTCGATTTCCAGCTGGGCGTCGGCGCCCGGCACGCCCTGATCGGGCCGAACGGCGCCGGCAAGACCACGCTGATCAACCTCTTGACCGGCGTGCTGAAGCCGACCGCCGGACACGTGCTGTTCAAGGGCCGCGACATCACCGCGGTCGCGCAGGCCGAGCGCGTCAAGCTCGGCATCGCCCGCACCTTCCAGATCAACCGCCTGTTCCGCGGGCTCTCGGTGCTGGAGAATGTCTATATCGCGGTCGCCGAGCGCCTCGGCGTGGCTTCCGCCATGGTCAAGCCGGCGGGTCGGCGCCAGGAGGTGGTTGAGGCGGCGATGGCGCTGCTTGAAACTCTCAAGCTCGCCGACGACGCGTCGCATCGCATCTCGGAGCTTCCCTACGGCCGACAGCGCCTGGTCGAGCTCGCGATCACGCTCGGGCTCAAACCCGATGTCCTCTTGCTCGACGAGCCAGCCGCCGGCGTGCCGTCCACGGAAAGCCACATCATCCTCGACGCCATCGCGGCGTTGCCGCGCGAGATCGGCGTGCTCATCATCGATCACGACATGGACCTGGTGTTCCGCTTCGCCGAACGCATCACCGTGCTGGTCGGCGGCGCCGTGTTCGCAGAGGGCACCCCAAAGGAGATCGCCGCCAATCCGGACGTGCGCGCCGTCTATCTCGGGCAGGCCGGCCATGGCTAGTGCCGTCCCGCTGGAGCTGCGAGGGGTCTCGGCCGGCTACGGCGACACCGTGGTGCTTGAGGACATCGACCTCACGCTCGCGCCCGGCGAGAACGTCAGCATCATCGGGCGCAATGGCGTCGGCAAGACCACGCTCCTCGCCACCATCATGGGCCACACCCGCCTGCACAAGGGCGACGTCCTGCTCGACGGGCGAAGCCTCAACCGTGTGCCGATCTATGCCCGCGCGCTCGCGGGGCTGGGCTTCGTGCCGCAGGAGCGCGAGATCTTCGCCTCGCTGTCGGTGCGCGAAAATCTCGAGATCGCGGCACGGCCGGGCCACTGGACGCTGGCGCGCGTATTCGAGATGTTCCCCAACCTGAGGGAGCGGCTCGGCAATATGGGCAACCAGCTTTCCGGCGGCGAGCAGCAGATGCTCTCGATCGCGCGAGCGCTCCTCACCAACCCGTCCGTGCTCTTGATGGACGAGCCGACCGAGGGGCTCGCGCCGGTCATCGTCGAGGCGCTGACCGGTGTGCTGATCAGGCTGCGCAGCGAGAGCGCGATGTCGATCATCCTGGTGGAGCAGAACAGCCGCGTGGCGCTCGCCTTCTCGGAGCGCACGCTGGTCATGAGCAAGGGCCGCATCGTGTACGACGGCGCCTCGGCAGCGCTGCGCGACGATCCCGAGGCGCTCGCGCAACTGGTCGGGCTCACCGAAACGACCTGAGCGCTTATGTCCCCTGTGCGCCCTCGCGCTCGAACACGCGTCCATATCCGGTCGGACTCATGTCCTCGCCGTAGAGCCACTCCATCGCCTCGAATGATTGCTCCGGCGTGCGCGCGCCGAGCATCATGTTGCGCAATTCGCGCGCGACGCCGCTCGCGTGATAGAACTCGCCATAGACGCGCGCCATGATCTGCACCCGCCCGGTGCGGAGATAGCGAGCCTGTTGATAGGCCTTGAACGCGGCCGCGAAGTCACCCTGCATCTCCTCGACTTTGTTGGCGAGGCAGACCGCGTCCTCGATCGCCATGCAGGCGCCCTGCGCCAAGTATTGCAGCATCGGATGCGCCGCATCACCCAGAAGCGTGATCCGGCCGCGGCTCCATTCCCGGATCGGAGGCCGGTCGCACAACACCCACATGCGCCAGCTCTCGATCTTGCCAAGCAGCGTGCGCACCGGCTCGCAGGTGCGCGCGAAGCGCTCGTTGAGCTCGGCGGGATCGCCGAAGCTGTCCCAGCCCTCCTGGTAGCGGGAGGAATGGAACACGGCGACCAGATTGTAGAGCTTGCCGCCGCGCAGCGGATAGATGACCAAGTGCACCTTCTCGCCGGCCCAGAACGTCATCGACCAGCGCTGTAGCGGCTCCGGCACCTCCGTCGTCGGCAGCACCGCCCGGTAGGTGACGTGACCAGCGACCGTTGGCTTGCCGTCACCGACCACAATCTGGCGGATCGTCGACCACAAGCCGTCGGCGCCGATCAGCGCAGTTCCCGCAAATGTGCGCCCGCCTTCGGTCCGCGCCATCACGCCGCTTTCGCCCTCGTCGACGCCGATGACCTTCTGGGAGGTGTCGAGACGGATGAGATCAACCTTGCGACAGGCGTCGAGCAGCACGTTCAGCAGATCGGGCCGATAGATGAGCGCATAGGGATGTTTGAACTTGCGGCGAAAGCCTTCGCCCAACGGGATGCGTGTCACCTCCTCGCCCGAGATGGCATCGAGCATGATCAGGTTTTCGGGAAACACCGCGAATTCGCTGACCGCCTCCGTCAGGCCCAGGACCTCGAACATCCTGAACACATTCGGGCCCAGCTGGATGCCGGCACCGACCTCCTTGAGCTCTTCCGCCTGCTCGAGGAGTTGCACCGCGAGACCCTTTCGCGCGAGTGCCAATGCCGCGGCCAGCCCGCCGATTCCGCCCCCCACCACCAGCACCGGCCCCTGTCCAGACTTATCAAGCATTGTTGCCCTTTCTTACCGACAAGGTTGCAGGCTTCGCGCGCACAATTCGTTAAGTTTCGATTTAGCCTACGAAGAAAATCCGCAAGTGACGAGGCTTTCTCAAGGAGGTTGAAAGACACCTCCCGTACACCACACGCTGCATCAACTGGGTGTGAGGACCGATGCTGCCGCGCAGCATTCGATCGCGAATGTTGGGCCTTGTGATCGCGACCGTGGTCCCCTTCACGGCGCTGATCGGCGTCGGCCTGTGGAACCAGTGGCGCCACGATCAAGCCGCCGCGATTGCGCGCGCCCTTGACGAAGCCCGCCTGAGCGCGGCCGAGGTGGACGACCACATCGGCAACTTGGACAGCCTCCTCACCGGGCTCAGCCGCGCGGTCTCATGGGACCCGGCCGACACCGCCGCGAATGACGCGGTGCTGCGCAAGGTCAAGGCCGAGCTCCCGAGCTTCGTTGCCAACCTCTTGTTGTTCTCGCTCGATGGCACCAACATCGGCACCTCGTCCGAGACCGGCCGCAGTTTTGTGGGCGACCGCGACTATTTCCGGCGGGTGCTGGCCGGACAGCGGCGAGCGATCAGCGAGGTGATCCGCGCGCGCAACAGCAACCAATGGGTTGTCACGCTCGCACGCCCGGTACACGATAACACAGGCCGCTTGCGGGCCGTGCTCGCGGTCGGCATGTTGCTCGAGCGGGTCCAGGACGCGCTCGACATGGCGCGACTTCCGCCTGGCAGCACGATACGGGTTGTCAACGAGCAAGGCATCGTCGTCGCGCAGAGCGGCAACGGCGCCGATCAGATCGGCAGCGACCTCAGCGGCGATGCGGGCCTCGCATGGCATCTTGCGGCCAAGGAAACGAGCGAATTCACAGTGTGGTCCGACGGGGTCGAGCGTATCACCGGCTCGTCGACCGCCAAGCTCGTTCCGTGGCTTGTGTCGGTCGGGCTGCCGGCCGACATCGCGCTGGCGCCCGTGCTGCGGCGCTTGACGTTAGGGACGCTGTTCGCGCTCGTCACATTGCTGATTGCATCCGCAATTGCCTGGATGCTGTCAGGACGCATCGTGGGTCCGCTCCAGCAGCTGCGCAAAGATGCCTCGACGCTCGCCGCCGGCAAGCTTGAGCACCGCAGCACGGTGCAAACACAAGACGAAGTCGGCAATCTCGCCGAAGCCTTCAACCAGATGGCGGAGCGCCTTGAACGGCGGCAGGAGGAAGCCCGCATCGCCGCCGACGACTTGCGGCAGGCCAAGGATACGCTTGCAGCCGTCATCGACGCGGCGCCGGTTGCGATCATCTGTAGTGGTCTCGATCGCCGGATCTTCATGTGGAACCGCGCCGCCGAACAGATATTCGGACATTCCGCAGAGGACATGATCAACCAGGTCGGCGGGATCGCGCCATCCGACCTTGCAGCGGAGTCACAGACGCTGTTCAACCGGGTTGTCAGCGGTGAGACGATCCGCGATCTGCATTTGAAGCGTGCCCGCAAGGACGGCACGTTGATCGACGTGCGCCTGGCCGGAGCTCCGATGTACCGTCCGGACGGCACCGTCTGGGGTGTCGCGCGCGCCTATGAGGACATCACCGACCGCCGGCGCGCCGAAGAGCAGTTGCAACGTGTCGCGCACTATGACCAGCTCACTGGTCTTCCCAATCGGCTTTCGTTGCAAAAGCAATTGGGTCGGCTGTTGTCCGGCGGCGGCCACAAGGAGCCGACCGCGATCGCGCTCTTCGACCTCGACGGCTTCAAGGACGTGAATGATACATTGGGACACTCGACCGGAGATCAGCTCCTGATCGAGGTCGGGGCGCGGCTGAGCGAAATCGTCGGCGCGCGCGGGCAAGTCTGCCGGCTGGGCGGCGACGAGTTCATCGTTGTCATACCCGGCTGCGGCGACCCATTGGAAATCGGTCGGATCATCGACGCGGCGCTGCTGCGCCTCGCGGAGCCCTATGACATCAACGACCAGATCCTGCACATCGCGGGCAGCGCCGGCTCGGCGATCGCACCCACCGACGGCGCCAGCGTCGATGAGCTGATCGCCAACGCGGACTTGGCGCTCTACCGAGCGAAGGCGGATGGCGGCCGGGTGTGCCGTTTCTTCCTGCCGGTCATGCGCGCACAGGCGCAGGCGCGCCACAGCCTCGGCGTGGAATTGCGGCGCGCCTACGCCTCCAACGAATTCGAGCTCTACTACCAACCCCAGATCAGACTGTCGGACGAAGCGGTCGTCGGCGCAGAGGCGCTGATCCGATGGCGCCATCCGGAGCGGGGAATTCTTGCGCCCGGCGCCTTCATCGACACACTGGCAGCCAGCTCGATCGCGCCGGCCGTCAGCCGCTGGATCGTCGAGACCGCCTGCGCAGCGGCGGCGAAATGGCGCGCCGATGGTCTTGCGCTCGGCCGCATCGGCGTCAACCTGTTCCCGAGCCAGCTCGGCGACGAGACGCTGCTCTCCGACATCGACCAAGTCCTGCAGGCGACCGGCTTGCCGGCCGAGGCGCTGGAGCTCGAGATCACCGAGAACGTCGCGTTGAACTTTGAGGATGCCGAAGTGCTGCAGAAGCTGCGCGACAAGGGCCTGATGCTGGCATTCGACGATTTTGGCACCGGCTATGCCTCGCTGAGCTATCTGACACGCTTTCCGCTGGCGCGGATCAAGATCGACCGCAGTTTCGTGGCCAAGATCACCGATGATGCCGGCGACGCCGCGATCGTGCGCTCGCTGATCGCGATGGCGCACAATCTCGGTCTGGAAGTCATCGCCGAAGGCGTGGAGACCGGCGCACAGGCCGAGTTCCTGCTCCATGAGCAATGCCAGGAGGCGCAGGGCTTTCTCTATGCCAGACCGCTGCCGGCCTGCGAGTTCGAGGCCTTTCTGCGCAGCCGACCTGTGGTTCGCCACGAGCTCGCTGGCGAGAAGCGCACGCCCCGTTTCCAGCAGCGCGTCGGGAAAGCACCCGGGCGTCGCCACTATTCGTAGGAAACGTAGGAACAGCGTCGCTCAGGACGCCATCGCCTGCCGCTTCCAGTGCCGCCAGGCGCGATCCGCATCCTTGGGCTTCATGCGCCGCGCATAGGCGATCTCGCTCGCGGTGAGAAAGCGCACCGGCCCGAGGATCGTACCCTCGATCTGCTGGCGCGCATTGGCTTCGGCGATGACCGCGTGGCGCACGCATTGCCGCACCGTCTCGCCGGCCACGACCGCGCCATGGCCGCGCAGCAGCACCAGCCAATGCGGCCCGAGCGCGCGCGCCAGCGCGCTCCCCTGCGGCACCGTGCAGACGTTGAGATCGCCCTCGTCGTCCACGCTGCGGATGTCGAACACGGGCGCGCCCTCGCCCAGGAACGCCGCATTGCCGACCATCGGCCGCAGCCGTGTGTCGCTGTTGCAGAACGGAATGAGGCTCGGGGAATGATTGTGGCAAACCGCCATCACGTCCGGCCGCGCCTTGTAGATCTCGCCGTGAATCACTCGCTCGAAGAACAGCCGGTTCTCGCCGGCACGCAACGGCTTGTTGTCGAGATCGAACGCGATGATGTCCTCGGCCGTGACGTCCGCGGGCGGCATGCTGCGGGTGAGCCAATAGCGATCGGGATTGCTGGGGTCGCGCGCGCTGATGTGGCCGTAGGCGTCGAATATGCCGCGGTACGCGAGAATGCGGTTGGCGGCGACCAGGTCGTCGATCAATTCGGAATGGGTCATGCTCAGGCTGCGCTCTCGGCAAGCAGCGGCGGATCGAAGGCGCGCACCGGCGGCACGGGCCCGGCGTAGCGCTCGACCTCGACCAGAACGGTCGCCGAGCTCGGACCCTGACCAAGCCGCGACGTGCCCTGGTCGCGGGTGAGCACATTGGCGTTGCCATGGACGCACGTCGCCGCCTCGCCCGCGTCGGCGGGATCATACCAGGCGCCACAGGAGAGCCGCAGCACGCCCGGCGCCACCGCATCGGTGACCATCGCGCCGGCGAGGCAAGCGCCGCGGCTGTTGAACAGGCGCACAACATCACCGTCCGCGATCCCGCGCGCCGCAGCGTCCGCCGGGTTGATCGCAACCGCCTCGCGCCCCGCCACCTTCCCGCGCGCGCTCACCGGGCCCATGTCCATCTGGCTGTGCAGCCGCTCGCGCGGCTGGCTCGAGACGAGGTGAAGCCGGAATGCGTCGGCCGCGCCGAGCCATTCAGCCGGCTGGAGCCAGGTCGGATGCGGCGGGCAATCGTCATAGCCGAAGGCCGCGATGCGCTCGGAATAAAGCTCGATCCGCCCTGAAGGCGTTGCGAGCCGCTTGTGCTGCGGATCGGCGCGAAACTCCGCCAGCATGACGTACTCGTCGGCGCGGCGCGGCAACTCCAAAAATTCGGCGTTCCAGAAGCCGTCGAAATCCGGGATCGCCTCGTTGGTGCGCAGCCGCTCGCGCCAGCGGGCATAGAGGTGACGCAGCCACTCCATCTCGCCGCGGCCTTCGGTGTAGGTGGCTTCGCAGCCAAGCCGCCGCGCCAGCGCGGAGAAGATCGCAAAGTCGCTACGCGCCTCGCCGACCGGCGCGATCGCCTGCTGCATGGCGATGACATGGGCGTCACGATGCGCGGCGCCGATATCGTTGCGCTCAAGCGTCGTGGTCGCCGGCAGCACGATGTCGGCGTGGCGCGCGGTCGCGGTCCACCACGGCTCGTGCACGATGATGGTCTCAGGCCTTTGCCAGGCGCGGCGCAAACGGTTGATGTCCTGATGATGATGGAACGGATTGCCACCCGCCCAATAGACCAGCCGGATGTCCGGATAGGTGTCGCTCTTGCCGTTGTAGTCGTAGCGCGCGCCCGGATTGAGCAGACAGTCCGCAATGCGCGCCACCGGAATCGCGCGGCCGAGCGGATTGGACAGAGATTCCATCGCCGGCGGGCCGAACGCGAGCGGCGCCTCCGCGATGCCGGCCGCAGAGCCGTAGCCGAAGCCAAAGCCGCCGCCTGGCAAGCCGATCTGGCCGAGTGCCGCCGCAAGCAGGATGACCGCCCAATAGACCTGCTCGCCATGATCGGCGCGCTGCAGCGACCACGACGCGCTGATCATGGTGCGGCCCGCCGCCATGCGCCGCGCGAGCGCGCGGATCGTCTCCGCCGCAACGCCGGTGACCGCGGCCGCCCAATCGGCGTCCTTCGGCTGGCCATCGCGTTCGCCCATCAGATAGGGCCGCACTCGTTCGAAGCCCGTGCAGTAGCGCGA
The DNA here is from genome assembly GCA_036845065.1 of Xanthobacteraceae bacterium. Lineage (GTDB taxonomy): Bacteria > Pseudomonadota > Alphaproteobacteria > Rhizobiales > Xanthobacteraceae > VAZQ01. The sequence continues at coordinate 10,458 of DAIUEP010000071.1, read as the reverse complement.
GAGGAACGCCTCATCGTGCAGGCCCTCCGACACCAGCGTGTGCGTGAGCGCGAGCAGCATCGCGGTGTCGGTATTCGGCCGGATCGGCAGCCAGGTCGCCTTGGCGGCCTGCGGCCCGTCATCGCGGATCGGGCTCACATTGACGACCTCGACACCGGCACGCGCGAGCGCCGCCATGGAGCCGCCGACGGTGTGCTGGCCGCAACCGCCTTTGGCGACTTGCATGTTCTTGGGATTGGCGCCGCCGAACAGCACAACGAGCCGGCTGTGCCGCACGATCGACGACCACGACGTGAGCGGCCCCGTCACTGCCTGCGCGGAACCGAGCACATGCGGCAGGAACTTGAGCGCCGTGCCGAAACTGTAGTTGGCATCCTGGTCGACGAAGCCGCCGAAGGCGGCCAGGAAGCGGCGCGTCTGCGTGCGCGCCTCGTGGAAGATGCCGGCCGAGCCCCAGCCATACGAGCCGCCCATGATCGCAGCCGCTCCGTGCTCGTTCTTGACGCGCGCAAGCTCGGCCGCGGCAAGATCAAGCGCGCGCTCCCACGACACCGGCACGAACGGCTCGCATCCGCGCGCCTCGCGGCTCTGTGGCCCGCGCGCCAGATAGCCTTCGCGCACCATCGGGCACGCAACGCGGGTCCGCGAATAGACCGCGGCCGGCAGCGCCCCGATCAGCGGCGACGGATCGGGATCGCGCGCGAACGGCTGCACTCCGATCATGCGTCCGTCGTCGACCTCGGCGTGAAACGCGCCAAAGTGCGAGTGATGCGGGACCAGTCGGCTTGCCATGAGATCACTTTCTCGCTGGCAGGAACTCTTCCGTATAGAGTGTCTTCATGTCGGGCGCGGCCGGCAGAATATCGAGCTCGACGAACGAGCGCGCCAGCACCTCGAGCGCCTTCGGCTGGAACCGCAGATCGCGCGACAGCATCGGCATCGCCTTGTCGTATTCGCGCGCCTGGATGTCCTCGGAGAGCTGGCTGACCGGAGCGACGAGCTTGATCGTCTCCTCGCGGTTCTTCGCCATGAAGTCGATCACCTCGATCCAGCCGGCGAGGAAGCGCTTCACGCGATCCGGGTGGCGCGACACGAAGGTCTTGGTGGCGAAGATCACGTGGGTGTGGAAGTCCTTCACGTGGTCGCCGAACTCGACCAGCACGCGGCCGTCGCCGCTCTTCTCCAGCATGTAGCCGATCGACGACGAGGTCACGATCCCCTGCACGTTGCCCGCCTTGAGCGCCGCCACCTGCGCCGGGTTGACGCCGAGCGGCACCGTCCGGATGCCGGTCGGGCCCCAGCCGCGTTGCCGGGAGAATTCGCGCACCAGCCAGAACGTCAGCGAGCCGCCGGTCGAGACCGATACGGTCGCGCCCTTGAGATCGTCGTAGGTCTTGATCGGAGAGTTCTTGCCGATGGACAGCCCCATCGCGAGCGGCTCGTTCGCCATGGCGGCGACCGTGGTGGACGGCACGCCCTTCGCCAGGAACCCCATGCCGGGCCCGGAGCCGAGCGCGAAGTCGATCGAGTCCGCAACCATCGCCTGCTGCAGCCGCGCATCGCCCCCGAATGCGATCGATTCGACATCGAGATTGTACTTGGCCCAGATGCCCTTCTCCTTGCCGATCTCGATCGGCGCGAATGCAAAGGTGGTGGCCGACGCCTTGCCGACGCGGACCGCGTCGGCAGCGAGCGCGGCGCTGGCGCCGAAGGCAAGCAGGTAGCCTGCGAGCAGGCCGCATCGCGCGATCCTATGAGCCGTTCTCATCGCGTATGTGCCCATGGTTTCACCCATTTATTCAAGTCGCGTGGCGCCGTTGCACCATCACGGCAACCAAGCCTGAATTCCGGCCCGGCGCAAGAGTGCGGCCCGCCCTTGTGGGAGAAGTGGCGCCCTTTTACGGTGCCATTGAAGACAAGCAACGCCGGATCGCTGACTTGAACGAGACGCATCTCCCCGCCCGGCCGAACGCCGCCGCCACCGACCTGTCGTTCCGATCTCCGCTGCCGCTCTTGCGCCCGCCCTCGATCGCCATCGTGGGTGCGTCCGAGCGCGCGAAATGGCCGACGCTGATCTACCGCAACCTGCGCGATTTCGGGTTTCCCGGCCCGATCTATCCGATCAACCCGCGCGGCGGCGAGGTCTGGGGCCTGCGCTGCTATCCCGATCTCGCCTCGCTGCCGGGGCCGCCCGCACATGCGCTGGTGATCGTGCCGGCGCCGGCCGTGCAGGGCGTGCTGGAGACGGGCGTCGCGGCCGGCCTCAAGAGCGCCACCGTCTATGCGAGCCAGATCGGCGAGGGCGACGACCCCGAGATCGTGGCGCGCGGCGCTGCTCTCAAGACACTGATCGATCGCTCCGGGCTTGCGCTGTGCGGCCCCAATTGCATGGGCATCCACGCGCTGCGCGAAAAGAACTTCGGCTATCCCAACACCGACCTGTGCGAGCTCAAGCCCGGCTCGGTCGCCTTCGTCACCCAGTCGGGCGGCACCGTGCAGTATCTCGCCATGACGGGCGCGCACCGCGGCGTGCATTTCAACTATCTCGTCTCGAGCGGCAACGAGCTCAGCGTCGATCTTGCCGACTACGTCAACTACTTCGCGCAGGATGAGAGCACGCGCGTGATCGCGTTGTTCATCGAGGGCATCCGCCGGCCGCAGGCCTTCATGGCGGCGGCCGCCAAGGCGCTCGCGGCCGGCAAGCCGATCGTCGCGATGAAGACCGGCAAGTCGCAGCGCGCGCGCGACAGCGCGCAGTCGCACACCGGCGCGATCGCCGGCGACTACGGCGCCTATCTCGCAATGTGCGAGCGCTACGGCATCGTCACCTGCCCGACGCTCGACGACATGGTGGAGACGCTGCTCGCGTTCCAGGCTGGTCGCCTGCCCAAAGGCCCGCGCGTCGGCTTCGTGACCACGTCGGGCGGCACCGTCGACCTGCTCTACGACTACATCGAGGAGATCGGCGGCATCGCGACGCCGGAGTTCGATGCCGCCACCAAGGCCAAGCTGCGCCCGCTGATCTCGCCCGAATTGACGTTGAAGAACCCGCTCGACGCCGGCAATCCGTCGGGTGACGAAGGCGACGCCGCGATGTGCATCGCGGTCGCCAACGATCCCAATGTCGACATGCTGGCCTGGGCCGGCACGCCGCCGGGCGGCCGGCGTGTGCGGGATCCCGCCACGATGCAACGCGTCGCGCAGGCGACCGACAAGCCGATCGTCGGCTTCATCCGCATGCAGCATGTGACTGGCAAGGAAGCGGTCACGTTCCAGGAGCAGGTCGGCTTCCCGTTCCTGCAGGGCCTGCCGGAGGTGATCCGGGCGCTGGCGGGGCTCGCCTTCTATGGCGCGCGCGCGGGTCGCACGATCGCGCCATTGCCGCCGCCGACCGGCCGCGCCGAGACGCTCGACGATCTCGCGGCGGCGCTCGCACGCCGTGGCCTGCCGGCGCCCGCGAGCGGCCTCGCTGCATCGCCCGTGGAAGCCGCCGCGCTCGCAACACGCATCGGCTTTCCGGTCGCGCTCAAGATCGTTTCGCGCGCGATCAGCCACAAGACTGAAATCGGCGGCGTGCGGCTCAATCTCGGCTCCGCCGACGCGGTCGAACGCGCCGGCGAGGCGCTGATCGCGGCCACCGCGGCTGCTGGCGCCACGATCGATGGCCTGCTGGTGCAGGAGATGGTCGAGGGCGTCGAGGTGATCGTCGGGGCGCGCACCGATCCGCTTTACGGGCCGATGCTGGTCGTGGGCGCGGGCGGCATCCTGGTGGAACTGGTCAAGGACGTGGCGGTCCGCCTCCTCCCGGTCACACCCGAACACGTGCGCGCGATGCTCTCCGAGCTCAAGGTCGGCAAGCTCCTCGCCGGCTTCCGTGGCCAGCCGGCCGGCGACAGCGAGGCCCTGATCCGGGCGATCTGCGGCCTTTCCGACGTCTATCTCGACCATCGCCACCTCCTGAGCGACCTCGAGATCAACCCGCTGATCGTGCGCCCCGACGGCGTGCGCGCGGTCGACATCCGGATGGTCCGCGCCGACGGCTGAACCGGGTTCCGCCGCCGGCGAAAACCCGATCGACGCGGCGGGAAGCGTGCTATGGAGGATTCTCGCCCAAGCTCCTCCTCCCCGCCGCGGACATGACATACCGATTCGTCATTCCCCTGTTGCTCACCGCGATGTGCGAGCAGATCGTGACGTCGCTGATACGCGTCACGACCTCCTATCGGGCGGTCGAGCTCGGTCTTTCGGTGGTGTGGCTCGGCATCATCACGGCTTTCTTCGCGATCCTGCCGATGGTGACCGCCGTCAAGATCGGGCGTTTCATCGACCGCGGCAACGACGCCCGGACCGCCTGGATCGGCGGCGGCCTCATGGTGCTCGCCTGCGCGGGCTTTGCGCTCATGCAATCGCTCGTGGCGCTTTTGCTCTGCACCGCGCTCCTTGGCATCGCGCACCTGATGCTGGTGATCAGCCAGCAGGTCCTGTGCGCACGGCACGGCGGGCGCGACGGCGTCGACCGCATGATCGGCAACTACATGGTGGCGAACGCGATCGGACAGGGCATCGGCCCCGGGATCGTGGGCTGGGCCGGCGGCTCCGCCAGCATCCCGCCGACCGGCCTGCTGTTCGCGATCGGGCTCGGCTTCGCGGCCCTGACGCTCGTCGGCTCGTTCTTCCTGCGCCCCGGACCGCCACGGCCGCCGAAGGCGGACGGCGACAAGCTCGTGCCGGTGCAAGAGATCGCCCGTATCCCGGGGCTCAAGCTCATTTTCTTTGTCAGCGTGGTGACGGTCGCGGCGCAGGACCTGATTGTGGTCTATCTGCCGGCGCTCGGGGCTGAACGCAACATCTCGGTCGACATCATCGGCATGCTGCTCGCGGTGCGCGCCGTCGCCTCGATGGCATCGCGCTTCGTCTATGCACGACTGAGCGTGCTGATGGGCCGCTGGCGGCTGATGGCGGTGAGCACGCTGGCGAGCGCGATCTTCTATGCCGCGATCGCGTTGCCGCTGCCGATCTACGCGCTGGTCGTGATGGTCGCAGCGGCAGGCTTCGCGCTCAGCAACGCCATCACGGTGAGCATCGCCACCCTGCTTGCGATCACCAGCGACGAGACCCGCGGCACCGCCAACTCGCTGCGCATGATGGGCAACCGGATGGGTCAATTCGTGATTCCGTTCCTGGCCGGCCTGATCGCGGCGGCCGCCGGCGTCGCCGGCATCTTTCTCATCATCGGGGCGAGCCTCGGCGTCTCCGGCGCGGTCGCGCAATTGCAGCGGCGCACCCCATGAGAGACCCGCAGGCAGCGCCCAAGATAGCACCCAAGTCCGGCAGCATTGCGCGCGCGGCCACGCTGGTGTCGGCCGGCTCGCTCACCCTTGTCGTGATGGCGACGCTGGTGAAGCACCTCGGCACCGAGCTGCCCGCGATGGAGATCCTGTTCTTCCGCTCCGCCATCGGCCTGCTGCTCGTGCTGCCGATGTTCGCGCGCAATCCGCTCGAGCCATTTCGCACCAAACGTCCCGGGATGCATCTCGTGCGCGGCGCGGTCGGCGCGGTCGGCAATGCCTGCTTCTTCTGGACGATCACCCACATGCTGCTCGCCGACGCAATGGCGCTGCAGTTCTCGCGCCCGCTGTTCATGATCCCGCTCGCCGTGCTGCTGCTGGGCGAGATCGTGGGCTTGCGCCGTACTGCCGTGGCGGCAATCGGCTTCGCCGGGATCGTGCTCTATGCGCGACCGTTCAGTGGCGGTTTCGAGCCGAGCGCGCTGGTCGGCGCGCTTGGGGCGCTCGCGGGCGCCCTGGTGGTGATCTGCATCAAGCGGCTCACCACCACCGAGCCGACGCGCGTGATCATGTTCTATTACGCGTTCTGGAATGCCGTGTTCGCGCTCATTCCAGCGGCGCTGTTCTGGGTCACGCCGAGCCTGTCGCAGCTTGCCCTCCTCACCGTCGTTGGCTTCCTCGGCATCGCGGGCCAGACCATGATCACGCACGGGCTCGGCATGGGAGAAGCGACCGTCCTGGTGCCGCTCGACTATTCGCGCATCGTGTACTCGGCGGTGCTCGGCTATCTGTTGTTCAACGAGATACCCGGCCCCTGGAGCTTCGCCGGCATGGCCCTGATCGTGGCCTGCTCGCTCTACCTCGTGCTTACCGAAAAACGCCGCGTCCCCGTGTGAGCTGCTGACCAAACCTTTACGCCTTCGTGCCAGCATCGCGTTATGGCCCTGAAAACCTCAGCCTGGCGCGCCGAGCGCAACCGCAAGGCCTTGGCGCGGCTGATGAAGGCGCTGCCGGAGATCTTCCCGGCGCCGGTGCTTGCCTACGCGCTCAAGCGGCCGTTCATTCCGCCCACGCCGCGGCTTGCGGTCGACGGCTACTGGCGCACGCACCCCATTCGGGCCGACCGGCTGGCGCGGGCGCTCGCCGCCAAAAGCGGCGCGCCCGCGGGCTGGACCTGGCGGCTCGCCGCGGACCGCAAAAGCGACCTGCCGAAGAGCTTCCGGCTGCCGCCCGCGCCCTACCGCGAGCGCGCCTATGCGCTGGGCGGCGGCTTCTGCTGCGTCTGCGGACAGCCGGTCTACCGGCTCGGCTGGCATCTCGACCTCTGGGACCTAGGCCCCAACCCCAAGGCCGGCTGGCACGCCGCCTGCGTGATCGCGTGGAACTTCTGGGGTGCGCCGAGCGACCAGGTACGGGTCCTGCGCCGATTGCAGGAGCGGCGCTGCCGCGAAAGCGGCAAGCGGCTCCTGAAGACCGCCGAGGTCGACCACCGGGTGCCCCTGTTCCAGGTATTCCGGGAACACCGCGACCTGCCGTGGCCGCAGCTCTTGGGCTTCTGGGGCCTGCCCAACCTTCAGCTCATCAACCGCGACGCCCATGTGGCGAAGTGTGCGGTCGAAGCCGACTATCGCAGCCAGACGCGCGCGGAGCCCGTGGCGGGATAGCCGGCTCTTTGGCACTCCGCTTCGGTCCCCTTGGAAGGCGCCTCTGGAGCACTGACCGGGATTGCAACCGACATTTACCATGCGCCGAGTTGCTAGCGTCACCACGATCACAGTGACGGCGATTTCCCGTGGCGCCTTGAACCTCCGGGTGCTCCGCCGCGACCAATGACTGATCGCGGCTAAATGCCCATCCCCCCGGCTATCCTGCGATCCCGAGCCCGGCGCCCCCCCCGCCGGGCTCCTTCTTTTTCGGTCACGCTTGCGCCATCCACCGACCTGCGTTCCGCCGGCCGCCGGTTCGGGTTAGGGTGTGGCCGCGGCGGAGGCCGCTGGAGGACATCATCATGACCTTGGCCCTGCCGTCGCTTGCGGCCCTGTCGCTGGTGGCAGCGCTGACCAGCGTGCCGGCCGCCGCGCAGGGGGTCGCCGATTTCTACCGCGGCAGGACGGTGAGCTTCGTGGTCGGCTTCGGCCCGGGCGGCGGCTACGACCTCTATGCGCGCGTGATCAGCCGGCACATCGGCCGCCACATCCCGGGCCATCCGAACGTCGTCACGCAGAACATGGACGGCGCCGGCAGCGTGCGCGCCGCCAACTACGTCTACGCGGTGGCGCCCAAGGACGGCACCGTGATCGCGGCGGTGAACCAGAACATCCCCATGTATCAGCTGCTCGGCGGCGCCGGCGCGCAGTTCGAAGCCGACAAGCTCGTCTGGCTCGGCAGCATGGCGAACTCGAACGGCGTGATCTACACGTGGCACACCAGCGGCGTGCGCACGATCGAGGACGCCAAGACGCAGCTCGTGCCGCTCGGCGCGGTCGGCACCGCGTCGGATTCCTATATTTTTCCGACCGTCGTGAACGCGCTCGCCGGCACCAGGTTCAAGCCGATCCCCGGCTATACCGGCACCGGCCAGATCAACATCGCGATCGAGCGCGGCGAGGTGATGGGGCGCGGCGGCACCACATGGGCGAGCGTGCAGAGCAGCAACAAGGCGTGGCTCGACGGCAACCGGCTCAACATTCTGCTGCAGATCGGCTTCGAGAAGGAGCCCGAGCTCAAGGCGGTGCCGCTGCTGCAGGACGTGGTGAGCAACGCCGACGACCTGCAGGTCGCCAACGTGGTCAGCCTGCCGACCGCGCTCGGCTATGCCCACTGGCTCGCGCCCGGCGTGCCGGCCGAGCGCATCGAAGCGCTGCGGCAGGCCTATGCGGCAACGTTGAAGGATCCGGACTTTCTCGCCGAGGCGCAGAAGCTCAACATGGAGCTGCGCCCGCAGAGCGGCCCGCAGGTGAGCACGCTTGCGAGGCGAGTGGCGGACACCCCCAAGCCGGTGCTGGCGCGGACCGCGAAGATCCTGGGGTGGTAGGCATGATACGCCATCGATCGTTGCTTGGATTCCTCGTGCTGGTCATCGGCGGCGGCCTGCTGATCGGCTACGCCACCGCGCCCGGCGCTTGGTACGGTCAGCTCGCCAAGCCGCCGTTCAATCCGCCGAACTGGATTTTCGCGCCGGTGTGGACGGCGCTCTATGTGCTGATCGCCATTGCGGGCTGGCGCACATGGCAGCGCGACCGTGCCGGCGTGGCGATGCGACTGTGGTGGGCGCAGCTCGCCTTGAACTTCCTGTGGTCGCCGGTGTTCTTCGCGGCGCATCGCATCGGTCTCGCGCTCGTCGTGATCACGCTGCTGCTCCTCACCATCGCGGCCTTCATGGTCATGTCGTGGCGCCAGGACGCGCTCGCCGCATGGCTGTTTGCGCCTTACGCGGCGTGGGTGGCATTTGCGACGCTGCTGAACGCGTCATTGTTTCTGCTGAATTGACGGTTTATGCTGAATTGATGCGCCAGCCGGCGGGTACTTGGATAAGAGGCGCGCGCCCTTGAATTTCGTCACGCCGTCTCCACTTTTGCAGACGGATGGAAAACGCCAAAAGAGGGAGAACCCGATGCGCCTGGCGATCATTGCGACGGCGTTGGCCGTCTGCTCCACGACGATGTCGACGCCGAGCCTCGCTCAATACTCGCATTGCGTTCCGGGCCGCGGATGCATTCCGACGACGCAGGAAAACTACAATGCGTGCTTCCAGCTTGCCCTGCACCGCGGCCTGACCGTCACGGTCGGCGACCGGCGCAATCTCGAACTTTTCATCTATCAATGCCTCGCCGGCAGGATTCCGCGCTAGCTCTCATACTGGCGCAAGTCTCGTAACGGTGTCCCGCTCACTGGCGATTAACGCGCCAGTCGTCGCCTTGTAGGGTGGGCGAAGGCGCTTGGCACAACTCTGCAATGAGGGAAGCCTCGCGTGCGCCGTGCCCACCATCGACGATGCATCGCGCATCAATGCTGATGGTGGGCACGGCGTACGAAAGTCTCTCATTCGCGGCGACGCTGTGCTAGCGCCCATCGCCCGTCGAAGACGGGCGTAAACGCCCTGATGGCCCAGCCTACAGCAATTTACTTTGGGTTAATGTGTCAGGAACGAGCAACGGCGTGAGCGCGTGATGAGATTGTGGGTAACACCCCCGAACACCCACTCGCGCAGGCGCGCGTGCCCATAGGCGCCGGCGACGACCAAGTCGGCCTCGGTCTTCCAGATGCGATCGATCTGCTCGGCTTCGCTTGCGGCGTGCATCACCTTCGGGAACGCCAGGATCTCGTGGCGCTTGAGCCAAGCCGCGACGTCGTTGACGCGATCCTGGGCCGCGCCCCGGCCGGCTTCACCTTCGACGATCTCGACCACGTTGACTTCCTTGGCCTTGTGCAGGAGCGGCAGCGCATCGACGACCGCCCGCCGCGCCTCGCGGGTGTCCTTCCAGGCCACCAGCACGCTGTCGAGCTTGAGATATTCGGCCTCCGGCGGCACCACAAACAGCGGCCGGCCCGCCACCATCACGAGATCGCTCGGATCAAGCTGCCGCAGCCGGTCGATCAATACGCCGTCACGATTCGAGCCCGCGATGATCAGGTCGGCGGCACGCGCCTCACGCGCCACGTAGTCGTTCGGCCGCGCCAGCGCAGATCGCCATTCGACGTCACGGGCGCGCCCGCCAATGGCGGCGCGAAAGCGCGCCTCCGCTTCGTCCATCCGCTTCTTCACTTCGATCCGCTCGTGCTCCACGAAGCCACGCGCCACCGAGCCTCCCGCGTAATAGGGCGGCTGCGGATTACTGGCCGCGATCCCGATGACCTTGGCATTGAATTTCTCGGCCAAGTCGCCCGCGATCCGCAATCGCGCGTCATTCGGCTGTTCGAGGTCGACATGGACCATCAGGGTCGAGAACGTCATACGGGGCTCCTGCTTTCAAGTATTTAGACTAGGCGCAACAATCGCAACGACCTTGATGGAGATCAATGGGCTGCCCTACACGTAGCCGAGCCAGCGCCAATAGGTCGCGCCGAGCAGCATCACCAGCGCGAAGGCGATGACGGTCAACACCAGGCCGGTGCGCACGAAATCGCGCGCCTCGAAGGTCTCGGTGCCATAGGCGACCATGTTCTGGGG
>DAIUEP010000070.1:0-21284 GCA_036845065.1 Xanthobacteraceae bacterium | reverse complement strand
CGGTTCGACGCGGTGCGCGAGCCGTCGCATTCGAACTGGGTGCAGATCGGCAGCAGATAGGTGTTGTCCTTGCGCTCGCCGAGCACCGCCCAGGTGGTTGGATGCGGATCGGCCACCACCAGCAGCTCGAGCGCCTCGATGCCCTTGGCGGCCTCCGGCATGCGGGTGATGGTGTTGCCGCCGTGCCCGAACACCATCATGGCCTTGAGATTGTCCTTCTGGCGAACCTGGTCCCTCGGCAGCATGGTGGCGTCGAACCAGCGCGTCGACGGGATGCCGGCCGTCTCCATGACCTGCTTGGAGTCGAAGCGGGTCTGCATCCAGTCGTAGTCGGTCTCCCAGACCCGGCACCAATGCCGCCAGGCGCCTTCCGCGAGGCCGTAGTAGAGCGGCAGGGTTCCGATATCGAGGCCGAGATCGGTGGCGCCCTGCACGTTGCAATGGCCACGGAAGATGTTGGCGCCGTTGCCGAAGCCGCCGACGTTGCCGGTGGCGAGCAGCAGCGCGCAGAACGCGCGCACGTTGGCGGTGCCGACGGTGTGCTGGGTCGCGCCCATGCACCAGATCAGGGTCGCGGGCTTCTGCTTGGCGAAGGTCTCGGCGACGCGCTTGAGCTGCGCCTCCGGCACGCCGGTGACGGTCTCGACCTCCTGCGGCGTCCACTTCTCGACCTCCTTGCGGACGTCGTCCATGCCGTAGACGCGCTGCTTGATGAACTCCTTGTCCTCCCAGCCGTTGCGGAAGATGTGCCAGAGCATGCCCCAGATCACCGGGATATCGGTGCCGGAGCGAATGCGCACGAAGTCGGTGGCGTGGGCGGCCGTGCGGGTGAGCCGCGGCTCGATCACGATATAGTTCGCCCGGTTGAGCTCCTTGCCCTCGATCAGATGCTGCAGCGAGACCGGATGCGCCTCCGCCGGATTGCCACCCATGATGATCATGGTCTTGGCGTTGCGGATGTCGTTGTAGCTGTTGGTCTGCGCGCCATAGCCCCAGGTATTGGCGACGCCCGCCACCGTGGTCGAGTGGCAGATGCGGGCCTGATGGTCAACGTTGTTGGTGCCCCAATAGGCCGCGAGCTTGCGATAGAGGTAGGCACCCTCGTTGGAGAACTTGGCGGAGCCGAGCCAGTAGACCGATTCGGGCCCCGATTTCGTGCGGATGGTGGTGAGCTTGTCGCCGATCTCGTCGATCGCCTGCTCCCAGGAGAGCTTGGTCCATTGGCCGTTGACGAGCTTCATCGGGTAGCGCAGCCGGCGGTCGCCGTGCACGAGCTCGCGCACCGCAGCGCCTTTGGCGCAGTGCGAGCCGCGGTTGATCGGCGAATCCCAGCCGGGCTCCTGACCGATCCACACGCCGTTGGCGACCTCGGCCATGACCGTGCAGCCGACCGAGCAATGGGTGCAGACGTTTTTGCGGATGGTCACCTGCGCGCCCGCAGGCGGCGGCGGTCCGGCCTCGGCCTTGCGCACGCTCGCGAGCGGCAGTGCGCCGAGCGTCGCCAGCGAGCCAGCGACCAGCCCGGATTTGCGCAAGAAATTGCGGCGATCGAGACCGCCATCGGATTGGCCCTGCAGGGCAGCCGCAAGTGCGCCGCGGCGGGCCTCACGTTCAGTGCGTTTGATCAGCACGGGCGCCTCCCTCAGCTCGGATACCGGTTGACCCGGTAGAATGACTTGACGTGGTCGGTTTCCTTGTAGCGGGCCTTGCGCTTCTCGTCGTTTGTCTCGGTGTCGGCGCGCGCCTCGCCCCCAAGTGGCGCGACGACAGCGGCCGCGGTTGCGCCGCCTCCCAAGGCGCGCAGGAAATCACGCCGACCGAGCTTGGTCGCTCGTGCCCTCTCTCGTTCCTTCTCTCGTCCTTCGGCCATGACCGCATCCTCCTTGTGTCGCGCTACCCATCGTGTTCCGTCGCTCACGACGGCAACGCGAACGCTTCCCGCTCTACTCCTATGAACACCCGCCCGAGCGTTCCAGCTCGGCGGTAGAATGCCGCAGCCTCGGCCTGCTCGAGATCCGTAAAGAACCGCTCCATCCAGGGCGCGAGATGCTCCTCGAACAGCGCGCGCGCGGCACCTTCCGGAGCCGGCAACCGGCCGCCCGCCAGCCCCGCCATGATCTCGCACAGGATCGCGGCGTGATCCTCAGGCTCGGCCTGTCCCGCCGCCCGCTCGATGCCGAGCCGCGCCAGGCTCTCGCGCAAGCGCGCCAGCGGCCGCTCATGCAGGAAGCCGGCGAGATAGTACGAGCCGTAGGGCAAGAGCTCGCCACGGCCGAGCCCGATGAAGAGGTCGAAGTACTCACGCTCGACGCGCTCGGCGCTGGCATGTCTCGCCGCCTCGGCCAATCCCGCATGCGCCAGCCCGAGCGCGCTCGCGTCCCCGCGCAGGCCGGCGATCCGATCGAGCAACGCCTGGTCCGGCGCGCGCGCCAGCAGAGTCGCGAGCAAGGCATATTCGCGGGCGCGCGCCGCATCGACCTCGTCGACCTCGGGACCGGGCCCCTCGCCAAAGAGATCGGGCCGCAGCACGGCGCGGCCGACACCAGTGACCGCCTCGACCGTGAGCACACGCTCGGCGGGCACCTTTGACCAGTTTGATATCGACGGCTGCGCTATGCCTATTTTCCGGGCAAGCGCGCCTACGCCGCCGGCAGCCGCAATCGCTTTATCGAGTCCGGGGTCCCGCATCGCCTCTACCCCAGTATTGTTTCAACGGAAGTGTGCGACCCGAGGCTGTGTGCGTCAATAGCTGAGGCCTATGCAAGGGGGGCTACTTTGGTAGCGCCCGCCCATGTCCTCGCCGGGTCATGGATCGATGGACCTGGTCCTCGCGAGCTTCATGTTGCACCGCGGTGGATGCTTTGGCGGCCGGCTCGACAACGGTCGCTGCCTGGCCCGCGTCATTCAGGAGAGCGCCATGCCGAGGCCCTCCAGGACCATGAGACAGAGCCGTGGGCAGCGCGTTTGCCACGGCGCCCAATGCACGTGATTCGTCTGGAGAATCGGCGCCCGCCCCCATGTCCACGGCCGGATCTGGCAGGCCCACATCGGCGATCCCGCCGACGATCCGCGCCACCGCCCGACGCAACTCGTCGGTCATTTCGAGTGGCCCGAAACCGGCCGCCGAGCCTACGGCGTGATAGTCCCAGTCGTAGTCGGCGAGCCCGACGAAGTCGCGGATGCGCGGGTCGGCGGACCATGCGCGGCGAAGCGCCGCACGCGCGATATCCACCGGCACGCCCTTGGCCAGGAAGGGGCGGATATCGGTCGCGGCGGTAATCGACTCGATCGACGGCAGATCCTTGAGATCGAAGGCCGGCTCTGGCGGCCGCGCTCGTTCGATCGCCTCGACCGGCTCGAGCGATCTTCCGTCCGCCGCGGCGCCTTCGGGCGCAGTGCCATCGGGCGCCGAGCTCCTGGTTTGCTCCGCTTCGGCGACGTCGCGCTTGCGGCGCGACCAGCGCGCCAAAAAATCATCGCTCATCGGCGCCGATCCTTCTCGAGCGGAGCGCGGCGCGCCAGCGCCTGCGGATCGGCGCGCTCGCGCTTGCGCTTCACAAACGGGCGCTCGACGTGATGCTCGGCCACGAACGCCTCGACGATGGCGCGCACCGCAGGCGGCATCGGCACCGCCTCCACCAGATCGTCACCCGCCTGCGTGAATGATTCGCCTTCGGCCGGATCGGCCGTCACCGCAACGATCTCAAAGGGCGGTTCCACCCCGGTCGGCCGCAGCGACACCCACAATGACGGCCGGCCGGAACCGAGATTGTCGCGATAGTGGCCGGTCTCAGTGCGGTAGAGCGCGATCTCGGCCGCGCCGGCATAGAAGCTCGCGCGGTCGTCGCCCGCTTCCAGCACTGTCCAGGGCGCGGCATCCGGCGCACCGGCCAGCACGCCGATCGGCTGCCACACCATGTCGATCCAGGGGTTGGCAGCCTTGCGCCGCTCCACCACGACGCCAACCGGAATGCGGGCAAGCGCGGGCGCCACGGTCACGACACCGCCTCCATCTGGCGGATCGGCAGGCCGGTGATGAGATTCTGCGGCTTCATACGCAACAAGCCATCCGGCGTCATTGCCAGCAGGAGATAGATAGGCTCTCCGCTCGCTGCCTCCAAGACGATGGCGGGATCCGCAACGGTGAGCCGATAGAGGCCGACCAACCGCGCCTGCGTGGCCGCATCGAGATCCTCACCGCTCCACAGCGCATCGCCGATCGCGGTCGCCTGCGCATCGAGCCCGACATACCAGGTGAAATTGGCGCCACGCACCGCGGAAAGCGGCTCGATCCGGCAGTCGAGCGAGAGCAGATGCCCAAGCCAGCGCACCATCACATCGCCGAGCGCCGCCAGCCCGCGGCGACCGACCGTGAGATCGAGCGCGGTGTCGAAGCGATCGCTGCGCGCCCAGTAGGTCGCGGCATTGTCGTCGTTGAGCACGTCGATCGCCGCGCTGGCGGGCAACCCGAGCATCGACACGAGTGGCGACGAATGGGGATTGCCGCCCGCGATCACCTCGTCGTCCGCCGCAATCAGCGAGCCGCCGTGGCTGGTCAGCCGTTGCGGGCGGAAGAACAGCTCCGCCGCGCGCAGCATGAAGGCGTCCTCGCAGCCGTCGAGCAGGTTGCGCAGGATGACATGGACGAGCTGGTTGACGAACAGCGGCGGCGTGTTGCCGATGCCGCCTCGAACGAGATGCAGATAGGCCGCCTCGATGGTGCGATGCGCGACAAGAAGATCCCGCCAGGCCATCATGACGGCCCAGTTCTCGCGCGCGTCGGCATCCGCGATCGCCGCGATATCGTCCGCGTCGACAAGCCGGCGCGGCTCGGCGAGCAGCGCCGCGTGCAGCGTGCGCTCGACCACGCAGGCCTCGGGCGGCGGCGCAAGCTCCCGGCGCGCCAGATAGGCCTTGAGAAAATCGTCGGTCACGATCAGCCCGCCGCCAGAGTCGCGGTCCAGCAGGTGGTGTCCGCACGAGAGCCAGAAGTCCTTCATGGCGAGGCTCCCTTGTGGTCGGTCGAACCCATGACCTACCATCATGACTTACCGTCACGCCCGACGGGCTTAGGCGACAGCTATCATACCATGGCGGCGCGCACCCTTCCGGAGGATTGAATGTTATCGACTGGCTTAAGGCTAGGCCTGATCGCCCTCGTGCTCACGGTGGGCATCGCTCCGGATCGCGCCGCGCAGGCGCAAATCTATCCGGCCAAGCCCATTCACATCGTGGTGCCGTTTCCGCCGGGGGGCATCACGGACGTGATCGCGCGGGCGCTCGGCCAGCGCCTCTCGGAGGCCTGGAAGCAGCAGGTCGTGATCGAGAACCGGCCAACCGGCGCCGGCATCGTCGGGGTTGACGCGGTCGCGAAGGCGGCGCCCGATGGCCACACGCTCCTGGTGGCGGCCGACGCCGCCTTCGTCACGGCGGCCCACACCTACAGCAAGCTGCCGTACGATGCGCAGGCGGATTTTGTGCCCATTACCGGCCTTGGCATCAGTCCGCAGGCCCTGATCGTGCATCCGTCGGTGCCCGCCAACTCATTTGCCGAGCTGATCGAGCTCGGCAAAAGTAAGCCAGGCGAGCTCAACTACGGGACATTCGGGATTGGCACCAGCGGCCACCTCAATATCGTGCTGATCGAGAGCATGACCGGCGCCAAGTTCACGCCCGTTCACTATCGCGGCGCGACGCCCGCCCTGACCGACACGATCGCGGGCCACATCCAGATGATGATCGTGAGCATCGGCCTGGTCGCGCAGCCCTGGCAGGCCGGCCAGCTCAAGGTGCTCGGCTTCGGCAGCAATGCGCGGATCGCGCAATTTCCCGACGTGCCGACCCTCGCCGAGAGCGGCCTGCCGGGCTACGAGGCCGGCTCCTGGTACGGGCTGTTCGCGCCCGCGGGCACGCCGCGCCCCATCGTGGACAAGCTCAATGCGGAAACGCAGCGCATCTTCGCCGACAAGGAATTCCGCGAGCGCGTGCTGGCACCGAGCTTCATCTATTCGATCGTCAGCTCGCCGGAGGACTTCGCCGCCCGCATCCGCAGCGACTCGGGGAAGTGGGGCAAGGTCATCCGCGACGCCAATATCAAAGCCGAGTAGCGAAGTGACGCGGCCGACCCCTGCGGACGCCGCGGGTTTCTCTGCGGGCCGAGCGCCGCCCGCAGGCCTCTTGACGCGGGTTTGCAATCACGTGTACTTTACAATGTAAAGTCATCACGCGGGCATTCATGCGCGACCTCGACAAGGCCCTGGCCGACATCACGGCGATGCGCGCCCAGATGGCGCGTGGAACTGAGTTCCAGGGCTATGGGCCGATCACGGTCGCCGCCACCGGCGTGCTCGCCCTCTTTGCGGCCGGCACCCAGGCGATTCTCATTCCGGAGCCGGCCACTGCTGTCTTTGGGTATCTCGCCCTGTGGGTGGCGACCGCCGCCGCTTCGGTGATCCTGATCGCTAGCGAGATGGTGGCGCGCTCGCAGCGCATCCACACCGGCCTTGCCGACGAGATGATCCATACCGCGACCGAGCAGTTCATTCCGGCAGGCGTGGCCGGGACGCTCTTGACGGTCGTGCTCTATCGCGTCGGGCCGGACGTTCTGTGGATGCTGCCCGGCCTCTGGCAGATCGTCTTCAGCCTCGGATTCTTCGCCTCCTGCCGGTCGCTGCCGCGCGCGATGTTCGCGGTCGGCGTCTGGTATCTCGCGGCGGGCCTGGCGAGTCTTGCCTTTGCCAATGGCGAGCAGGCGTTTTCGCCCTGGGCCATGGCGCTGCCGTTCGGGCTTGGACAATTGCTGATGGCCGGCATTCTCTATCGCAGCGGAACGAGCCATGCGGAAACCTAGCGCACCCATCGAGCAGCCCGGCCGCTTCGCCTATGAGGGGCTCGACCGCGTGATCCACGAGAAGGCGCGCCTGAGCGTCCTCACCTCGCTCGCCGCTCATCCGAAGGGCCTGGTGTTCGGCACCCTCAAGCAGATGTGCGGCCTGACCGACGGCAATCTCTCCCGCCACCTGCAGGTGCTCGAGGAGGCCGGCCTGATCGCGATCGAGAAGGGCTACGATCGCAACCGGCCGCAGACCATCTGCCGGATCACCCCGCAAGGCCGGCAGCGCTATCTCGACTATCTCAAGGTGCTGGAGCAGGTGGTGCGCGATGCCGCCAGCGCAGCCAAGTCGGGGTCAGCCAACTCGGGCACCGCCGCCGCGAGCCCCCGCCGCCTGAAGCCGGCGTAAGCCCATTCTTTTGCCAACTTACTTTGCGATGCAGAGTACTCGGAGACGAAAAGTCATGAGCCAGGGCCTCAATCACGAGCAACTGCACGTCGCCATCATCATGGACGGCAACGGGCGCTGGGCGGCGCGGCGCGGCTTGCCCCGCACCGCCGGGCATCGCGCCGGCGCCGACGCGGTCCGCCGCGTGGTGGAAGCGGCGCCCGCGCTCGGCATCACGACGCTCACGTTGTTCGCTTTCTCCTCCGACAACTGGCGGCGCCCCCGCGACGAGGTGGCGGCCCTGATGGGCCTGTTGCGCCGCTACCTGCGCGGCGAGCTCATGCGCCTCCTCGAGAGCGGCGTGCGGCTCACGGTGATCGGCCGCCGCGACCGCCTGCCCGACGGTCTCAGCGACGACATCGCGGAGGCCGAGCGGCGCTCGGCGTCCGGCACGCGGCTCCATCTGCGGATCGCGATCGACTATTCGGCGCGCGACGCGATCGCTCGCGCAGCCGCGGCCTGGCGCGGAGAGCTGCCGCCCTCGCGCGAGGAGTTCCGTCGCCTCCTCGCGGCCCCCGGCTGCGGCCATCACGACGACGTCGATCTGCTCATCCGCACCAGCGGCGAGAAGCGGCTGTCCGATTTCCTGCTGTGGGAGTCCGCCTACGCCGAGCTCTGCTTCGTCGACGCGCTGTGGCCCGATTTTGGCGCCGCCGACCTGCGCGCTGCCCTTGTCGATTTCCAGCGCCGCGAGCGCCGCTTCGGCGGGCTTGGCGACGCCCCGCAACTCACCGCCGCCGAATGACCGGCAACCGCAACGGAGGAGCCCGATGAGCAATCGGCAGATCAAGACGGCCACTGTGACATTCGAGCCGGTGACCCAGCACAGGCCAGCCCCGCCAAGCGGATGGCATCTCGTGCTCGGGGTCTTCTTTCCCGCCATCGTGATCGGGATCGAGCTGCTCACACACATGTGCGCCGATTCGTTCTTCAATCCGATGCCGACCTATTGGCACGTGGCCGCGGTCGCGTTCGTGCCCGCGTGCAACCTGTTGATCTGGGCCTACCTGGAATACGAGCAGCCATGGAACGCCAAGTGGCTCGCATTCGCCAACGGCGCCGCCATCGCGATCGCGACGCTGTACGCGCTGTTGTTCCTGCCGCTGCTGCCGATCGCAATCCTCGCCATCGTGGCCGGGATCGGCCTCTTGCCGCTCGGTCCGCTGGCAGCGTTTGTGAGCGCATTCCGGCTGCGGACCGCGCTTGCCCGCCGGCAGCCCGCGAAGACGCTCACGCGCCCGCTCATTGGCGGACTCGCCGCGGGCCTTGCGTTCGTGGTCGCGCTCGACGTTCCGCCGGCCGCAACCCGGATCGGCATCCAGATGGCCGCGAGCAGCGTACCCGCGGAGCGCGAGCGCGGGCTCGCGCTGCTGCGCACGCTGGGCGATGACGATCTCTTGCTGCGCCTGTGCTACGGCGCCGCCGGGCGACCGACGGGGCTGCTGAGCGGCTTCGTGATGCTCACGAGCAACAATTGGATCGGCACCCGGCCGCAGCAGGTCGCGTCTCCGGCGGAGGCGCGCGAGATCTACTATCGCCTGCATGGCGTGCCGTTCAACGCCAAGCCTGCGCCATTCCGGAACGCCGCGCGGTTCGCCGACATGCAGTTCGATGACGATCACGGCGGAACCCGCGTCGGCGGCCGGATGCAGGGGCTCAATCTCGCGTCCTCGCGCATCGACGGATCGATCAGCGGCGATGACCTCATCGCCTATCTGGAATGGACCATCGAGTTCAAGAACACCGCGGCGATCGATCGCGAGGCACGCCTGCAACTTGCGCTGCCGCCTGGCGGCGTGGTGTCGCGCGCGACGCTCTGGGTCAATGACGAGGAGCGCGAAGCCGCCTATGGCGGACGCGGCGAGGTGCGCGCCGCCTATCAGCAGGTCGCGGTGCAGCAGCGGCGCGATCCGCTCCTGGTCACGACCAAGGGCGCCGACCGCGTGCTGGCGCAGGCCTTCCCCGTTCCGCGCAATGGCGGCACCATCAAGTTCAAGATCGGCATCAGCGCGCCACTCGATGTTGCGGCGCCCGGCAAGGCGCGCCTGACGTTGCCTGCAATCGTCGATCGCAATTTCTCGATCGGGGCCGACACCGGCCACAGCGTGTGGATCGAGAGCCGGCAAGCGCTGAGCGCCACCGCGGCGCTTGAGACGAGCCGCGTCGATGGCCGGCTCTACCGCATCTCCGGCACGCTCGACGACCGCGTGCTGTCGGGCAATCGGCAGGTGATCACAGTCGATCGCACCGAAGGCGCGGCCAGCCGGCTGGCACGCCTCGGCGACGGCGAGGCGATCATGCAGGAGATTGCACGCGGTGAGCCGATGCGCACCCTGATGCTCGTCATCGACGGCTCGGCCCGGCTTGCCGGAACGTCGGCCAAGATGATCGCGGCGCTCGATGCCATTCCGGCAGGCACAAAGGTCGGCGCGATCATCGCCGGCGAGCCGATGCAGCGCGTACCCATGGCGGCGTGGTCGGATGCGCAGAAGGCCGCGGTCGCGCGGCTCATTCGCTCGACGGCATTCGCGGGTGGGCAGGACAACGCGCCAGCGCTCGCCGACGCGCTGCAGGCGCTGGAGGCGGAGCCGCAGGCGACGCTCCTCTGGGTCCACGGCCCGCAGCCGATCAGCTTCAACGGCAGCGCGGCGCGGCTCGAGCAAGCGACCGCCCGGCTGTCGCGGCTGCCGAAGGTCGTGCTCTACAGCGTCGAGCCGGGCCCGAACGAGGTCCTGCCCGACGCGCCGTGGGCCTGGGGCGCGCGCTCCTTGCCACAGATTGGCGGGCCCGAGACCGATCTCAAGGGATTTTTCGCACGCACCACAGGCGACAATCAGGTGATCCGGCGCCAGCAAGCACCGGCGAACGATGGCGTGACCACGGGCTCCGATCACATCGCACGCCTGTGGGCGAGTGATCGCGTGCTCGAGATCATGCGCATGGGCGGCAACCGCGCCGACGCCGTCGCGCTCGCGACCCGCTATCGCCTGGTGACGCCGGTCAGCGGCGCCGTTGTGCTCGAGACCAAGCAGCAATACGACGCGGCCCGCCTCACGCCCGTGAATCAGGCGACCGTGCCGACGGTGCCAGAGCCGCACGAATGGGCGCTGATCATCATCGCTTGCACGGCGCTGACGTGGCTCGTGTGGCGGCACCGGCCCCAGATGGCAGTGGCGTGATGCAGCCTTATCTGGTCACCGCGCTCGTCATGGCGGCCACCTGGGACGCCTGGCGCTGGTATGTGCAACGCGTGTGGGAAACGCCCGAGGAGGCTCTCTCCCTCGCGCTGACCGTGGGGTTTCTCGGCGTGCTCGGCGTGGCGCGCAGAACAAGGGAGGCCATGCCGCTGCCGCTCCTACCGGTCGCGCTCCTGCTTGCCGCCTTCGCGGCGTCTTACGCCGTGCTGCCGCCGATCGCTCGCGCCGCCATCGCGATCGCGGCCACGCTGTTCTGCTGCCACCTCGCCGCCTTCAAGGAACGTCCACCGGCCGCGTTCTGGGGCCTCGTCGCGCTCGCGCTGCCGGTGGTGCCATCGTTGCAGTTCATGCTGGGCTATCCGATGCGCATCGTCTCTGCGTCGCTGTCGGTCGGCCTGTTGCAGGCGCATGGCCTCGCGGTCACGCGGCAAGGCACTTTTCTCGCCTGGCGCGACGAGCTCATCCAATTCGACGCGCCCTGCAGCGGCGTGAACATGCTGTGGGCCGGGCTGCTGCTGACGCTGATGGGCTGCGTGCTGTTCCGGTTCGGCATCATCAAGGTCATGGCCGGCGTCGCGCTGTCGCTGGTGTTGGCGATTGCCTGCAACGTGCTGCGCGCCACCAGCCTGTTCTATGTCGAGGCCGGGCTCGTCCAGGCTCCGACGTGGTGGCACGAGGGCATCGGCATCGCGGCTTTCACGCTATCAGCCGCCGTCACGCTGTGGCTGCTCACGCGGTTGCGTGGTCGGGAGGTCGTGCCATGCGCCACTTGAAAGCGCGCGTCGCGGCCTTGCTGGTCGCCGCCACTGCGGCGGCGCTCGCCCCGCTGGTCGTGCGCAGCAACGGCGCGGCCGTCGGCGCGCAGTTTCCGGGCTGGCCGACGCATTACGAAGCCCGCGCGCTGGTCGAGCTGCCGCTCACGCAACGGGAGACCGCGTTCGTGCAGGACTTCCCGGGCCGGGTCGGACGCTTCTCGGATGGCCGCCGCGAGATCATCATAAGGTGGCTCGGCGCGCCCACGCGCAAGCTGCATGCGGCGGCCGATTGCTTTCGCGGCAGTGGTTACGCCATCGCGCCGGTGGCGGCCCGCAAGGACGCAACTGGGGCCACCATGAGCTGCTTCCGCGCGACGCTGCGCGGCGTCAGCATGATCGTGTGCGAAGCGATCCGCGATGAGCAGGGCGCACGCTGGTCCGATGTCTCGGCCTGGTACTGGGACGGCATGCTGCGGTCGAGCACGCCGCCCTGGTGGTCGTTCGTGGTGGCGGAATCCGAATGAGGCCCCGCGTGGAGTCACTTCGGTCCGCCGGTCGCGCGATCGAGCCACGACGGCGTCTGCACGAGTGCCTGCGCCAAAGCGCGGCGCTCCGGCGCGACGGCCGTCATGCCACGCACGAGCAGATCGCCATTTTCAGCAAGATCATGACGAACGCCACCTTTCGACGCAGCAGGCGCGAGGCGCGCAAGGTAGGTCTTGGCGACTTCGCCGAAGCCCTTCTCCTGCCAGATGTCGGTCACAGCCATCAGATGGCGCGCGAAGCTCTCGACCAGGCGGCCGGAGCCGAGATCGTCAAAGCCCTCGGCTTCGAGCGCGGACGAGAGCGGGCGCAGCCCGGGCTCGCCGTCACCCATCGCGACGGTGCGGATCATCGCGCCGAACACGAGCCAGTCGGGCGGCTCGCTCTCCTCGGCGCCTTGCGGCCATGCGAGCCGCCCACCGCCGATGAGCCCGCCGTCGATCCTGATCGCGTCAGGCCAGTCGATGCTGATCGGCTTCTCAGGCGGTGCATGGGCCGCGAGCGCATCCGCAAGCGCGGTCATCCCGGCGTAGAAGGCGCGCCTTGCGATGCTGAGCGGTTCATCCGGCTCCAATACCACCGCGAACTCGGCGAGATCGAAACGCCCGACATAGACAAGAGTTCCAGCCCCCTCGTCCGCCGCGACCGCGACCGCGTGGGCAAAGGCGTCGCCCACCTCGCGCAATGTCAGCAGGCGATACGGCGGAGGTAGATCGAGCGCAGGCGCCGTGCGCACGCGTCGACTGCGTTCAAGCGACATGACGACACCGGGACTCGCGATTTCGGTTCGGAATACATATAACCTGCCCGGCGCGCTGGCCAGGATCATGCGGCCGGCGATCGAGCGGCTTGCGCTTTCGACAAGATTTGGGCTTTCCAACCCGAAAGGACCGACGAATGGCCGATGGGCCGCGCCACGTCCTGATCTGCTCGTGCGAAGATACCATGCCGCTCGATATGGGCGCGCTTAAGCGCGGGTGCCGCGGCAGCGAGGTGACGAGTGCGCGCCAGCTCTGCCGCGCCGAGCTCGAGCGCTTTCGCGCGGCCGCCGCGTCCGGCGTGCCGCTCACGGTCGCCTGCACGCAGGAGACGCCGCTGTTCGCCGAGGTCGCCTGGGAAAGCGGCGGTGACATCCGCTACGCCAATATCCGCGAGACCGCCGGCTGGTCGAAGGACGCCGCGGCCGCCGGCCCCAAAATGGCGGCGCTGATTGCGATGGCTGCGGAGCCTTCACCCGAGATCCCGTTCGTCACGTTCGAGAGCGAGGGTGTGATCCTGATCTACGGGCGCGACGAGCGCGCGATCGAGGCGGCGGACCTGCTCAAGGACCACCTCGACATCACCGTGCTGATCAAGCCGCCGGCCGCGGTGATGCCGCCGCGCGTCACCGAATACCCGGTGGCCAAGGGGTTGATCCGCGCCGCCAAGGGCCACCTCGGCGCCTTCGAGCTCACGGTCGACGACTTCGCACAGCCGACGCCATCCTCGCGCGCCGCACTCAGCTTCGGGGCCGCCAAGAACGCCGCCCTATCGCGTTGCGACATCGTGCTCGATCTTTCAGGCGGCACGCCGTTGTTTGCGGCCGCCGATCTGCGCGAAGGCTATCTGCGCGCCGATCCAGGCGACCCCGCCGCGGTGCTCAGAGCGGTCATGAAGGCACGCGATCTCGTCGGCACCTTCGACAAGCCGCGCTACGTCAATTTCACCGCCGACCTTTGCGCGCATTCGCGCTCGCAGCGCGTGGGTTGCAGCCGCTGCCTCGACCTCTGCCCGACCGGTGCGATCACGCCCAATGGCGATCACGTGGCGATCGACGCCCATGTGTGCGCCGGCTGCGGGCAATGCGCCGCGGTCTGCCCGACCGGCGCGGCCGCCTACGCGCTGCCGCCGGCCGACACGCTGATGCGGCGGCTGCGCACCTTGCTCACGACCTATCGAGCTGCCGGCGGCACGCAGCCGGTCCTGCTCATTCATGACAATGCCCACGGCGGGCCGCTGATCGATGCGCTGGCGCGCGGCGGCGACGGACTGCCCGCGAACGCGCTGCCGGTCGCCGTAAACGAGGTCACGCAGACAGGTCTCGACGCGATCGCGGCAACCTTCGCGTATGGCGCTTCCGCGATGCGTTTCCTGCTGCGCGCCAAGCCGCGCCACGATGTCACCGGCCTCACCAAGACGCTGGCGCTCGCCGAGCCGATCCTGGCGGGGCTTGGCTTCGGCGCGGATCGCGTCGCAGCCATCGAGACCGACGATCCGGACGCGCTTGGCACGGCGCTGCGCGCAATCGCCACCCCTGACGGCGCGCCACGGCCTGCGAGCTTCATGCCCATCGGGGAGAAGCGCGAGCTGCTGCGACATGCGCTGCGCGAGCTGCATCGTGCGGCGCCCGCGCCGGTCGACGTCATCGCATTGCCAGCGGGCGCGCCGTTCGGCGCGGTCGAGATCGACGTCGCGGGCTGTACGCTCTGCCTCGCCTGCGTGTCGGCCTGCCCGACCGGCGCGCTCGGCGACGATCCGGAAAAGCCGACGCTGCGCTTCTCCGAAGACGCCTGCGTGCAATGCGGCCTGTGCCAGGCGACCTGCCCCGAGAAGGTGATCACGCTTAAGCCCCAGATCGACTTTCGCGCCGCCACCGCGCTTGCGCGCATCCTCAAGGAGGAGGAGCCGTTCGCCTGCGTCCGCTGCGGCAAGCCGTTCGGCACCAGGAGCACCATCGCGCGCGTCACCGAAAAGCTCGCCGGCAAGCACTGGATGTTCCAGGGCAGCACCAGCCGGCTCGAGCTTCTGAAGATGTGCGAGGACTGCCGCGCCATCGCGGCCACCGAGGCAAGCTTCGATCCCCACGCCCCGCCGCGCCCGCCCGTGCGCACCACCGAGGACTATCTGCGCGAGCGCGAGGAAGAGGAGCGGAAGGGAAAAGAGTAGCCGACACGAATTCGCTTGCTTGTCATTTCGTCGCCCGCTCCAGAAACCGCACCAGCGCGGCACGCTCCTGCGCCGAGCCGATGGTTTGCTCTGGCATCTTGGTGCCGGGCGTGAAGGTCGATGGCCCAACCTCGAACAGTTTCGATACCGTCTCCGGCGTCCACACGATATCGAGCTTCTTCAACGCCGCCGAGAAATTGTAGCCTGGCAAGCTCGCGATGCGTCGCCCGAAGATGCCGGCGAGTGTCGGACCGGCGCGGCTGCCTTCGTCGGGCGAGAGCGTGTGGCAGGCGACGCAAGCGCGATACACATCCGCACCCGGATCGCCCGCAAACGCCGCGAGCGGATCGGCGGGCGCGCCCATCACGACATTGCCGATCGGCTCACCGGTGTGCGCGTCCCAGCGTCGGATGATGCGGTCGGCGCCGCCCGTGAGCAGCGTGCGACTGTCCGGCAGGAAGGCCACCGACCAGACCGGCAGGCCCGGCCCGACCAAGGTGCGTTCAATCCGGCGCGCGGCGCGGTCGATGATCGCGACCGAGCCGCGAATACCGGCCGCCGCGACGAGCTTGCCATCATCCGACAGGGCGAGCGCGATGATCGGCGCGGGCGCGGCCTCGAACTGCGTGCGCAGTTCGCCGGCAGCCGAGAGGATAGACACTTTGCCGTCGGCACCGGCGGTGAGGATCTCGCCGTCGGGCGCGACCGCGACCGCATTGAGCGGCACCGGCAGTGTCACAATAGCCGGCGCGCCGCCATCAAGCGGCCAGATGCGCAGCGTCGCGTCGTAGCCGACCGTGACCACAGCGCGGCCGTCGCGCGCAAACGCGACGCCGTTGACGTTCTGGGCATGACCGTCGAGCATGCGCGGCGCGCCGCCGTCGAGCGGCCACAGCCGCGCACTGTGATCCCACGACGCCGAGGCCAGCATCTTGCCGTCCGGCGATAGCGCCAGCGCCACAACCGGCGCGGCGTGGCCTTCGAGCACGGCCGCCGGCTGCGGCTCGCCCGGCCGCCAGAGCGCGATGCGCCCGTCCTCGCCCGCGGTAGCCGCGCGTCCGTCGGGCAGCCAGGCAACCGCGTTGACCGCGCCCTCGTGAAAGCGGAGCACCTCGATCGCCGCATCGCGCTCGAGCGACCAGCGGATCGCCGAGGTGTCGAAGCTGCCGGAGATCGCGAGCTTGCCGTCGGGCGAGATCGCCAGCGCCCGCACCGGGCCGCCATGCCCGCGCAACTGCGCCTGCGCGGTCGCCGCCATGGCGAGCGCCAGAATGCCGACCGCGCAGACTGCAAATATGCGACTCCGGCTCATCGCGCGCTCACAAAGTTCGCGTGTCGTCTACCATGCGCATGCCGAGCGCGCGGATGCGTGCGCGCGTCGCCTCATCGCGCAGCGCCGCGAGGAACGCCTGCACGGCCGGCCGCTCGCGGCGCGCCTCGACCAACAGGAAGTCGTACTCCTCGGGCGCGAGCGGAAGGAACCCGAGCCCGTAGAGCCGCGCCACCGGCGCAATTGCAACGCCCCAATCGGCGCGGCCCTGCGCCACCGCGGCGGCGACCGCGTTGTGCGAGCGCGGCTGGTTTGAGTAGCCGGGCGGCCGCGCGCCGCCGAGCAACCGATCGATCAGCACGCGCGTGCCCGCGCCGGCATTGCGATTGACCATGAGGCACGCGGCGTCCGCGAGCGCGGCTTTCACGGCGTCCGGCGCGGCGCGGCCCTCGAAGCGCGCGTCGCCCGCGCGGTAGACGATGCCTTGCAGGCGCTGCCAGCCCTTCACCAGCGACAGGCCAGGACGAAGGAGATGCGCGTTGTAGACACCGGTCGCCGGATCGACGAGATGCACGGGCGCGAGGTCGCACTCGCCGCGCTCCGCCGCCGCGACGCCGCCCAGGCTGCCGACCGCGATAGTGCGCGCGCTGAAACCTTGATCCGCGAGCGTGCCGAGCACCGTATCAAGCGCCACACAATGGCTGCCGGTCACGACCAGATCAGGCATCGCGGCCGCCTCGCCGATCAGCGTGACGCGCGCGCGCGTGCCGGCTGGAAGCACGGACGCAAGCGCCTCGATCGCGATGAAGCCGTCGGCCTGCGAGAAGCTCGTCACCGAGCCCGAGCCCTTAGGCGTCGGAAACGCGACCGGACCGTCGGCGCCTTCAGCCAACGCCACCAGCACGAACTCCTGGCGGCCGAGCTCGGATGTGATCGGGACCGGCACCTGCGCCTCGACGGTGCGGGCCGCCTCCGGCGGCAGTCCCGCGCGCGCGCGGATCACCGGCGCCACGAAGGCGTGGAAGGTGAAGATCGCCGAGGTCGGAAAGCCCGGCAACACGACCAGCGGCTTGCCCTCGATCACCGCAAGGCAGAGCGGCTTGCCGGGCTTGAGGGCTACGCCATGCACGATCACGCCGGGCGCGCCAAGCCGCGCGACGACGCGGTGCGAAAGGTCGCCCGCGCCCTTGGAGGTGCCACCGGAAATGAGCACCATGTCGCACACGGCAAGCGCGGTGCGCAGCGCAAGCTCGAGCGCGGTCTCATCGTCCGGAAAGGCACCGAACGGAACCGGCTCGCCGCCGGCCTCTCTCACCGCCGCCGCCACGATCGCGCCGTTGCTGTCGTAGACCGCGGCCGGCCGAAGCGGCGCGCCCGGCGCGACCAGCTCGTCGCCGGTCGAGAGCACCGCCACGCGCGGCCGTCGCACCACCTCGACCTCCGCGATGCCACAAGCCGCCAACATGCCGATCTCGCGCGAGCCGATGCGCGCGCCGCGGCGCAGCAGCATCTCGCCGCGCGCGATATCGGAGCCCGCGTAGGATACGAACTGCCCGGGCGCGGCGGCGCGGCGCACCTCGATCGACGGCTCAGCCGCGGCCTCGACCAGATCGGTCTGCTCGATCATCACCACCGCGTCGGCACCGCGCGGAATGACGCCGCCGGTCGCGATCGCGGTCGCCGTGCCGGCCGCGACCGAAAGCGCCGGCGCATGGCCGCACACGATCACCTCGCCGTTGAGGAGAAGCCGCCGCGGCGCTGCGTCGCTCGCACCAGCGGTGTCGGCTGCGCGCAACGCGAAGCCATCCACGTTGGCGCGATCGAACGGCGGCACGTCGATCGGCGCGATCACATCAGCGAGGAGCACGCGCGTCAGAGCCGCTTCGAGCGGCACGCGTTCGCCACCGAGCGGCCCGAGCGCGACGTGCTGCGCGAAACGTGTTCGCGCTTCCTCGGCCGAAACGACGTCGAGGAACTGCTCCTGGCGCGCCGCGCGACGGATCGCCGCGACCAAGTCCGGTCCTTTGATGTCCGACTCTCTAACGCGCTCGTTCATGGCCAGCTTCTTACCACGACCTCCGCGCCGGCCGGATAGCCTTCGCTGTCGGCGGGCACCAGGAACCATCCGTTGGCCTGTACGATAGCCCGCAACGGCCAATAGCCTGAGGCTATGGGTTCCACTGTGCCGCCATTCGCGCGCACCGGAACGACTTCCGTCAGCCCGAGCGGCGAGGCGTGCTTGCGCGTGAGGACCGCGGCCCTGCCCACTGCGTCCGCCTTGCGGCCCGCGAGCCGTGCAACAAGATGGCGGCCGAGCGTGAGCCACACCGCCAGCGCGGCGTCGAGCCGGCCGGGAACGAGCAATACGGGCCGCTGCCCGATGATGCCGAAGGCCACGGTCTCACCGGGCATCAGCGCCACGCCGCGCACCTCGAGGCGTCCCGCTGAGGCAAGGGCGCGCACGCTCGTGTCGCTGCGGCCGCGCCCGGTTCCGCCGATCACGATGATCGCGTCGGCTTCCTGGTCGGCAAGCGCCGCCGGCAAATCGCCGGCTGAGCGACGCGCCACGCCGCCGGCAGCCGTGATGGCGCGCGCGATCAGCTCGACCGCGGCATCCACCACCGCATCGCGCCCGGAACGCGCCGGCGCGACGCAGACATGCGGCTCGCGCACCGTGACCTCGGCGATGCCGGCGACAGCATAGGCCGCAGCCTCGGCGGCACCGACCACGTCGCCCGTCTGCCGCAGCACCGTGCCGGCGCCGAGGTCCGCACCTGCCGCCACGATCCCGTCACCGGGTGCGACCGTTGCGATCACCACGACCCCGCCGTCCCGCTCCACCACGATATCGAACGACGCGACCGCATCGGTGCCAGCCGGCAGCGCCTCACCCGCGTCAACGCGCCGCGGCGGCGTCAGCACGACAGGCGCATACGCGCTCGCATCCAATAGAGCCTCAGCGGCGACCGCAAAGCCATCGCGCAGCGCCCGCGCACCTGCCGGAACGGCGGTCGCGGCGACCACGTCCTCGGCCAGAACGCGGCCCGGCGCCGATGCGCTCGCGATGCGGCGCGGCGCGATCGGCTTGACCAGCGCATCGATGCGCGCCGTCGCCTCGGCAACCGGCGTCAATCTTGCAATTCGCTGCGGGTCGTGTTCTGCGGCCATGACCGCTTATAGTATGATCTCGGTTCGCAATAACGAAGAGAGCGCTGCAAGTCCCATGGCGGAAAGATTGATGAATCTCCGCGGCCTCAAATGCCCGCTGCCGGCGTTGAGGACCCGCAAGGCGCTCGCCGGGCTCGCAGCGGGCGACGTGCTGGTGATCGAATGCACCGACCCGCTCGCCGCCATCGATATTCCGAACCTTCTCAATCAGACCGGCGACATCCTGGAGAAGACCGATCGCGCCAAGAAGGTACTGACCTTTCATATCCGCAAACGCTGACGACGGACGCTCAGTCAAGCTTCACGCCGACGAGGCCGGCGCGCTCGATCACCGGCTTCCAGCGCGTGGTTTCGAACGCAATGAACTTGTCGAACTCGGCCCTGCTCATCGGCTGGCTCAAGAGACCGTCGCGGCGCAGCCGCTGCTGCACCTCGGACGTGGCGAGGCCGGCGACAATCGCCCGGTTGATCTTCTCGGCGATCTCGGGCGCCAGCTTGGCGGGCGCCGAGATCGAGAACCAGGTGGTGGCGACCAGCTCCGGATAGCCGAGCTCCTTCAGCGTCGGCAGGTCGGCATAGTCGGCAAGCCGCTCATCCGCCGTGTTGGCGAGCGCGATCAGCGTGCCGTTGCGCACATAGCTTGCGGCCGACGACACCGTCTGCGCGCTGAACGCGATGTGACCGCCGATCAGATCCACAAGCCCCTGCGAGGCGCCCTTGTAGGGCACATGCTCGACCTTGACGCCCGTGCGCTGGCTGAAGAACTCGGTCATCAGGTGGCCATTGCCGCCGAGACCCGACGACGAATAGGTGAGCGGCTTGTCGCTGGCCCGCGCGCGCGTCATGAAATCCGCAAAGGTCTTGATGCCGCTCGACGGGCTCACCAGAAACACGATCGGCGAGCCGGCCACATAGGCGATATTGGTGAGGTCGCGCGCCGGATCGTAGCCGACCGTGGGATTCATGACCGGAATGGTGACCAGGAGCGACTGGGTGGTCAGCACCAGATTGTAGCCGTCTGGCTCGGTGCTCATCACCGAGCGCAGCCCGATCAGGCCGGTTGCGCCCGCGCGCGTCTCGACGAAAAATTGCTGCTTGAAGGTCGCCGCGAGCTGATCGGCCACCATGCGGGCCAGGACGTCGGCGGTGCCGCCGGCCGCGAACGTGTTGACGAGGCGCACCGGCTTTGCCGGCCAAGTCTGCGCCGGCGTCTGGGCGACCGCCGGAGGCGCGTGCAGGAGGCAAAGGCCCGCGAGCGCGGCCAGCCCGGCCAGAATGCGTGTCATGATGCCGGCTCCCGAGATCGAATTGCCGCAATGGCGCAAGCGTAATCGTTCTGTATGCTCTGAACAATCGGCGAGACATTGCAACGGCAAGGTGACGCGATGAGCACACGGGAGATCAAACGCATTGGTGTGATCGGGCTTGGCAAGATGGGGCTGCCGATGGGCCGCCGCCTCGCCGAGCGCGGCTTTACCGTGATCGGATATGACGTGGCGCTCGCCACGCTCAAGGCGGCGGCGGCGGCCGGCGTCCAGCCGGTCAATTCCCCGAAGGCGGTCGCGGCCACGAGCGATCTGGTGATCTTGGCGGTCGGCTTCGACCAGGAGGTCGAGGCCGTGATGTTCGGCGACAACGGCGTCATCGCGGGCGCCGGCGACGGCATCATCGTGGCGATCGCGTCGACCATTGCGCCACGCACCATGAAGAAGATTGCGGCGCGGCTGCCCGCCAAGCCCGCGGTGACGTTGCTCGACATTCCGCTCTGCCGCGGCGAGGGCGCCGCGCAACAGGGCAAGCTCCTGATCATGGGCGGCGGCGACAAGGCCGCGTTCGACGCCTGCCGCACCGCCTTCTCGGCATTCGCGGATTCGATCTTCCATCTCGGCCCAGCCGGCGCCGGACAGGTCGGCAAGATGGTCAACAACCTCATCCTGTGGGCGTCGATCTCGGCCAACGAGGAAGGCCTCAAGCTCGGCGCGGCGCTCGGGGTCGATCGCGAAGCCTTGCGCGTGGCGCTCATCGATTCCAGCGCCGCCAACTGGTCGCTGGCGACACGACCGGAAGAGAAGCCGATGCCGTGGGCCGAGAAGGATATGACCATTGTGCTCAAGGAGGCGGACGCCGCGCGGCTTTCCCTGCCGCT
>DAIUEP010000069.1:2972-21590 GCA_036845065.1 Xanthobacteraceae bacterium | reverse complement strand
ACCGCACTGATCGGCGTCATCATGGCGCACGTCCAGGTGGACACTGCCGAGCCGATGTTGGCCACGCATTACCGCTTTCAGATCCGCACCTTCTGGATCGGGCTGCTCTACCTGGTGGTCGGAACGATCCTGGCGTTTGTCGTCGTCGGATTTGCCCTGCTGCTCTGGTGGTTCTTCTGGTCGCTGGCGCGCAATATCAATGGCGTGCTCGCACTCAACGAACATAGGCCGATTAAGAATCCTGCGTCATGGATGTTCGGATGACGCCCGGCGCCGCGGCTTTGCCGTCGAACTTGGCCGCCGAACATGTGACGTGGATTTGAAGCCGACCACCGACATTCTGTTCGAGCGCCGCGGTGTAGCGGGAGTGGTCATCCTCAACCGCCCGCAGGCGCTCAATGCGGTGACGCACACCATGGTGCGCGCGCTGGCGGACACGCTTGCGGGTTGGGCGCAGGATGATGCCGTCACGCGCGTGATCGTGACGGCGGCGGGGCCGCGCGCGTTCTCGGCCGGCGGCGATCTGCGCGCAATCTACGAGCTCGGGCGCGCCGGACGCCACGACGAGGCGCTGGCGTTCTGGTGGGATGAGTACCGGCTCAACGCTCTGATCAAGCGCTATCGCAAGCCCTATGTGGCGCTGATCGACGGCGCGGTGATGGGCGGTGGCGCCGGGATCTCCGTGCATGGCTCGCATCGGGTGGCCGGCGATGCCTTCCGATTCGCGATGCCTGAGGTCGGCATTGGATTTTTTCCCGATGTGGGCGCGACCTGGTTCCTGCCGCGCCTGCCGGGCGAGCTCGGCACCTATTGCGCGCTCACCGGCGATCGTCTCGATGCCGCTGATGGGGTTTCTTGTGGCATCGCGACCCATCGGGTTGGATCGGCGCGATTTGCGCAACTCGTCGAGGCGTTGTGCGGTGCTACTCCGGTTGAGGCCGTGCTCGCAGCGTTTGCCGAGCCGGCAGAAGAGGGCGTCGTGGCCCGCCGCCGCCCTTTGATCGACCGCCTGTTCAGGGCTGGCCGGGTCGAGGACGTTCTGGCCGGCCTCGACGCGAGCGCCGCCGAGCCTGGCTTTGACGGCGATGTCGCGCGCTCCGCCGCGGCCATCATCAGGACCAAATCGCCGCTGAGCCTCAAGCTCGCATTGGCATTGCTCCGGCGTGGCCGCACACTCGCTTTCGACGAGTGCATGCGCATGGAATACCGGGTAGTTTCCCGTGTCGTTCGGGGGCATGACTTCTACGAAGGGATACGGGCGGTGATCATCGACAAGGACCAGGCACCGCAATGGCGGCCGTCCACGCTTGAGGCCATCAGCGAGGCCGAGGTCGAGCGCCACTTTGCGCCAGTCGCCCGCGAGCTCGATCTGACATGAGCGACCCGCGCATGATCGGGCAGCGCCAGCCCCTCGAGCCGGTTCAGGCCGTGCAGGCCAGGGGGGAGGACCCGTCGCGGCCGGACCACTGGGCCCGACGGCTGGTCGCCTTCCTGCGCGCCATGGCGGGCCTGTCGATGATCAAGGGGCTCTATCACTGGGCGGTGGTTTGCGGCATCGACGCCCCGACGCCTGGAGGTTTTGCGGATTACTCGACGCCCTACCAGTCGGCGACGGCGTTTTTTGCGGTGATTGATCTTGTTGCCGCCGTCGGGCTTTGGCTCGCGGCCCCCTGGGGCGCGGTCGTGTGGCTCACGTCGGTCATTTCGATGATCGCGGTCGAGATGCTGTTTCCGCAGATCTACGGCGGGCGCATCTGGCTGATCATCATCGAATTCGTATTGCTCGGAACCTACCTGCTGTTCGCGCTGCGAGCCGCGCGCGAGCAGCCGGTCTGATTACTAGTTTCTTACTTCTCCGGAGATAGATGTGATCATCGACTTCCAGCAGCACTACACGCCGCCCGAGCTTCTCAAGGGCGACCGCAACGCGGTCTCGGCGCGGCTCGACGAGAACGGCAACCCGAACTACCTGCTCAATCCGCTCCTCGCCGATCTCGTGGCCCATGTGCGCATGATGGACCGGGCCGGGATCGATGCCGGCGTGCTGTCCTGCGGTGCGGGTTTCGACCAGCCGGACCTCGGCACCTGCCGCCTGATCAACGACCGCATGCGCCAGGCGGTTGCTGATCATCCGGGACGGTTCATCGGGCTTGCCCATGTGCCGGCGCTGAAGGCCGACGAGGCGAGCGCGGAGCTCAAGCGCTGTGCGGTCGATCTCGGCTTTCCCGGCGTCGTGATCGGCTCGGAGCTGCAAGGCCAGCCGCTCGATGCCGAGGCGCTGCGCCCGTTCTGGCGCGCGGCAGCCGATCTCGGCCTCTATGTTTTCATCCATCCGCTCCCGCAGGTCGTGTCCTGGCCGCAGCTCTATGCCGACGATCTTGGTCGCATGCTCGGCTGGGAGTTCTCGCTGATGGTGGCGACGATCCGCATCATCAACAGCGGGCTGCTTGACGAGCTGCCTACGCTCAGAATCCAGTTCTCGCATTTCTCCGGCGGCATCGGCCGTTACCTCGGGCGCATCCGCGGCTTCCAACAGCGCGACAAATGGGGAACGGCAGCGATTCCGCGTCATGGGCGGCGCCCGCAACGGCCCTTCGACCATTATCTCGAGCAGCGCCTGTTCTACGATTGCGCCGGCTGGGCCGGCCCCGACCACTGCGCCGAGTGGGGGGCCGAGTGGGTGCGCTTCGGCCTGCAGGAGGTGGCGCTGTCGCAGACCGTGTTTGCCACAGATTATCCGCAGGCGGTGCGCGATGCCGACGAAGTCGCCGGCTATATCGCGGCCGTGCGCGCGCTCGGGCCCGACGCGCGCGCCATGGTTGATGGCGCGAGCGCCGAACGGCTGCTACCCGATCTCAAGCGGCGGATTGGTACGGGCAATCAGCGCCGGCTCGCGCGTTGAGGAGGGGCAGGACATGACCCAGATCGGCTTCATCGGGCTTGGCCATATGGGCTATCCGATGGCGCGGAACCTGATCAAGGCCGGCCACGCGGTGACCGGCTTTGACATCGATAGCGCGGCGGCCGAGCGGCTGACCTCGGTCTCCGGCACCGTCGCAACCGCGATCGACGTCGCCTGCGGGGGCGCCGAGGTTGTGATCACCATGTTGCCGACCGGCAAGGAGGTGCGCGAGGTCTATCTCGGCTCGGGCGGCGTGCTGGCCTCCGCGCCCGATGGCGCGTTGCTGATCGACTGCTCCACGATCGATGTGGAATCCGCGCGCGCGGTTGCGGCTGCGGCGCAGGTCAACGAGCTGCGCATGATTGATGCGCCCGTGTCCGGCGGCGTCGCCGGCGCCGAGGCGGCGACGCTGACGTTCATGGTCGGCGGCAGCGATATTGCATTCGAGAAGGCGAATCCGATCCTTGCTGCGATGGGCAAGACCATCGTGCATGCCGGCAGCTCCGGCGCCGGCCAGGCCGCCAAGATTTGCAACAACATGATGCTCGGCGTGTCGATGATCGCGGTCTGCGAGGCATTCAATCTGGCGGGGAAGCTTGGCCTCGACGCCGGAAAGCTGTTCGACATCGCCTCGCAGTCGTCCGGACAATGCTGGGCGATGGCGAAATGCTGTCCGGTGCCGGGACCGGTGCCGGCATCGCCCGCCAATCGCGACTTCCGGCCCGGATTCACCGCGGCCATGATGTTGAAGGATCTCAAGCTGGCGCAGGCAGCGGCGAAGAACGTGGGCGCCAAGACCCCGATGGTAGCGGGTGCTGCAGCGCTTTACGATTTGTTCGTCGACCACGGCCATGCCGCGACCGACTTTTCCGGCATCATCAAGTTGCTGCAGGGCGACTGACGCATGCAGGAAAACGCGGAATGCCTGCGTTGATGCGGGTTTCCAGCGTGAACGGAATGTTACGAGCAACGCTGCAAATTTAGCTTCAATTGCTGATTCACCTTGGCAAATAAACTTTATCTTTATCGTGTTGTTTAAGTCGAATTTAGACCGTGGGCGCTAATGTGGCGGCGTTAAGACGGGGGAAAACAGGGCCTCGTCGCATAGAAAACGACAACAGTGAGGCGTCATCATGAAGGCCGTTGCCAAGACGGTTGAGCCGGCTGCTGATCGGGAAGTGCGGCATGAGAATATCAGACCGCTCTATCTCGAGGCCTTGACGTTGGTGGAGCGGCTGCACCGCCGCCTGCTCGACGTGATCAAGGACGAGTTCGATCGCCGCAGCCGCGCCGACATCAACTCGGTGCAGGCGCTGCTGCTCTACAACATCGGCGACAAGGAGCTGACCGCAGGCGAGCTGCGCACGCGCGGCTACTACCTCGGCTCCAACGTCTCCTACAATCTCAAGAAGCTCGTCGAGATGGGCTTCCTGGATCATCAGCGCTCGCGCGTCGACCGCCGGTCGGTGCGCATCCGGCTGACCGACAAGGGTCGTGAGGTGCGCGACGCCGTCGAAGGGCTTTACCAGAAGCACGTTCGCACGGTCGAGCAGGTCGGCGGCATCAATGCCGAGGAGTTCTCGACGCTCAACAAGTCGCTGCACCGGCTCGAGCGGTTCTGGACCGACCAGATCCTGTATCGGCTGTAATCGGCGAGACTGTTCGCTTCGCGTGGCGCCCCGGCTGGTCCGGGGCGCTGCGCGTTTCTGATGCCAGCATCCGAACGTGCGGTACTGCCAAGCTCCTGTCCGTGCTACTCAATGGTGCGGACATGTGAGGAGAGGCAGATGCGCACCATGCTGGTAGGAGCTTTGCTCGTCATCACGGCGGCGTCGGCCGTTTCCGCGCAGGCGCCGGCCGACTTTCCCACGCGCCCGGTCAAGATCGTGGCCCCGTTCGCGCCCGGCGGGCCGACCGACGTCGTTGGCCCGCATTCTGGCCGATCTTCTGTCCGCGCGCTGGAACGGGCAGTCGGTGGTGGTCGAGAACCGGCCCGGCGCCGGCACCATCGTGGCGACCGCCGCCGTCGCCAAGGCGCCGGCCGACGGCTACACCATGCTGATCGGCACCAACTCCTTCATGATCAATCCGGCGATCGGGCAGAAGCTGCCTTACGACACGCTCAAGGAGTTCGTCGGGATCAGCATGGTGGCGACCCAGCCGGTCGCGCTCGTCGCCAATAAATCATTGCCGCTCAATTCGGTTGCCGACGTCGTGGCGATGGCCAAGCGCAGCGCCGAGCCGCTGAACTACACCTCGCCCGGCCCGCGCGGCGTGGGCCACCTCGCCGGCGAGATGCTCAAGCAGCGCGCCGGCATCGCCATGACCCATATCAACTACAACGGCAGCGCGCCGGCGCTCACTGACGTGATCGCGGGGCGCGTACCGATCATGTTCGACATCTGGCACTCGGCCAAGCGCTATGTCGACGCGGGCGAGTTGAAGCTTGTCGCGGGTGCCGACCTTGAGCGCCTGCGTGACGCGCCGGCGGTTCCAACCATCGCGGAAACCTATGCGGGCTTCAGCGTCGCGGCGATCAACGCTATGTACGGGCCGGCGGGCATCCCGGCACCCGTGCTGGACAAGCTCTCCGCCGATGTCCGCGCGGTGGTGAGCTCGGCCGCGTTCGCCGAGAAGGCGCGCCATCTCGGCATCGACGCCAAGGGCAACACGTCGGCGGAGCTTGACGCCTGGACGCGCAGCGAGATTGCGCGCTGGGCCGAGGTCGCGAAGGGCGCCAACATCAGCGCCGACTAGCTTCCGGTTGGGCAGTCCGATCGGTCCCGGCCGATGGCGCGTCCGCCCGCATCCAGCGCCTGACCAGGCCGTTCATCAGCCACACGCCAGCGGCGAGGATCAGCAGCCACATCAGGCCGCGCATAGCGCTGGCGAGCGATGCGGCGTCGGGGACAGGAAATGGGAACTTCAGGAGCTGTTCGCTGCGCTCCATCATCCAATGCCAGGCGGTGTGGGCGACCAGCGCCGAGAGGATGATGATGCCGAGCCGCTCCGGGACGACATGGCGGAACAGCAGCCCGAGTGCCGGGATGAGCACCACCAGCACGACGAGCTGGCCGATCTCGACTCCGATGTTGAAGGTGAGTAGCGAGGTCAGAAGATGATCGCCGGCGAACTGGAGCGTTTCGCGCAGCGCGAACGAAAAGCCAAATCCGTGCACCAGCCCGAAGGCGAACGCGATGATCCAGCGCCGCGACATGGCGCCGTCACCGCCGAGCGAGGCGTAGATGATGTTTTCGAGCGCCATATAGACGATGGTGATCGCGATCAATGTCTCGATCAGCGGCGGAAACCAGAGCGCGTCGGGGGCGAATCCGAACGCCGAGGCAAACAGCGTGATCGAATGCGCGAGCGTGAACGAGGTCACGATCACGACCAGCGGGCGCAGCCGTCGGAACGGGATCACCAGACAGGCCAGGAACAGGAGATGATCGGTGCCCTCGATGATGTGCCAGAAGCCGGAGACGATGAAGCTCAGCGCTGCCTGATGCCAGCGCGGATCAAGCTGCACGAGGCCGGGATTGCCGTGAAACTCGAGCGCCCGCGTCGCGCCATCGGGCGGCATGAAGCGCAGCGCAGTCGTGACCTTGCGGCCGAGCCGGTCGACGCGAAATTCGATCGCGAATTGCGAGCGGTCGGATGCGATCGGGTATTCAATGAGCACGTCGAGGAGCTGCTGGTTCCAATAGAGCTCAAGGCTCGTGTCGAGCGGGGGGCCTTCGAGATGCGCCAGCGCTTCCTCATAGGAGGCGAACGACTTGTCCGACGGCAGCGACAAACGCGCCGCGACGACACGCGGCGCCAGGAGCGGCGTATCGTTCTCGGTAATGGTAATGTTGTCGGTCAGATGGAGCTTGGTGGCGCCGCGTAGCGCCTCGTCGGCGCGGGCGAGATCGAGATAGCCCGGGCCGCGGGTTGGAAACTCCGCTTCATTCATGGCGGCGAGCGGCGCCCGGATGAGGAGCAGGAGACGATTGCCCGTGGGCTTGAAGAAGACGTTGAGCTTCACGTCGTTGGGAATCTCATGCGCGCCGGCACCCGACACCGTCGCCGCCACGACCAGCACGGCCGCCAGGCTCCGTAACAGCACGATAAGTCCCTGACAGCGCACGCTTTGTTCCTCCCGTTGGCGGTGAGCTTAGGGGGCTTTCAAGCACCCTTACAAGTCCCGTCGGTTGTCCTATAATCCCTGCAACCAAGGAAGCGTCCCGCGGCCGGACCCACTGGCGTCTTGCGGACGAGCTTCCGGCGGCAGTAGCCGCTCAAGTCAGGGAGGGCTCAAAATGGATCTCAGGCAGAAGCGGAAGCTCGTATCCGGCGTCGCGCTCGCCACCGGCATCGTCACTCTCGGCGTCGGGCAGGCGTTGCTGCAGCGCCATGCCGATGCGCAAGGCTCGAGCGTGACGGCTCCGATGTATGAAGTCGATCCGCTGTGGCCGAAGCCGCTTCCCAACAATTGGCTGCTCGGCTGGACGATCGGAGCGTGGGTCGACGAGCAGGATCATGTGTGGGTGATCCATCGCGGTGCCGGTGGCCTTCACAACAATGAGCGCGGCGCCGAGCTCAATCCGCCGATCGCCGAGTGCTGCCGCACGGCCCCGCCGGTCCTGGTCTACGATCAGGACGGCGGCCTGGTGCGGTCCTGGGGCGGACCGGGGCAGGGCTATGAATGGCCGCAGTCCAACCACGGCATCCACGTCGACTACAAAGGCAACGTCTGGATTGGCGGCAACGGCGAGAAGGACGCCCACATCCTCAAGTTCACCAAGGACGGCAAGTTCCTGATGCAGGTCGGCAAGTTCGGCCAGGGCAAGGGCAGCAACGATCCGGAGAACTTCGGCCGCGTCGCCAAGATCTGGGTCGATCCCAAGACCAACGAGGCCTACATCGCCGACGGTTATGGCAACAAGCGCGTCG
This sequence comes from Xanthobacteraceae bacterium, assembly GCA_036845065.1. Classification (GTDB taxonomy): domain Bacteria; phylum Pseudomonadota; class Alphaproteobacteria; order Rhizobiales; family Xanthobacteraceae; genus VAZQ01. The sequence continues at coordinate 13,753 of DAIUEP010000069.1, read as the reverse complement.
CCGTCATTGATGCCGACACCGGCAAGATGAAGCGCTTCTGGGGCGCTTACGGCAACAAGCCGGACGATGCTGCGCAGGGCCCCTATGATCCGAAGGCGCCGCCCCAGCAGCAGTTCCGCAACCCGGTCCATTGCATCGAGCGTGCGAACGACGGCATGGTCTACGTCTGCGACCGGCAGCACGACCGACTGCAGGTCTTCACACCAGAGGGCAAGTTCGTGAAGGAAGCGTTCTTCGCCAAGAACACGCTCGGCTCGGGCTCGACCTGGGACATCGTGTTCACCAAGGATCCGGAGCAGCGCTTCATCCTGATGGCAGACGGCCAGAATTCGCGCGTGCGCGTGATCGTGCGGGAGACGATGGAAGAGATCACCGCATTCGGCGACGGCGGCCGTCAGCCGGGCCAGTTCTACGGTGTGCACAGCCTCGCCTCGGACTCCAAGGGCAACATCTACACGACCGAGACCTACGAAGGTAAGCGCGTGCAGAAGTTCATCTACAAGGGCATCGGCTCGGTGCCGCGCGGCTACCAGGGCGTGCTCTGGCCCCGCAAGGCGTAGGGCCGTCAACGGACATTCGCGAGCGTCCGGCTTTGAGAAAGGAAGGCCCCGGCCAGCTCGCCGGGGCCTTTGCGTGGAGGATACTGATTGACCACCGCCGCCATCGACTGTGACGTGCACCCGCAGGTGCCGAACCTCAAGGCGCTGTTTCCCTACCTTGAGCCTTACTGGCGCGACTCGTTTGTGGAGCGGGGCATACCGGGCTTCGAATCCAACGCCTACCCGCCGAACGTGCCGCTGACCGTGCGCTCCGACTGGAAGGGCAAGGAGCACCCGGCGACCGATGTCACGCGCCTGACGGCGCAGGTTTTCGACCGCTTCAAGGCGCAGACTGCGATCTGCAACTGCCTCTACGGAGCCGAGCTCGTCTTCAGCGAGGACATGGCGCTCGCGGTCGCGCGCGCGGTCAATGATTGGATCGCCAAGGAATGGCTCGACCGCGACCCGCGGCTGCGCGCCTCGATCGTGGTTCCGACCCAGAACGTCGAGTTTGCGGTCGGCGAGATCGAGCGCTGCGCCAAGGACCGGCGGTTCGTGCAGATCGAGCTTCTGGCGATGCAGGAGACGCCGCTCGGTCGCCGCCACTGGTGGCCGATCTATGCCGCCGCCGAGCGCCACGGCCTGCCGATCGGCATCCATCCGGGCTCGACCTACCGGCAGTCGCTGACCTCGCTCGGCTGGCCGACATTCTATCTCGAGGACTACACCGCCTACGCGCAGGCGTTCCAATCGCAGCTCGGGAGCCTCATCTGCGAGGGCGCGTTCGCCAAGTTCCCCGGCCTCAAGGTGGTGCTGATCGAATCGGGCGTGACCTGGCTGCCGGGCTTCATGTGGCGACTGTCGAAGTTCTGGCGTGGCGTGCGCGCCGAGGTGCCCTGGGTCGACCGCTCGCCCGCCGACATCGTGCGCGACCACGTGCGGCTGACTATCACGCCGTTCGACGCCCCCGACGACCCGGATGTGGTCGAGCGCGTGATCGACCAACTGCGCTCGGATGACATCCTGCTCTATGCCTCGGATTTCCCGCACTGGCAGTTCGATGGCGAGGACGCCATGCCGCCCGGCTTGCCGGCCGGCCTGCAGCGGAAGATACTGGTGGAGAATCCGCTGGCGACCTATCCGCGCCTCAAGGAGGCGGTCTCATGAACATCGAGCTGCGACAGCCGGACATCAGCCAGAAGACCCGCCTGAAGGTCATCGATGTCGACCTCCATCCCAAGAGCGCGATGGAGGACTTGCGGCCCTATCTGGCCAAGCGCTGGTGGGACCACTACGCGACCTTCGGGGCGCGCACGCGCCAGGGCTTCCTCAAGGGATTCCCTTATCCCAAGAGCCAGCCGCTCGCCTCGCGCCGCGACAGCTGGCCGCCCGGCGGCGGGCTGCCGGCGAGCGACCTCAATTTCATGAAGCAGCAATATCTCGATCTCCATCCGATCGAATACGCAATCATGAACCCGCTGTCGCCGACCGGGCAGGGCGACCAGAACGACGAGTTCAGCGCCGCCATGGCGGTCGCGGCGAACGAGTTCCAGCTCGACGGCTGGCACGCGCGCGATCCGCGGCTCCTCGCTTCAGTGGTGGTGCCCTACGAGGATGGCGAAGCCTCGCGCGCGGAGATCCGCCGCCGCGCCGGCGACAAGCGCTTCGCGCACGTGCTGCTCAAAAGCCGCACCAACGAGCTTCTCGGCAAGCGCCGCTACTGGCCGATCTATGAGGCGGCGGTGGAAGCGGGCCTGCCGGTCGGCGTGCACGTGTTCGGAACCAGCGGCCGCCCGGCGAGCAACACCGGCTGGCCTTCGTTCTATATCGAGGACATGACCGAGCACGCCTCCTGTTGCCAGGCGCAGGTCGCGAGCCTCATTCTCGAAGGCGTGTTCGAGCGCTACCCCGACCTCAAGATCGTGATGATCGAAGCAGGCTTTGCCTGGATGCCGCCGCTCGGCTGGCGCATGGACAAGCACTGGAAGAAGCTCAAGGCCGAGGTGCCGCACCTCAAGCGGGCGCCGTCCGAGTATCTGCGCCAGCACTTCTGGGTCTCCACCCAGCCGATGGAGGAGACCGAGGAGCCCGATCACCTGATGGAGACGATGACCTGGGTGGGCTTCGACCACATCATGTTCGCGAGCGACTATCCGCACTGGGATTACGACGATCCGTTGCTGGCGCTGCCGCCCGCCCTCGACCACGAGCGCCGCAGCAAGGTGCTGAGCGAGAACGCGCGCGCGCTCTACCAGCTCAATTGAGGGCAGGACTTGAGCGGGACGAATCCTCTGCCTCATGCTGAGGAGCGACCGAAGGTCGCGTCTCGAAGCATGGCCACAGGCTCCGAGTTCGCGGCCATCCTTCGAGACGGGCGCACCCAAGATCGGGTGCGCCCTCTTCAGGATGAGGCGCAGAGGCGTCTCGAAGCAGAGGCCGAACTGACTGCCTGGAGCGCGTAGGATGGCTGGCCACGTCGTCGCGAGCGTCGACGAGATTCCGCCGGGCACCCGCAAGCTCGTCGAGGTCAACGGGCGCGCGATCGTGGTGTTCAATCTGGCGGGTGACTTCTTCGCGCTCAACAATCGCTGTCCGCATCGCGGTGGTGGCCTCGCGGACGGCATTCAGACCGGGCTCGTCGAATCCAAGGTGCCGGGCGACTACTGCTATTCGCGGCCAGGCGAGATGGTGAAATGCCCGTGGCACGGCTGGGAGTTCGACATTCGCACCGGCAAGTCCTGGTGCGATCCTGCGCGCGTGCGCGTGCGGCAATATCCGGTTACGGTGAGGCCCGGCAACGAGCTGGTCGAGGGTCCGCATGTGGCCGAGACGTTTCCGGTGCGGGTCGAAAACAACTACGTCGTCGTCGAGGCATAACGGCGATCATGCCCCCCGCCGACTTCAGCGGTGACCTCGGCGAAATCTACTTCGAGTTCACCGCCATCGGGCGCAGCGTCAAGGTCGTGGCCATCCACGCCGCCTCGGGCGCCGAGGTGAGCGTCATGGGTCCGGCGAGCGCCGCGCGTTCGGACCTCGAGCGGCTCGCGCTGCAGAAGCTCAAGGTGCGGCTCAAGGGCGGCGCATGAACATTGCCGACCCGTTTCTGTTCTATGCCAAGCTCAGTCCTGGCGCCCTGGCGATCGGCGTGCCGGGGGCCAAGCGCGCGATGGTGAGCTATGGCCTGCTCGCCCGCATGGTCAACAATGTCGGCAAGACCGCGCTCGCCTGGGGGCTCGCACGCGGCCAGGTCGTTGCCATCCACGTCACCGACAAGATCTTTCATGCCGCGCTGATCCTCGGCCTCGCGCGCATCGGCATCGTGACCATTTCGGCGCGCAATACCCAGCTTCCCAAGGAACTCGGTGTCCACGCTGTGATCACCGATACGACCCTGCCGTTTGCCAATGTCGGCCGTGTCATGATCGCGGAGGCAGAGGCCTGGACGATGAGCGGCGATGGCGAGCCGCTCGCCGATCGCGCGCTCTATCGGGCGGGTGGCGACGACCCCTGTCGTATCACGCTCACGTCCGGATCGACCGGCGTGCCGCGCGGCATTGCGTTCTCCCACCGCATGGCGTTCGAGCGCAACGCGCGGCTAGGGCTGACGCGCGATTTGAGCTTCCAGGTCTGCTCGCGGTTTTACTGTGATCTCGGCTTTGCCACCGATCCGGGGTTCCGCGACCTCTTGCGTATGCTCTGGAAGGGCGGCGCGATCTTCTACTACGGCGATGACGCTGAAGGTCTTGTGCAAGCGCTCGATCTCTACAAGGTTGAGGGCATGATCGCTTCGCCCGAGGGGCTCGCCGAGTATCTGAAGTTCTACGAAGCCTATCCGCAGGTGCGCTGCAGCCTGAATCATATCCTGACGTCGGGTGCGTCGCTGCCGCGCTCGCTGTCGGTGCGGGTGCGCGCGCGCATGGCGGCGAACCTGAGCTGCACCTACGGCGCAACCGAAACCGGTGGGATCGCGATCGGGCCGGCGCAGGCGATCGAAAATGTTCCAGGTGCTGCCGGCTTCGTCACGCCGGGCGCCGAAGTGGAGATCGTGAATGAGGCTGGGCGGGCACTGCCGATGGGGCAGGAGGGGATCGTGCGCATGCGCACGCCGCAGACCGTGCGCGGCTATGTCGGCGATCCGCCGGAGAGCCAGCGCGCGTTCCGCGACGGCTGGTTTCATCCGGGCGATCTCGGCCGCCTGCGTGACGATGGCATGCTGATCATCCTCGGCCGCGAGACCGCGGTGCTCAACCTGAGCGGCGACAAGCTCCCACCGGAACTGGTCGAGGACATGCTCACCGCGCTGCCGGCGATCGAGCAGGCGGCGGCGTTCGTCGAGACCGATGAACTCGGTGTGAGCAAGCTCTCCGTTGCGCTGGTGCTGCGGGCAAATGCCCGCCTTGACGAGGAGGCGATCCGGGCGTTTTGCCGCGACCGGCTGGGAGCGGCCTTTGTGCCCGCGCGCGTGCTGGTGGTCGAGGCCCTGCCGCGCAACGCTGCAGGCAAGCTCGATCGCAGCCTCTTGCCGGGGCTTGTACCCCTTAATGCATTGAAGAAAAATATGAATGGGCGATAGCCGCTGGGTGTGCCCGTACGATGTGGCGCCTGCTTTGATCTCCCCTGTGGTATTTTGGAGACAGCGATCCTGGCGCAAATCAGATACCGTCTTGCCGATTCAGCCCTCGGGGTAGGTTCAGCCATGCTTCGCAAGCGCTATTTGTTGGCGACTGTTTCCATGCTTGCCGTGGTCGGCGCCACCGCCCTGCCGGCGCTCGCTGCCGACCTGCCGAGCCGGGCGCCGGTCATGAAAGCGCCCGTGCGCGAGGCTCCTTTCAGCTGGGCCGGCTTCTATGTCGGCGTGCACGGGGGCTATGGCTGGCTCGACTACAAGCAGACGACCGTTTCAAGCAACGGTGTTCCGCTCAATATCTGCTCGACCTCGGGCGCGACCGATACCTGCTCGTCCGACGCCAGCGGCGGCGTGTTCGGTGGGTTCGCCGGCTACAATTGGCAATCCGGCAACATCGTCTTCGGCGTGGAGGCGGATGGCAGCTGGGCCGCCATCAAACAGACCCAGAGCGACCCGGCCAACAACCTCAGCAGCCCGATTACGCTTCGGGGCGAGGTGGAATGGCTGGCCACGATCCGCGGCCGGCTCGGATTGGCCTTCGGCCAGACCTTGATCTACGGCACCGGCGGTGTCGCGTTCGGTGGTGTCAATTCAGGTTGGACGACGGCCTCGGTGCCTGCGATCGCGTCGTTTGCAAACGATACCAAGACCGGTTGGGTCGCCGGCGGCGGCATCGAACACGCATTCGCTCGCGGCTGGTCAATCCGTGCGGAAGTCCTCTATCACGACCTGGGCAAGGACACCGCGTCCGTCACCGCCATCGGGTCGACCTACAGCACCACGTTCCGCCACACCGTGACCACGGCGCGCGCCGGCTTGGCGTTGCGCTGGTAGCGGCGGCTTGTTGGCCCGCTCGGCGCTGGCCAAGTCCATTGTTGAGACCACGTTGCTGATCCAGGTTCCGACGATCGGCCCATCCAACGGGCGGGCTATATTTTTGCCGCCTTGTCGGGGTCGGGCATACTGGCGCGTCCTTGCAGCAAGGAGACCGCCCGCATGCAATACGCCATCCTTTGCTACCACGATGAGAAAGTGACCTGCGCCTGGAGCAAGGAGCAGGACGACGCCGTCATGGCCAAGCTTGGCGGGGTCATGGACAGGCTCACCCGGCAGGGCAAGCTCGGCCCGGTGGCCCGGCTGTTGCCCACGACGGCGGCAACCACGCTGCGCAAGGATCGGGAACAGCCGATCGTGATCGACGGTCCGTTCGCCGAGACCAAGGAGCAGCTTCTGGGCTTCTACATCGTCGACTGCCAGTCGCTCGAGGAGGCGCTCGATATCGCGCGCGAGCTCGGGCAGTCCAACCCGGGCGGCGCCTATGAGATCAGGCCGGTCGGGGTGTTCTTTCCGGGAAAGACCGCGTGAGCGATACGAACTGGATCAGCGCCGTCCTGACCGCCGCCCGTCCGCAGGCGGTGGCGGCTCTGCTGCGCTATTTCCGCGATCTCGATACCGCCGAGGAGGCCTTCCAGGAGGCGTGCCTGCGTGCGCTCAAGGCCTGGCCGGCGAACGGCCCGCCGCGTGATGCGGCCGCCTGGCTGATCATGGTTGGAAAGAACTCCGCCATTGACGCGGTGCGGCGCCAGCGCCGCCTGCAGCCGCTGCCCCCCGATGAGCTGATCTCGGATCTCTCCGATGCGGAGGCGGAGCTGGCGGATCGGGTCGACGAAGCCGATTACCGCGACGATATCCTGCGACTTCTATTTGTGTGCTGCCACAAGGAGCTGCCGGCGACGCAGCAGATCGCGCTGGCGCTGCGCATCGTGTCCGGCCTCTCGGTCCGGCAGATCGCCAATGCGTTCCTGGTCAGCGAGGCGGCCATGGAGCAGCGCATCACCCGCGCCAAGGCGCGTGTCGCCGCCGCGCAGGTGCCGTTCGAGGCGCCGGGCGCGATCGAGCGCGCCGAACGCCTCGGCGTGGTCGCCGCCATGGTCTATCTCGTGTTCAACGAGGGCTACACCACCAACGTGGCCGAGCAGGGGGCCCGTGCGCCGCTGTGCGAGGAGGCGATCAGGCTCGGCCGCCTGCTGCTGCGGCTGTTCCCGACCGAGCCCGAGATCATGGCGCTCACCGCCCTGCTGTTGCTGCAGCATGCCCGCGCGGACGCCCGCTTCGACGCCGACGGTATGGCGGTCGTGCTGGAGGAGCAGGATCGCTCGCGCTGGAACAGCAAGCTGATCGCCGAAGGGCTCGCGCTGGTCGAGAAAGCGCTGCGCCATCGCCGGCCCGGCCCCTACCAGGTGCAGGCTGCTATCGCCGCGCTGCACGCGCGCGCCGCGCGCTTCGAGGACACCAATTGGGACGAGATTGATCTGCTCTACGGGACGCTGGAGCGCATGCAGCCGTCGCCCGTGGTCACTCTCAATCGCGCGGTCGCGGTCTTGATGACCCGCGGGCCTGCGGATGCGCTTGCCATGATCGAGCCTTTGGCCGGCAAGCTCGGCGGCTACTTCTATTTCCACGGGGCGCGCGGGGCTTTTCTCAAAAAGCTCGGGCGCGCCGAGGAGGCGAGGGTGGCCTTCGACCGGGCGATCGCGCTTGCCAATACGCCTGCGGAAGCAGCCCACATCCGGCGCCAGATCGATCGGCTGGCTGCAAGTGTGGAACTTCAGCCCGATACCATTGGCGGTGCGCGTCCCTGACGCGGCGGCCTGACAAAGAAATCCCCGAAAAAAACATCGTGGACCTGTCGGCTCCCCGCCGTGTTGTACGTCCTTTGGGGCAAGTCCGGTTCCTGTGAGGAGAGCTAGCAATGGCGATCAAGCAAAGGATCACCCCCTTCCTGTGGTTCGACGGGCAGGCCGAGGAGGCGGCCAATTTTTATGTCTCGATTTTCAGCAATTCGAAGATCATCTCGGCTTCGCGCTATGGCGACGCAGGACCCGGTCCCAAGGGCAGCGTAATGACGATCGCATTCGAGCTCGACGGGCTGTCGTTTACCGCTCTTAACGGTGGCCCGATGTTCAAGTTCACGGAAGCCATCTCGCTGGTGGTTCATTGCCAAACGCAAGCGGAGGTCGATCACTACTGGGACAAGCTCTCGGCCGGCGGGCAGCAGGTGCAATGCGGCTGGCTCAAGGACAAGTTCGGGGTGTCCTGGCAGATCGTGCCCAATGCGCTGATCGAGCTGGTGCAGGACAAGGATCCCGCCAAGTCGCAACGCGTCATGGCGGCCATGATGCAGATGAAAAAGATCGATATCGCAGGATTGAAGGCGGCGCACGCTGGAGCTTAGCGAGGCGCGGTTGCGCGCGATCGGCGTCCGTCAATGGCTTGGTAAACTCTCAGCAAAGGAGAACTATCATGAGCAGCTACGTCGACGTCTTCGTCGTTCCCGTCCCAAACAAGAACATCAAGGACTATCGCAAAAATGCCGAGTTGTTTGGAAAGGTCTGGCGCGAGCATGGCGCGCTGTCGTTCATCGAGGTCGAGGCCGACGATGCGCCCCTCGGCAAGGTAACGTCATTCCCGCAAAGTGTCGATCTCAAGCCGGATGAGACGGTCTTCGTCGGCATGGCCACCTACGCCTCGCGGGCGCATCGCGACGAGGTCAATGCCAAGGCGATGAAGGATCCGCGCATGGCGGGCATGAATCCGGCGACGATGCCGTTCGACGCCAAGCGCATGTTCTTCGGCGGCTTCAAGCCGTTCGTGGAGGCTTGAGGTGCCCCGCATTGGTCGCGTCTTGTCACTCGATCGATTTGTCTGAAGGAGAGAACTCATGCAAGTCCAGCCCTACTTGTTCTTCAACGGCCGCTGCGAGGAAGCGATCAACTTTTACAAGGCGGAGCTCGGCGCCGAGGTGCTCGCGCTCATGCGCTTCAAGGAATGCCCCGACAAGCCGCCGCCCGGCACGATCCCGCCCGGCTCGGATGACAAGATCATGCATGCGTGCATGAAGATCGGGGATACCGAGGTGATGGCCTCGGACGGAATGGCCGACGGCAAACTGGAGTTCAAGGGCGTCACCCTGTCCATCCAGGTCAAGAGCGAAACTGAGGCTGATCGCGTCTTCAACGCGCTCGGCAAGGGCGGACAGGTGAAGATGCCGATTGGCAAGACGTTTTTCTCGCCGCGTTTCGGCATGCTCCAAGACCGCTTCGGCGTGTCCTGGATGATAGTCACCATGCCGACGACTTGAGCCTGCACGAACCGCACCTGCCGCCCTGGAAAGACCATGCCCAAGCTGCGCGTCCACTGCTTTGCGATATCGCTCGACGGCTATGGTGCCGGTCCCGGCCAGAACCTCGAAAACCCGCTCGGCGTTGGCGGTTTTGCGCTGCACCGGTGGTTGTTTCCGACGCGCACATTCCAGAGCTTGCTTGGCAAGGAGGGCGGCACGACCGGCCCCGATGACGATTTCGCCGCGCGCGGCTTCGCCGACATCGGCGCCTGGATCCTGGGCCGCAACATGTTCGGACCCGTTCGTGGGTCGTGGCCCGACGAAGCCTGGAAAGGCTGGTGGGGCGACAACCCGCCCTATCATGTTCCCGTGTTCGTGCTCACGCACCATCCGCGCGCATCGATCGCCATGGAGGGTGGCACCACCTTCCACTTCGTCACTGATGGCATTCACGCCGCGCTCAAACGTGCGACTGAAGCCGCCGATGGCAACGACATCCGTCTGGGCGGCGGCGTCGCCACCATCCGGCAATATCTGTGTGCCGGGCTGATCGACGAGATGCACCTGGCCATTTCCCCGATCCTGCTCGGCTCGGGGGAGCATCTCCTTGGCGGCATCGATGTCACTAAACTTGGCTATGAATGTACCGAGCACGTGCCGACGGCGAATACCACCCATGTGGTGCTGACACGGCGCACATAGTTATTCCACAACTTTGGGAAAGGAGACCAACATGCTCAAGATCATCGGCATTGTGGCGGGCGTCGGTGTCGTCGCGATCATCGCTTTGCTTGTCTATGCGGCGACCCTGTCCGACACCTTCCAGGTCCAACGCTCGCTGCGCATCAACGCGTCAGCGGACAAGATCTTTCCGCTGATCAACAACATGCGCGGCATGAATACCTGGAACCCGTTCTCCGAGGCGGATCCGAACATCAAGATCACCTACTCCGGCCCGGAAAGCGGCAAAGGAGCGCGCTACCAATGGACCGGCAACAGCAAGGTGGGCGAGGGCAGCATCGAAATCACCGATGTATCGGCGCCGTCGCGGGTCACGCTCAAGCTCGACATGCTCAAGCCGATCGAAGGCCACAACACTGTTATCTTCACGCTGGTGCCCAGCGGCTCAAGCACAGATGTCACCTGGGCCATGAACGGCGAGCGCCCCCTCATCGGCAAGGTGATGGACGTGGTCTTCAGCATGGACCGCATGGTGGGCGGCCAGTTCGAGAAGGGCCTCGCCAAGCTCAAGGCGATTGCCGAGAAGGTGTGAGCGCTGCCGTACGCCCGCGCACAAGCGCATGGGCGCAAAGATAGCAAAGATAGATGCGCGTGTCCCGGATGCGGTGCAGCACGAGCGCACGAAAACCGCCTGCAGTGAATCTGTGACCGAGAATGCGCTCGTGGTGCGCCGCTGATCCGGGACCGCCACAGACTGGAACGGTCCCGGGTCTGCAGCGCACCGCGGCTGCTGTTTCTTGCGCATTCCCCA
>DAIUEP010000069.1:0-2872 GCA_036845065.1 Xanthobacteraceae bacterium | reverse complement strand
CGGGGGCGCGACCGTGCTGACAAGATGGCGAGGAGGTCCCGGCTTACGCCATCGCCACCATGCCGCTCCACCACTGGGTGAGGCCGCCGGTGTCGATGTCGTATTTGCGCACGAAGGTGAGCTTGCCGTCCTGCCCGACCCGGAACACCGAGAGGGCGGCGGGAATGACGTTTACCTTATCGCCTTGGCGCACCGCGATCGGGACCAGGCTTCCTGCCACCAGGATGCGCCCGTCGGCGTCAAACGAGAACGTACGAGTGTGCGCGCCCTCCGCATAGGCGGTCTCGATCAATGTCGGCTCGCCGGTCTGCTGGTCGATGGCGTAGGCCGCAATCGTGCTCTCGTTCGAGTTGAACACGGGCAGGCCCTGGTACCGCTCCTGAGCGGCTGTGGGTGTCACGCCGGCGCGATTGGTGAGATAGACGAAGCGGCCGTTGGGATGCACGTGGATCGGGCCCGCCGAGGTGATGTGTTTGTCGGCTCCCAGGATCGAGCTCTTAACGAACAGGGGCTCTGGCGAGAGACCGCCGTCCGGCGTCAATCGATAGACATAGATCTGGTTCTGGCGCTCGATCGACACGAACACCCAAGGCTGGGTCGGGTGGAAATCAAGGTGGCGCGGCCCGAAGCCAAGCCCGGTGCCGGGCGCGATCGATGCCTTGTGGCTCAAGACGCCGTCCTTGAAGCCGAACACACGGAGCCCGCCCGGGTCTTCCGGCGTGGTCGGCGTTGCATTGTTGCCGCGCGCCACCAGCAACACCGACTGATTGCCCGGCGTTGCAAGGATTTGGTGCGCATAGATGCCGCAGTCGAGCCCGGCTTTTTGCGGCACCGCTTCGCCGATCATGCCGTCCGCCTTGATGTGATGAACGCTGACGCTGCTCGGGCTGTTGTAGGCAATGAGCAGGTAATTGCCCGAGCGATCGACGCTGGAGTGGATCGGCCGGTGCGCGAGCGCGAGCGGCTCGCCATGCGGCGTGAGCGCGCCTGACGGATCGATCTGGAACGCCATCACGTGATGGCTGTTGCCGGCCATGCCCGGCCCGCCGCTGCTCGAGGAGATGTACAGAAACTTCCGGTTCGGATGCGGCCAGGCATATTGCGTGCCGCTGGGAAGCTTCACCGAGCCGCGCTTGGTCAGCGCCGCGGCCTCGACGTCAACCTCGTAGTGGGTAAAGTCGGGACCCACGCCGGAATAGAGCGCCATCTTCTTCCCGGCTTGCGCCCACACGCCGGATGACAGAGCAGGGCCTGCGGCGACCGAGCCGGCGAGCCATGCGGAAAACGTGCGACGATTGATCATCTGCATATCCTCCCTGTAGCGTCTGTATTTGTTTTCTCGATTAGACGCCTCGCGCGGCAGCTCGGCAACCGGCAATTGCGGTGCCCGGCGGCCAATTGGTACCGTCCCGGCTCTTGTGATAGGACATGCCATAACATCGTCCGGGAGGTAGCGCCGATGCAGGACGTTCTCGAGATCGAGGTGATCCCGTTGTCGGGCGCCTGCGGCGCCGAGATCCGCGGGGTCGATCTGACCAAGCCACTTAGTGAGCGGCAGGTGAACGCGATCAAGGATGCCTGGGCGAAGCATCTCGTGCTGGTGTTCCGCGGCCAAGAGGTGAGCCAGGACGACCAGTTGCGCTTCGCGGCCTATTTCGGCGACCTCGGCAGCCGCAAGAAGGCGCCGGAGCCGCTGCGCAGCCGCGCCGAAGGCATCGCGCAGGACCACGAGAAGGTGCTGCTCGTCACCAACATCAAGGTTGACGGCCAGCCGATCGGCGCCTTCGGCGACGGCGAGTTCTGGTTCCACATCGACTCGGGCTATTCGGCCAAGCCCTACAAGTACACGTTCCTCTACGCGGTCGAGCTGCCGTCGCGCGGCGGCAACACCCTATTCTCCAACATGTACCAAGCGTACGACGCGGTGCCGGCGGCGCTGAAAGAGAAGCTCAAGGGCAAGAAGGCGCTGCACATCCACGAATACAACCGCTCGAAGCAGGCCGGGCATGCGGGCGACATCAGCGGCATTCCGCACTACCACCACCCGGTGTTCATCACGCATCCCGACACCGGCCGCAAGACGCTGTTCGTCGACCGGCTGATGACGACCCGCATCGAAGGCGTGAGCCAGGAGGAGAGCGACGCGATCCTGGATCAGCTCTATGACATCGGCGAGCGCCGCGAGTTCATCTACGAGCATGTCTGGCAGCTCAGCGATTTCGTGATGTGGGACAATCGTTGCACCATCCATGCGCGCACCGATTTCCCGAAGGAGGAGCGCCGCCTCCTGCGCCGCTGCACCATCGAGGGCGAGCCGCTTCACGAGTAGGAGACGTTATGGGTACGCGACTTCCAGTTTTGGAGAAATTCATCGGCGATCTGCGGGCGATCTGGGCCGCGGACAGCGAGAACGGCCGCCGCATGGAACGGGCCAAGCCGTTGCTCGGGCGCTTCGTGATGGAGCCGAGCCTCAAGGCGCATTCGGCCAATTGGCCCTCGACCGAAGGTCACAAGAACCTGCTGCTCTACGTCGACCCCGACTACGATTTCGTCATCAACGCGGTCGTGCGCATGCCCGGCCGCACCGGCAGCGTGCACGATCATGCCGATGCCTGGGTGCTCTACGGCATGCTCGACGGCACCGAGAGTCTCGAGCGCTACGATCGCCTCGACGACGGCAGCCGCCCGGGCTACGCCGAGGTGAAGCTTTCGTCCGTCACGACTGGCTCGCAGGGCAAGGTCGACCTGGTGCCGCCGCACGCGATCCATGCCGAGCAGGGCGGTCCGACCCGCTCGGTCGCGATCATCGTGCGCAGCCAGAAGCTCGGGCAGGGCACCGTGCTGCAGGGCCGCTACGACCCCAAGACCAACA
>DAIUEP010000068.1:17842-21624 GCA_036845065.1 Xanthobacteraceae bacterium | reverse complement strand
GCGTATTCGGCTTGGAGCCGTTCGTGATCGATCGGCAGAAGATTACGGGCTGGATTTTGGTGGTCGTCTCGAGCGCCTTCATCGCGTATTTTCTGAAAGTGCGGCTGCTCGGGCAGGGGCCCGCCCTGGAACGCAAGGAATGGGCGGAGTTCATCGGCTCGATCGTCATCCTGATGATTGGCACCATGAATGTTCGCCTCGCCGCCAGGCGGGAGCAGCGGCGCAGGGGACCATCCGAGTGAAGGCCGGCACATAATCCATGACGACGCGCATCGACACCCGTTTCGCCGCGCTGAAGGCGCAAGGCCGCGCCGCGCTGGTGACCTTCCTCACCGCCGGCGATCCCGACGGCGAGACCTCGCTCGCCCTCATCAAGGCGCTGCCGAAGGCGGGCGCCGATGTGATCGAGCTCGGCATGCCGTTCACCGATCCGATGGCGGACGGTCCGGCGATCCAGGCCTCCTCCCAGCGCGCGCTCAAGGCCGGGCAGACGCTGAAGAAGACGCTCGCCATGGTGCGCGCCTTTCGCAAAACGGACGACGCGACGCCAATCGTCCTCATGGGCTACTACAATCCGATCTACGTCTTTGGCGTCGATCGCTTTCTTGCGGAGGCGAAGGCGGCGGGCGTCGACGGTCTGATCGTGGTCGATCTGCCGCCCGAGGAGGACGAGGAGCTGTGTCTGCCGGCGCTCAAGGCGGGCCTCAACTTCATCCGGCTGGCGACGCCGACCACGGACGACCAGCGCCTGCGCACGGTGCTCACGAACACGTCGGGCTTCGTCTACTACGTGTCGATCACCGGTATCACCGGTACCGCGGTGCCCGACGCCGGCAAGGTCACGGGGGCGGTCGCCCGCATCAAGCGCCACACAACGTTGCCGGTTGCGGTCGGCTTCGGCGTGCGGACCGCCGCGCATGCGCGCGCCATCGCCAAGGGCGCCGACGGTGTCGTGGTCGGCTCGGCGCTGATCGATGCGCTCAGGGCCAGTCTTGACCGAAACGGCAAGGCCACCCGCAAGAGCGTGAAAGCGGTGACCGATCTGGTCACGGCGCTCGCCGACGGGGTGCGCGGCGCCCATCGGGCGGCGATTTAGGCAGGTTTTCCTCACGTCCTGGAGTTTTCCCGCCAGAGCCGCGGGAGGGTGCTTTTGCGCCCGACCATTGTTACATTGTGGTGACACGAAACCACGGAACCCCGATGAACTGGATTTCCAACGTCGTCCGGCCGAAGATTCGCAGCTTTCTCAATCGCCGCGAAACGCCGGAGAACCTCTGGATCAAGTGCCCGGAGACCGGGCAGCTTGTCTTCTACAGGGACGTCGAGGCCAATTCGTTCGTCATTCCGGGCTCCGACTACCACATGCGCATGGGCGCGACCGCGCGCATGAAGTCGATCTTCGATGGCGAGACCTGGTTCGACATCGCGGTTCCGGACGTGCCCATCGATCCGCTGAAGTTTCGCGATGAGCGCCGCTATTCCGACCGGCTGCGTGATGCCCGCAACAAGACCGGCACCACGGATGCGGTCAAGCTCGGCTTCGGCAAGCTCGACGGCCTTCCGGTCGTGATCGCGGTGCAGGACTTCGACTTCATGGGTGGCTCGCTCGGCATGGCGGCGGGCGAAGCGGTGATCAAGGGGCTCGATACGGCCGCCACCAAGGGCACGCCGTTCATCATGTTCGCAGCCTCGGGCGGAGCGCGCATGCAGGAGGGTATCCTGTCACTGATGCAGCTGCCGCGCACGACGGTCGCGGTGCAGATGCTGCGCGAGGCCGGCAAGCCCTATATCGTGGTGCTGACCAATCCGACCACCGGCGGCGTGACGGCGTCCTACGCGATGCTGGGGGATGTGCAGATTGCAGAGCCGGGCGCGCTGATCGGCTTTGCGGGCCCGCGCGTGATCGAGCAGACCATTCGCGAAAAGCTGCCCGAAGGCTTCCAGCGAGCCGAGTATCTTAAGGAGCACGGCATGGTGGACATGGTGGTCCATCGCCATCAGCTGCGTGCCACGCTGTCCAATCTGTGCCGGCTCCTGACCAAGGCGCCGGCCGTGGCGCCCGCGCTGGAGCCCGAGCCGCCGGTGGTCGAGAACCTGCCGGTGCCGGCCAACGTGTAGCGCATGTGGCGGCGAAGTGAGCACCGGTTCGCCACCCAGTCGCGCGCCACATAAGGGTGGCTGCCGTCATCGGCGCGCCAGGGTTTGTCGAGTAATATAGCGCGTCATGAATTCGGTTGATTCCATCGTCGCGCGCCTGCTGACGCTTCATCCGAAACGGATCGATCTGTCGCTCGACCGGGTGTGGCGGCTGCTCGCTGCGCTCGGCCATCCCGAGCGGCGGCTGCCGCCCGTCATCCATGTCGCGGGGACGAACGGCAAGGGCTCGACCGTCGCCTTCATGCGGGCGATTCTCGAAGCGGCCGGCCTTCGTGTGCATGTCTACACGTCGCCTCATCTGGTGCGCTTCAACGAGCGCTTCCGGCTCGGGCAGGCGGGCGGCGGCGTGTTGGTGACGGATGACGCGCTCGCCGCCGCGCTGTCGGAATGCGAGGCTGCCAATGGTGCGGCGCCGATCACCGTATTCGAGATCGAGACCGCGGCGGCCTTTCTGCTGTTCTCGCGCCATCCGGCCGATGTGGTCCTCCTCGAGGTCGGGCTCGGTGGCAGGCTCGATGCAACCAACGTGGTCGAGCGGCCACTCGTCACCGTGATCACGCCGGTCTCGCTCGATCACGCCGAGTTTCTGGGCGACAGCGTGGCGCAGGTCGCTGCCGAGAAGGCCGGCATCCTCAAGCGCGGTGTGCCGGCGATCGTGGCCACGCAGGCGCGTGAGGCTCTGGCGGTGATCGAGCGTCAGGCCGCGCGCCTGCAGGCCCCGATCAAGATCGCCGGCGAGAATTGGACCGCGACCGAGGAGCGTGGACGGCTGGTCTATCAGGACGAGGCCGGCTTGCTCGATCTGCCGGCTCCCAAGCTCTATGGCCGGCATCAGTTCGAGAATGCGGGTGCCGCCATCGCGGCCTTGCGCGCCGCGGAGGGACTGCGGCTGCCACGATCCGCATTCGAGCAGGGGATCGCCAAGGCGGACTGGCCGGCGCGCATGCAGCGCCTGTCGCACGGCGCCCTGCCGCCGCTCTTGCCGGCCGGGAGCGAGCTGTGGCTCGACGGTGGCCACAATGCCGACGGTGGCCGCGCCATCGCCAATGCGCTGGCGGATCTCGAAGAGCGCGTCTCGCGGCCGCTGGTGCTCGTGGTCGGGATGCTGGCCACCAAGGATTGCTCGGCGTTTCTGAAGAACTTCGCCGGTCTGGCACGCTGCATCATCGCGGTGCCGATCCCGCGCCAGGAGAAGTCGCTCTCGGCGGAAGCTGTCGCAGCCGCGGCCCGCGCGGTTGCCATCCCGGCGCAGGAGGCGGACGGCGTCGCGGCCGCGCTCGTCGCCATCGGTCAGCTGGGTCTCGCTCCGCCGCCGCGCGTGCTGATTACCGGCTCGCTCTATCTCGCAGGCGAGGTGCTGGCCGAAAACGGCACGCCGCCGACCTGACCGCGCTTCAGACGGATAGTACTGTCCATACCAACGCTGGCGGTTCAGCCGAGGACTCCACGCATTGTCATGGCCGGGCTTGTCCCGGCCATCCACGTCTTTATTGTCGCGCGCCTCTTAAAACGTGGATGCCCGCGACAAGCGCGGGCATGACGACAGAGATAGGTGATGTTCCGCCGGATTACACCGCGGCGGTGATCCACTGCTCGAGCTTCTGCTTGGGCGCGGCGCCGATCTG
>DAIUEP010000068.1:8801-17742 GCA_036845065.1 Xanthobacteraceae bacterium | reverse complement strand
ACACCGCGGCGGTGATCCACTGCTCGAGCTTCTGCTTGGGCGCGGCGCCGATCTGGCGGGCGGCCATCTGCCCGTTCTTGAAGATCATCAGGGTCGGGATCGACTGGATGCCGTACTTGGTCGCGGTCGCCGGGCTCTCGTCGACATTGAGCTTGACGATCTTGACCTTGTCGCCAAGCGAGCCTGCGATTTCCTCGAGCGCGGGCGCGATCATGCGGCAGGGGCCGCACCACTCGGCCCAGAAATCGACCACCACCGGGCCGGTGGCCTTCAAAACCTCGGATTCAAACGTCGTGTCCGATACCTTGCCGACCGCCATAGGGGCACCTCGTTGTTAGGAGATATCGCGGCACGGTGCCGCCCAGGAAGGCAGAACGTAGGAACGCACTAGGCGGCCGTCAAGGCAGGCTCACGACGACGTCAGGACAGCCATCTCGGCGTCCATGAGGGCTCCTGAAACCTCCATCAAATCAGGGGTATCGGTCCAGACCAGCGCAGCCCGGATCGGCCGGTCCGCAAACAGCTCGCTGAGGACAGCACGATAAAGCGCGAGCTGGCGGACATAGGCGGGCGGCACGTCCTCGATTCGCCCTGGCGCGGGGTGGTTGGTCTTGTAGTCGGCGATCAGGACAGCCTGCTCGGTCACCACTAGGCGATCGACCTGGCCGGAGACCGCGATGGTCGCGCCCGCTTGTGCGAGGCGTCCCACGATCGGCACCTCGGCGCGGCTTCCGGGCCGGAATAGGTCGGCAAAGCGCTCGTCATCGAGCAGCTTTCGGACCTGCTCGACGATGTGCTCGCGCTCGCCGTCGTCGAATTCCCGTGCCCCCCGCAGGTATCGCCGGGCTGCCTCAACGCGCGCGTCGGGAGGGATCCCGGGCAGCGCCTGCAACAGGCGATGGGTGTGCGTGCCGCGCGCCATGGCCTTGCTGCGCTCCACGCCCGTCCCGAAGGCGCGCACAATAGCCGATTCGTCATGGGCGCTTGACGGCGACAGGGGCACGGGCGCCATAGGCTCGATGGGGGCGTTGTCGCTGAGCCACGCCGGCAGTGCCGCCGCTTCTGTTTCCGGGATCGCCGCGGCCGCCGGTGGGCCGCCTGACGGTATCTTGCGATAGCGCCACAGCTCTCCGTCGCCGTCGTCCGACGGCTCCCGGATGGCGACCTCCTTGAGCGCATCGAGCACGAGATCGTACCAGCAGCCCTCCGGGCGCTTGCGCTCGCCATCGTAGCCGCAGATGACGAGCCGTTCGATCGCGCGCGTCAATGCCACATAGAGCAAACGGCGATACTCGTCCTCGGCTTCCGCGCGGGCCCGCTCGCGCGCGGCGGCGACCGGCGCGGTGTCGGTGGCCTTGGCGGCGGCCCAGATCAGGCGATCGGGTGCGCCCGGCACCACCAGCAGCCGCGGCTGGCGGTGCGGCGGCCCGGCCGGAGGCGTCGTGCTGTCGGCCAGCACGACGATGGGCGCTTCGAGGCCCTTGGCGCCATGCACCGTCATCACCCGGACCTCGTCGCGGGCGATCTCCATGTCGCGCTTCACATCCGCCTGCGCGGTGCGCAGCCAAGCGATGAAGCCCTGCAGCGACGGCGCCTCGCGCCGCTCATATTCGAGCGCGAGGTTGAGGAACTCGTCGATGGCGTCGTTGGCTTCCGGCCCCAATCGCGCCAGGAAGCGGCGCCGGCCGTCTTCCGGCCCGAGCACGCGCGCGAAGAATCCGAACGGCGTTTCGCGCCGCGCCCAGGCCGCATAGCGATCGAGCCGCTCCGCGGCCGCGACGAAACGGGGCTCGCCCTTGCGACGCAGCGCCTCGCGCAGCGAGCCTTCGCGCCGCCAGGCGATCGCGAACAGATCATCGTCGTCGAGGCCGAACAGCGGGCTCTTGAGCACGGTCGCGAGCGCAAGGTCGTCGTCCGCAAGCAGCAGCGCGTCGGCGAGCACCATCAGGTCCATCACCGCGATGTGCTCGGTCAGCACCAGCCGGTCGGCGCCCGCAACCTCGACGCCCTCGTCCTTGAGCGCGCGGATGATGGCCTCGAACAGCGGCCCGCGCTGGCGCACCAGCACCAGGATGTCGCCCGGGCGCGCGCCCTGATTGGTCCAGAGCCTGACATTGCGGGCGATCTTCTGCGCCAGCCGAGCCTGCGGGCTCGTTTCGGTCACGTCATCGAACGGCGCATCCCAGGCCTCGATCTCGCGCTTGTCGTCGGGCTTGATCGCATCCCAGACCTCCACCATGCCGGGCAACGCATCGGGCAACGCTTCGTGCACGGTCTTCACGTTGTCGGCGGAGAGGCCGGCATAGGCCTGCGGCCGCGCGAACACCGTGTCGACTGCTTCGAGCAAAGTGGGGCCGGACCGGAACGAGTGGCGGAACGGGATGTATTGCAGGTCCTGCTCGACCGACTTGCACAGCCGCTCGAAGCTGCGGCGCATCGCATCGAACTCGCGCGGCGCCGCGCCCTGGAACGAGAAGATCGATTGCTTCTCGTCGCCGACCGCGAAGATCGTGCGCGTGACCGCCCGCGCGCCGGCGCCGACGAAGAACTCGCCGGTCAGCGCCTCGATGATCCGCCACTGCCGCGGGCTCGTATCCTGCGCCTCGTCGATCAGCACATGGTCGATCCCGAGATCGAGCTTGTAGTGCACCCAGGCCGATTCGACCCGCTCAAGCAGAGCGAGCGTCCGATCGATCAGGCCGTCGTAGTCAAGCAGCCCGCGTCTTTCCTTTTCGTCCTGATAGCGGCGGATGACGCGGGTGGCGAGCACCAGCAGCGCCGCCGTGCGGTCGCGGCAGACGACGGCCTTGCGGCGCTCGAACAGCGCGAGCACGCGGTCGAGCTCGTCCTTCAGCCGCTGCGCCAGGCCCGGATCGAGCGTCTCGATCGCCCGGGTCACTACCCGCTGGCGCCGGTCCGACGCCGATGTGAGAAACAGGCCGCGATAGATCTGGGCGCGCTCTTCGCCCTCGGCGCGCGCCGCCGCGCGCAGGCGCGCCGCCTGGTCGCAGTCGAGCTTCGAGCCCTGCTCGAGCGCTTGCGCGATGGCGATCCACTCGGACACCGGCAGGTTCGGTCCGTCGACCGTCTCGGCATCGACGCGCTCGATCGAATCGTTGCGGTCGACCGCCAACGCGCCACAGAGGCCTGCGATCGCATCCGTGACGCTGCCGTCCTGCGCGATCCAGGCGTCGAGCAGATCGCGCTTGCGGATGGCTTCCCCGATCACGTCCTTGAGCGTCCGATCGGCGACCATCGAGATGGCGATCGACAGCGCGCGGCCGAGCAGCCCCTCGGGCTCGGCGGCGGCTTCCAGGAGGACGCCGAGCCGGACCTGGTCGAGAAGCTTTGCTTCGGCAGCCCCGTCGAGCACCTCGAAGCGCGCCGCGACATTGGCCTCGAACGGAAACTGGTGCAGGAGCCGCGTGCAGAAGGCGTGGATCGTCTGCACCTTGAGGCCGCCCGGCGTCTCCAGCGCGAGCGCAAACAGCCGTCGCGCCCGCGCCCGCAGCGATGTCCCCGGCTCGAGGTCGGAGATCGAACGGATCGCCTGGTCGAGTGCCGCGTCGTCGAGCGAGGTCCAGTGCGCGAGCGTGTCGAACACCCGCTTGGCCATGTTGGCGGCGGCGGCCTTGGTGAAGGTGATGCACAGGATCTGCTCAGGCTTGACGCCGGCAAGGAGCAGCCGGATCACCCGCAGCGCCAGCACGTGAGTCTTGCCCGAGCCTGCGTTCGCCGAGACCCAGGCCGACACCTTGGGATCCGACGCTTCGATCTGCCGGCGCAGCACGATATCGGGGATGGTGCGGGGTGTGGTCATGGGAACCTCCGACTATCGCAATATGCGATGTATGGCTTGACGCTGATATCGCGATCCGCTATACAGGCGCCATGGAGATCGCGTTCACCGCCGCTGCGACACGGCAATGGCTCGATCTCTCCGCTGATGTGCGCCGGCGGCTTGACGCCAAGCTCACGAGCTTCGCACAGACCGGTCAGGGTGACGTCAAGCGGCTTAAGGGGCGTGCCGGTTCTCGGCTGCGTGTGGGCGACTGGCGGATCATATTCTACACCGAAGGTAACGTGCATGTCGTTGTCGCCGTCGGTCATCGACGAGAGATCTATGATTGAGAGGGTATCTTGACTAAGGTTCAGTTCATCAAGACCGCGGGCGGTGAGGAGCTCGCCATTCTTCCCAAGAGCGAATACGAACGGCTCGCTGGGCTCGTCGCTGACGAGGATGTCGGTACAGCTCGCGTCGTGCGCAACGCGCGTGAAAAGATCGCGGCCGGTCGTGAGGTCATGGTGCCGAAGTCGATTGTTGATCGACTGGCGGCTCGCGAGAACCCGATTCGTGTGCTGCGCGAATGGCGCGCCATGACGCAGGCCGAGCTTGTTGTGGCGATCGGCATCAGCCAAGGCTATCTCTCCGACCTCGAAGCAGGAAAACGCAAGGGCCCCGTGGCGTTGCATCAGAAGATCGCTCAGGCGCTCGATGTACCCATCGATCTTCTGCTGCCCATCGCAGTGTCGGAGCAGGACGCTGACCCCGCGCTGTTCGCCAAGCGGTCGCAGGTTGCGAAAGAGATGAAACGATCTCGTCGACGGCGATAGAGCGTTCATCGTCATTCGCCATCCACTTCCTCGTCGCCGCCGACCGACCATTCCTTGACGCGGGCGAGGTGGTCGTAGGTGCCGTAGCGCGTCTTCCACATGGTGCGGACGAGCGGCAGGTAGGCCTGCTCCTCGCTCTCGAAACGGCTGGCCAGCTCGGTGAGCCGCAGCAGCGCATGGTCGGCGTGCGCGTTGGCGTCGCCCTCCTTGAAGTCGATCGGTCGGGCCTCGCCGGCGATCAGGCCGCCCTTGAGCGATACATAGACCAGCTCGGCGACTGGCCCGGCCGGCAGATCGGCGAACCCACCCTGGCGCAGGATCGCGGCTTCGAGCGTGAGCTGGGGCGAGATGCCGGCGCGCACCTGCTTCTCGGTCGGCACCTGTCCGGTCTTGTAGTCGAGGATCGCATAGCTGCCGTCCGGGCGTTGCTCGATCCGGTCGGCGCGCGTGCGCAGCGTCAGCGTGCGCTCGCCAAGGCCAATCGCGATCTTGCCCGAAATCTCGGCCGCGAGCGCTTTCACGTCGATCCGGCGCGATCGCTCCCAGCCGCCAAACCAGCGGGCGATGCGCTGGAAGCGCGGCCACCAGAACGCGCGCGCCTCGGGAAAGTCTTCGGTCGCCCGGAAGTGCTCACGTCCGATGGCGATCAATTCGCGCACCGGGTCGTCCGGCAACGCGGCCGCGAAGGTCTTGGTGAACTCGCTGAGCGCGCCGTGGATGATGCTGCCGCGATCGGCGGCGCCCGGCTCGAGGTCGATCGCGTCAAGCTCGCGCAGCCCCAGAATGTACTTGGCGTAGATGGTGTAGGGGTCGCGCAGCCAGTGCTCGATGTCGGTGACCGAGAACGAAAGCGGTCGCGCCGCGCGCGGCGGCCGCGGCGTGGGCTTGGCGATCGGCGTGATGCTCTGCGGCCGGTCGAGCGTGCGCGCCCAGGTCACGTAGCGATCGCCGCGCGCGCGCACATTCTCCCAGCGCGGGCCGGCGACCGTGGCCAGCCGCTGCAGGAAGCGCGACGCGACGGTCGGAGCGCCCTCCGCCTTGGTGGCGCGGCTCACGATCACCTCGCGCGCGCCCACGAGCTGGGCAAAGTCGTGCGCCGAGAGCGAGATGCGCCGTTCCGGCAGGTCGAGACCCAGCGCGTGACGCATCGGCCGGCTGAGCCACGCGTCGCTCTTGGCGTCCGGCGGCCAGCTGGCCTCGTTGAGGCCGCCGAGCACGACGCGGTCGAACGTGGTGAGGCGCGCTTCCAGCACGCCGAGCACGCTGATGCGTGCGCCGCTGCGCGGCGGCTCCGGCACTTTGCGCCCGCCGATGGCGATCGTGAACGTCTCGGGATAGTCGCTGAGCGCCACCCGCAGGTGCTCGGCCGGTGGGCTGGTGGCGATCTCCGCGAAGGCGGTGGCGAGCGCCGTGCCGTCGCGCCCTGCAAATGCCGCGGGCGCGCCGCTGCCGTCATCGGAGAGCTGCGCGACCACATGGCGGTGGCGTTCGGCAAGCTCGGCCAGCGCATGCGGTGCCTCGCGCAGGCATTCGAGCGGCGCGACCGCGGAGAGGAGCTCGATCAGGAGATTGTCCGCGGCCTGCAGGTCGGCGTCCGCGAGCGTGACGCGCGGATCGGATGGATGCAGGTCGCAGCGTTCGCCACGCCTAAGCTTGCCGAGCTCGGTGCGGAACGCGGCGAGCGCATGGCAAAGGCCGTCGGTGCCGCGCCGCGGTCGCGGCCCGCGCAGCACCGCGCGCTCGAGCGCCCCGATCGCGCGCGCGTGGCTATCTTCCGGCGCACCGAGCCGCAACAGCGGATGCTTGAGCAGCGCCAGCAGCGTGACCGGCGGGAACCCCTCGATCGTGGCTTGCGCGGCAAGCCGCGCGAACACCCCGGCTGGCGTGTCGGTGAGCGCGTCGCCGCCGGAATCGTCGACCGCAACGCTCCAGCGCGCCAGCGCCGCCAGCACGCGCCGCGCCAGCGCGCGATCGGGCGTGACCAGGGCGGCGGTCTTGCCCTCCTCTTCGAGCGCCTCGCGCAACGCGATCGCGATCGCCAGCGCCTCCTCCTCGGGGTGGGAGGCCTCGATAGAGGACACCTGATCGAGCGCGCTGTCGGCATGCGCCGAGAAGGCCACCTCGGCGACGCGCTCGCGCCAGAGATGGGTCGCCGCGGCCGGGCGGAATGCTTCGGAGACAAGCCGCTCGCGCCCGCTGCCGCTGGCCGGTGCGAGCCGCGCCACCGCCTCGCGCGTGACACCGATGCGCGCGAGCAGCGCCTGCATGGCGAACTGCGGATGGCCGGGGGCCGCGTGTCCGTCGCCGTCGCTCGCGATCATGTCCCAGGACGGATCGTCGAGCTCGGTGTCGAGGCCGGGCAGCACGACCGCGCCATGCGGCAGCCGCGCGATGGTCGCGATCAGCTCGGCGGTCGCCGGCATCGATCCGGTGGAGCCGGCGGCGATCACCGGTCCGTCGACCATGGTGGCGAGCCGCCTGGCCTCGGCCGCGATCAAGAGGTCGCGCCGGGCCGCCGGCTCGATGGCGCCGTGCTCGGCGAGAATGGCGGGCCAGACCTCGCGCGCGATCTTGAGGAATTGCAGCGTGAGCTGCCAATACTGGTCGAACCGATCCGGCACCAGGTCGTCGAGCTGTTCCCACGCCACCTGGCGCGTGGTCATGTCGTCCATCAGGCGCGCGAGATCGTCCGCGAGCGTCAGCGCGGCGGCCGGGCCGGTGACGACGAGCGGGGCGTGTCCATCGCCACGCAGCGCCGGCGACTGCGCCCAGCGGGTGACGAGCTCAGCCAGCAGCAGCCGGCGCTCGAGCCCGTCGATCGCGGGCGGCAGGTCGAGCACGGACGCCTCCGGCCTGGCGGCTTGCGCGAACGCGATCTCGTCCTCGTCGAGGTCGCCGAGCGGCACGATGCGGGGTAGGATCGCGGCGCGGCCGCCCGCGATCTCGAGGAAGCGGTCCCGCACCAGCCGGCAGGCGCGCCGGGTCGGCAGGTAGAGCGTGGCGGGAGCGAGCGCGAGCGGATCGCGCGCCGGCGCAAAGCCGAGCCTGCCATCGATCAGCGCGCGAATGAGCGTCGGCACGAACGGCGCCGAGGCCTCGATGGTGAAGACGCGGGGGCTACCGGCGGACATCGTTTGATCTTACGCGATTCCCTCGCCGCAAAGTGCTGCCACTCCCGCGAGGCGAGGGAGGAGGCTCCCCCAACGCACAATGGCTGGCGGCTCACGCCGCGCTGGCGACGATCGCTTCTTCCGCGGCCTTGACCGCCTCGGGCGTGCCCACGTGCATCCACACGCCCTCGAGCCGCAGCCCGAACAGCCGCCCGGCCGCGATCGCGCGGTCGAACAAGGGCGACATCGAGGATGGGCCTGCCGGCACACCCGCGAAGAACGCCGGCGTGAGGATCGCGGCGCCCGCATACACGAATGGTGCGACATGGCGCTCGCCGCGGCGGGCAAGCCGGCCGTCCGGCGCCATCATGAAGTCGCCGCGGCCGGTGTAGCCGATGCTGGTTGCGGCCGCCGCGAGCAGAAGCAGCCCGTCCATGCGGGCGGGATCGAAGGCATCGGCCAGCCGCGTCAGATTGGGCGCCACGCCGTCGATCCAGATGGTGTCGGAGTTGACATGGAAGAACGGGCCGTCGCCGAGCTCGGCCATAGCCTTGATCACGCCGCCGCCGGTGCCCAGGAGCTCGGCCCGCTCGTCCGAGAGTACGATGCGCGGGCGCCTGCACGACGCCAGGTGATGCTCGATCTGGTCCGCCATATGGTGCACGTTGACTACCGCGCGCTCGACCCCGGCATCGGCGAGGCGGTCCAGCACATAGTCGATCAGCGCCTTGCCGGCGACCGTTACGAGCGGCTTGGGGACCTGACCGTTGTGTGGGCGCATGCGGGTGCCCAGGCCGGCGGCCAGAACCATGGCGGTGCGTGGCGCAGCGTGCGACGAGGGCAAGTCCATCTCCCGGAGATCAGATTGTCTTCAGCGCCGGCACGTGCCGGCTATACCATTCTTTGAGCGTGGCCTGCGACGGATGGGCAAGCGACCGCTGCAGATAGCCCCATACGCGTGGCATGTGTCGCAGATATTGCGGCTTGCCGTCGCGGGCGTCGAGGCGGGCGAAAATCCCCAGGATCTTGCTGGCGCGCTGGGCCGCGAGCGCCACATAGCTCTTGATGAAGGTGGGGCCGTCGAACACCGAGCCGTCGGCTTTCCGGCGGCGGACATAGTGGCCGAGGAGGGCGAGCTCAGTCTCCTCCGGCACGTCGATGCGGGCATCCTGCAGCAGCGAGGCGAGATCGTAGCCGGAGGGGCCCATCAGGGCATC
>DAIUEP010000068.1:0-8701 GCA_036845065.1 Xanthobacteraceae bacterium | reverse complement strand
ATCGGTGCCGGCGGATCGCCGGTCACCACGCGCTCGTCGCCCAGGTCTTCGATCAGCAGCAGCCCCTGCTCGAGATCGGCGTGCAGGATGTCGGGTGCCGAGAACCCCAGCTCACGCAGCCCCTTCGCCATGGCGACGAATGGCGTCACGCTCTCGGCCAGATGCGCGATGGCGCTGTAGGGCTTGTTGTCGCGCACCGGCGGGCCGTCGGGACGACGTGGCGAGTTCATCAAGATGAAACTTTTGCCGCCAAGCTGCAGCCGGTCATAGATGCGGGTCGAGGCGTCGCCCGCCATGCGCCGGCGCACCGCCTCGCTCATGCCGCTCTCGGCGATGAACTGGCGCACCGCCGCGATCCGCTCCACCCGCGCCGCGAAGCTGCCGTAGCCGGTCACGCGCGCGTGGCGGAATTCGAGCTTGAGCTTGGGGGCGAGCGTGAACGCGATGTCGAGCCGGTCCGGCGGCAGCGAGTCGGCCGCCCGGTCCGGCCATTCGATCATGACGACAGCGTCTTGCGGCAGATCGTCGAAGCCGAGCTCGGACATTTCGGCGGCGCCCGCCAGGCGGTAGAGATCGGCGTGCACCAGCGGAAACTGCGGCAGATCGTAGGCCTGCATCAGCGTGAAGGTCGGGCTCGGCACCTCGATCGTTTCGTCGCCCGCGAGATAGCGAATGAGTGCGCGCACGAACGTAGTCTTGCCGGCGCCGAGATCGCCCGAAAGGGTAATGACGTCACCGGGCTTGAGCGCGCCCGCGATGTCGATCATCAGCCTTCGGGTGGCCTCCTCGTCAGGCAGCACCACCGAGAAGCTCGAACGGCCGGTGGTCAGCAGCATGGACATTCCGGCACCGCTGGCCGCCCGCCGTGGCGGCCATCCCCATCGAGGGTCACGCCGCCGCGGTGCGTTCCCCGCCCTGTCCAAGCGGGAACACGCAGGTGACGGTGGTGCCGCGGCCGACCGCCGAATCGAGCGTCACCGAGCCGCCATGCAGCTCCACGAAGGAGCGCACCAGCGAGAGGCCAAGGCCGGTGCCCCGATGACGTGAGCCGAGGGAGTGGGTTTCGAACCAATCGAATACCTTGTCTTTCATGTCGGGCGGGATGCCGGGGCCGTGGTCGGTGACCGAGAACACCACGGCATCCTTGAGCCTCTGGGCGGACAGCGTAACGGCCCCGCCCGCTGGCGAAAAGCCTATCGCGTTGGCAAGCAGATTGAACAGCGCCTGGCGGACCCGCCGCTCGTCCGCCACGAAGCTGCCGATGTCGGGGGCGGCGCGGATGTTGAGCGCGATGCCGTTCTGCCCCAGCCGGTCCTGCACCCCTTCGGCCGCGCCCTCCATGGTCTTGCGGATGTCGACCGGGCCCAGATTGAGCTTCATGGCGCCGGCGTCGATGGTGGCGAGGTCCAGGATATTGTTGATGATCGCGAGCAGCGCATTGGTCGAGACCTGGATATAGCCGAGGTATTCGTGCTGCTTCTCGGTAAGCGGGCCGGTCATCGGATCGCCGAGGAAATGCGAGAAGCCGATGATGTTGGTCAGCGGCGAGCGCAGCTCGTAGGACACGTGGTGGACGAAGTCGACCTTGAGCTTGTCGGCTTCTTCCAGCGCTTCGTTGCGCTCGCGCAGCGCGCGCTCGACATTGACCGAGTCGGTGACGTCCTGGAAGGTCACCAGCGTGGCGCCGTCCGGCAGCGGCACCGTGGCGCAGTCGGCGGCGCTGCCGTCGCGCCGCTCGATGCGGCCGGACACCGGGTCACGATTGTCGATGGCCGTTACCGTGGTGCGCAGCGCCGACCAGATGACGTTCTCCCCGGAGAGCGCGTGGCACCAGGCGATCACCGCCTCGATGTGCGGATGCTCCCGCAGCGCCGAGGGATCGAGCTTCCACATGCGCGCGAAGGCGGGGTTGAACAGGCGCAGCCGCCCGTCGCTGCCGAACACCGCGACCGCCTCGCTGAGATTGTCCAGCGTCTCGCCCTGCACCTTGAGCATGGCATCGTAACGCCGCTCGAGGTCGAGGCGCTTGGTGTTGTCCTGGAACAGGTAGATGACACCGCCTTCGGGACTGGGCGTGGTGACGACGCGCAGCGTCCGTCCGTCCGGCAGATGCCAGGTGAATTCCCTGGGCTCGAGCGCCCGATAGGCTTCATGCAGTTGCGTCTTCCAGAGCCGGAAATCCTGCTCCTCGGGCAACCTGCGGGCGGCGCGCAACTGCTCCAGCACAGCGGAGTCAGAGGGGGCGTTGTCGAGGAAGGCGGCGTCGAGATCCCACAACGACCGGTAGGCGGAGTTGTAGAAGGCGAGCTTCTGGTCGGAACCGAAGATGGCGACGCCGGTCGGAAGCTGGTCGAGCGTGCGCCGATGCGCCTGCGTCATGCGCTTGATCTCGGCGCGCAGGGATTCGGCCTCGGTGGCCTCGATGCCGATGCCTGAGCTGCCGCGGCGGGTCGGGAAAGTGAGCACGTCGAAGGTCCGGCGCGCGCCCGCCACGATCGCGGGCAGGCGGCCTGTGTAGGGCTTGGCCGCCTCGTGCGCCCGATAAAGCTCCTCGCGTGCGGTCCGGTCGAACAGCTCGATGCCGCGGCTCACGGCCTCGATGTTGTCGCGGGCGTCGACCGCGCGCGCATAGGCCAGGTTGGCGGCAATGAGCTTGCCGGCCTCGTCGCGCGCCCAGATCGGAAATGGCAGCGCTTCGACCAGCGTGCGCAACGACTCGGTTTCCTCCATCTGCTTGTGAAAGCGTCCCGTCATCTCGGCAAGCTCGCGCTTGATCCCGCTCACGTCTTTGAGGCGCAGGATCGCCCGCCCGCCGATGACATGGCCCTCCGCCTCGATCGGCCGGCCGTTGCGTGTGGTCACCGTCGTGGCAAAGCCTTCGCCGCGCGCGCGCAGTTGTGCGACCAGCCGCTCCAGGGCGCGCGCCTGGTCGGGGGAGAGCCAGGCGTTGAAGGCAAGCAGGCGGTGCGATGCATGATCGCCGGTGACCAGCGCGGTGTCGCCGATGACTTCGGGCTTGTCGGCGGCCGCGGCCCAGGCCACCAGCACCTGCGGGTCCGAGCGCAGCAGTGCGTTGACGCGGTCGGTTTCGGCGCGGGCCGCCATGATCCCGTCGCGGGCAGCAGCCTCGGTTTCGGCGAGACGGCGGCTGGTGCGCACCAGCATGATCGACGTCACCACCGCAAAGCAGAGAATTCCAAGCGTGAGCGCGATCGCAATGAGCTCAGGTCGGTCGAACTGGACGACGGTTGAAAGGATGGGGTCGAGATTGGAATTCTTGAGCGCCGAGGCGCGCAGCATGGCTTCGTCCGCCGCCTGGGCATGGACGGCGTCCACCCCACAGGCGCAGAGGATGGCCGCGACGGTTGCGCGGAAACCGCTTTGCGGCGGCTGAGCTCGCAAGCCACCGCCGGTGGCCCGGATAAAATCCGGCATTCCCGCTTGCCCCACCGCATCAGGCCGGCGTGCACTAGGCACGCCGGTTCCACGCCCGGGCTACAGGCGCGGCGCGCCTGTGTGCTCTGGCTGACGAATCACTCTGGATGACGAATCATTTGACTTTAACTCCAAGCCTGTCGAGGCTGAAAGAGTCCAGACCGTGAACGATGCGTCATCCGCACGCGGAAATGGTATGCGTGGTATTTCGGTCGGCCTGGTGCCCCGTTTCCCAAGTTGGTGAGTCGTTGCAGCACCCTCTGACATGAGCTTCGGAAACAACGGGGCAAGTCTACGATTCTAGTGCTGCTTCGATTTGAGGTTCCTAACCGAATTCGCTGCCAGCGTTGTAAGACTTCAGATCGGCGGCACTGGTCGGGCGGGCGGATGATATGATGCGACTGACCGGATGGAGGCCAGGATGATCTGCGTGCGACGAGCACTCGTGGTCGCGCTGGCGATCGGCACCACAACTGCCGCGTACGCACAAGCCTTCCCGGAAAAACCGATCAGGCTCATCGCACCGTTCCCCGCCGGTGGCCCGACCGACACGGCCGCACGGGTGGTGGCGCAGGGACTATCGGCGCGGATCGGGCAGCCCGTTGTGGTGGAGAACCAGGCCGGCGCCGGTGGCACGATCGGTGCCAAGCAGGTCGCGACCGCCCATCCGGATGGCTACACCTTGCTGATGATCGCCGTTGCCAACACCTTCGGCACGGCGTCGGTCCTCTACAAGCTCGACTACGATCCGGTGAGGGCGTTCGCGCCGGTCGCGACCGTGGTGGTCGACAAGCAATTGATGGTGGGCGGACCGGCATTGCCTGCCAACACGGTGCAGGAGGTCGTGCGCTACGCCAAGGCCAATCCCGGCGTGCTCAACTACGGTGCCGCGATCGGGATCGGCCCGCACTTCCTGATGGAGCTGTTCAAGCGAAAGGCCTCAATCGACATTGTCCACATTCCCTACCGGGGCAGCGCCCCGATCGTCTCGGATCTCATCGGCGGCCAGGTTCACCTCACCATGACCGGCAAGTCGATTTTGCTGCCGCTCGTCCAGACCGGTCGCGCGCGGGCGCTGGCGGTCACCGCCGCTGAGCGCTGGCCGGAGCTGCCGGAGGTCCCGACCCTGGTCGAAGCTTCGCTCATGGACGTGCCCTATGACACCTTGTTCGGAATTGTCGCGCCCACCGGAACGCCGGCCGCCGTGATCGGCCGGCTCAACGCGGCGATCAATGACGGATTGCGCTCGGCTGAGATGCGCGCGAGCTTCGCCCGGCTTGGCATCGAGCCGAAAATCACGACCCCGGCTGAGTTCGCTGCCATCATCGCGCAAGAGGCCCCGGTCTGGGCCGAGGCCGTGCGCATTACCGGGATCAAGGCGGAGCCGTAGCTCCCATGAGTGGATGGCATGACGTGGAGAATGCGATGATGCGTGGACGCATTCTGGTCTTGCTGATCGTGGCCGCGTCGATCGCGATGACTGGCGTCGCGCAGTCTCAAACCTATCCGGTGAAGCCGATCAAGCTCATCGTGCCGTTCCCTGCCGGCGGCGCGACCGACACCACCGCCCGCCTGGTGGCGCAGCGTCTGCAGCTTGGCCTCGGCCAGTCGGTGATCATCGAGAACCAGGGCGGCGCCGGCGGCAGCATCGCGGCCAAGCAGGTGGCGCTGGCTCAACCCGACGGCTACACGCTGATGATCGGGTCGCTCAGCACCTTCGGCACCCATCCGGTGCTCTACAAGCTCGACTACGATCCCATGAAGGCGTTCGCTCCGGTCGCTTCCGCGGTGGTCGACAAGCTGGTGATGGTGGCAGGCCCCAGCCTGCCGGTGAAGACCGTCCAGGAGCTCGTGGCCCATGCCAAGGCCAATCCGGGCAAGCTCAACTACGGCAACGCCATCGGCATCGGCCCGCATTTCACCGTCGAGATGTTCAAGATCAAATCCGGCACCGACATTGTGCACATTCCCTACCGGGGCGGCGCGCCGATGATCGCGGACCTGATCGCCGGCCAGATCCACATGACCATCAACGGCAAGTCGGTGCTCTTGCCGCACATCCAGGGCGGCAAGGTGCGCGCCTTGGCGGTGACCAGCGGGCGGCGCTGGGCCGACTTGTCGGACGTCCCGACCATGCTGGAGCTTGGCTACATGGACAAGCCGTATGACACGTTGTTCGGTGTCGTGGCGCCGGCCGGGACGCCGGCCGCCATCGTGGCGAGGCTCAACGCGACCATCAACGAGGGCTTGCGTTCCGCAGAGACGCGGGCGGCGCTCGACAAGCTCGGCATCGAGCCCTTGGTGTCCTCACCGGCGGAATTCGCCGCCATGATCGCCGAGGAGGCGCCCAAATGGGCGGAGGCGGTGCGGCTCACTGGGATCAAGGTGGAGTAGCTATGTCGAATAGCTACGCTGGCGGGCGCGCCTTGGCCTCCGCGAGGAGATCGAGGTCCTTGGCAGGCTGCCGCATCGCCTCGAAGGCGCCCGACACGATCACGGCGCGCTTGAACCACGTGCGCGTCTGGTAGCCGCCGGGAATCCGGCGGAACTTGGTCCACAGCGGCAGGCGCCGCAGGCTCCAGAAAGCCAGCGGCCCCGCGGTGCGAAGCAGCAGCGTGCGCCATCGATAGACGTTCAGCCGCACGTGGGCCGTCCTGTGCGCGGGAGGGGCGAATAGCATTGAGGGCGAATAGCGAATAGTGAGTAGCGAATAGTGCAGAAGTGCGAAACCCTTGGCAACAACTCGCTGCCTTCTGCTCGCTCGCTATCCCTATTCGCCGTTCGCTACTCGCTCTCTTATCCCCTTCCAGCCAGCTTCAATCCCTTGTCGAGCGCCGCATAGCTGCGCACCGGCGCGGCCATCAGGAACCGATAGCCCTCGTTCAGGATGCGCTCAACATTGTTGGAATCGACGTGCGGATGGCCGACTACGACGTTGTTCTTTTTGCAAGTGTCGACAACGCGCGCCATCCACTTGAGAACCTCCGGGTGCTCGTACTGGCGTGGAAGCCCGAGCTCCTGCGAGAGGTCGCCTTCGCCGATCAGGACGGCGCCGATGCCAGGCACCTCCTTGAGGATGCGGTCGAGATTGTCGATGCCGCGGGTGTCCTCCATCATCAGGATCACGAAGATCTCGCCTTTCGGGTTGAGCGGCCAGACGTCGGCGCGGTCGTAGTACTCCTGCTGCGAGACGCCCCAGTAGCGCACCGCCTGCGTCGGCCCGTCGCCGCGGATGCCCTGCGGCTCATAGAGCGGCTTGTCCTTGAGGCGCGGATAGCGGCAGGCCGCGACCGCGTTGTAGGCCTCCTCGACCGTCGAGATGTGCGGCCAAATAATGCCGTAGGCGCCCAGATCAAGCGCCTGCTTGGCGTGGAACTGCGCCTTCTCGGCGCCATTTGGCGGGATCCGTACCATCGGGGTCACGGCCGGCGCGACCGAGCCCGACTTGGCGATCTGGCCGCGGTTGAGCATGTATTGCAGGCTATCGCGCAGCGCCCGGATGTCCCACGGATTGTGCTCCATCTCGTACACGATGCCGTCGTACTTGGCGGTCGCCATCGCGATCGCGGTCTCGGGATCGGCCTGGCAGAATGAGGTGAAGGTCGGTTTGCCCGACTCGAGGGCTTTGATCACGCTATTGAGACGCGGTAGTTCGGCCATGCTCTCCCCCTTGGCGCGTTTGCGCCGCGACTATAAACAACACGAGCCTCCGGAAGGAAGCCTGCGCGGCTAGTGCCGCCGATTTGAAGTTCCTACGCCATCTTCAGCAAACTCGATTAGGAACTTCAAATCGAAAGCGGCACTAGAATCATAGAGTTGCTGATGCCCCTTTGTTTTCGAAGTTCGTGTCAGAGTGTGCTGGGATGTATCACGAACTTCGAAAACGGGGCACCAGTGTTTGCGCGGAATATCAAGGTTTGACAATGGGGAAGGGGATTGGCGGTACCCCTTCTGGGGCTGCAAATGGTAGGGTGGTGACGAGATTTCGAATTCGGTAGACTAATTCCCATGGCAGACGAACCTGACAACATCATCCTTGAACACCTTCGCCACATCCGGCGCGTTGTCGACAAGCTGGAAACCGAGGTGACCAAGGTCAAATCACGCATCACCTCGTTCGAGGCTACGATGGGACACGTCATGGCTCAGATTGGCCATCTACAGGCTCAAATCGCAAGCCAGACCCGGCGCGTCGACCAAATCGACGGGCGTCTTGACCGAATTGAGAAACGCCTGGATCTCATTCACGCATGAGATTGATCGGATCGACATCAGCCGTGGGCGCCTCGCAACCAGCCTAGCAAGGACGAAGTGAAAGTATCATGATCATCGATTGTCACGGCCACTACACGACCGAACCCAAGGACCTGCACCGTTTCCGCAAGGACCAGACCGAGGCGGTCAAGAACAAGACCGCACTGCCGCCGCGGGCGGGCCTCAAGATGTCGGACGACGAGATCCGCGCCAGCATCGAGGGCGCGCAGCTCAAGTTCCAGCGCGAGCGCGGCACCGACCTCACGATCTTCTCGCCGCGCGCCTCCGGCATGGGCCACCACGTCGGCGATTTCGCGGTGAGCCAGGAATGGACACAGATCTGCAACGACCTCATTCATCGCGTCTGCACGCTGTTCCCGAAGAATTTCATCGGGGTGTGCCAGCTGCCGCAGACGCAAGGCGAGTCGCCGACCAGCTCGATCAAGGAGCTCGAGCGCTGCGTCAAGGAGCTGGGCTTTGTCGGCTGCAATCTCAATCCGGATCCGTCGGGCGGCTATTTCAACGCGCCGCCGCTCACCGACAAGTGGTGGTATCCGTTCTACGAGAAGATGATCGAGCTCGACGTGCCGGCGATGATCCACGTCTCGGGCTGCTGCAATCCGGCCCAGCACACCACCGGCTCATACTATCTCAATGCCGACACCATGGCGGTGATGCAGCTCATCCTGTCGGACGTGTTCAAGGACTTCCCCAAGCTCAAGCTCATCATCCCGCATGGCGGCGGCGCGGTGCCGTATCACTGGGGCCGCTTCCGCGGCATCGCGCTCGACAACAAGAAGCCCGAGCTCGCCGAGATCATGGGCCAGAACATCTTCTTCGACACCTGCGTGTATCACCAGCCGGGCATCGATCTCCTCACCAAGGTAGTGCCGGTCGACAACATCCTGTTTGCTTCGGAAATGGTCGGCGCCGTGAAGGGCATCGATCCGCAGACCGGGCACTATTTCGACGACACCAAGCGTTATGTCGACGGGACGGCGAACCTGTCCGC